>NZ_BAABEY010000005.1:0-132987 GCF_039540405.1 Ravibacter arvi
CACCGTTGTCGACATAGGAGGTAGCATTTGCGGGCAGCCTAGCGACGACGGTATAACCTGCATTGTCGGCCAGGCCGGTCTGGCATTGGTCGAGCTGCAGGTCGGAACATCCTTCTTTCCTGTAGACGACGATCTGGGCGCCCGGCAGCTGGCAGGTATAAGGGTCCCATGAGAGGTTGAATGCCCTTGTGGGATTTTCGACGGCTGTTGCCTTGAGGTTTTTGGGCGCTGGGGCATACACGGTTATTTTAAGGGTAACCATGTCGACCAGCTTCCTGTAAAGGCTTGGGTTGGGATACCCGGGCCTTGGGGAATCTTCGACCTTAAAGGTGACTTCATAAGGTTCATTCCTGACATGCAGGCAGCCGGTCTGCCATGTAAAAACAGCAGAGGCGGTCCCCGGCGGGGGCGATTGGCCTACCTGGAAGGAAGCCAGCTGAGGGTCAACGAGCGAGGACTGGTAGACGCCCCCTGTAGAGGTAAGCCTGAGGTTGTCGCCATCCGGATCGGTAGCGGTGACGGTGTACCGCGCCGTTGTGCCAGCTTCCACACAGAGGTCCGGGGGTATAGCGAGCTTTGGCCTGGCATTGGGTGCATCCCTGATCCTGATCTGCATGTCCCTTACGATTTCGCCTATTTTGCTTCCGTCGCGCCATTCTTCGACGATGAAGGCTACGTTGTACATTCCGGCAACGGAGGGGGCATCCCATATGAGGTCTCCTGTTATGGGGTCGATTTTGAAATCGGCCTGCCCGGTACCGTCTTCTTTGGGCCCCAGGGGTGGCACGGTATTGGGGTGCCTGTAATCAAAGGGGATGGGAGTTTTCCCGTCGGTGGTAGCACCCAGCGGGGTGAATAACCTGTAGGAAAGGCTGTCGCCGTCTGCATCGAAGGCTCCCGGGTTATGAATGAACCGCTGCCCTATGGCGCCCTGGTCGATGGGCGAGTTGAGCAGGACGGGAGTCCGGTTCATGCCCAGGCTGGCGTTAATGGCCAGCGTGCTCCTGATAAAAAAGTTGAGGCGGTCGGTAGGCTGGGGGCCTATATTGAGAATGTCTGCGTTCCGGTTGTCGATTCCGAGGTTAATAGTATAGACGCCGGGAGCGGGGAAGGTATAGATCAGGACGTACTCGTTGCGGGTAGTTTCATTGCCGACATCAATCATACCGTCCAGGCCGCCCACCCGTGGGGTTTTGATACCTTCACGCTCTCCTGTGATCCAGAACCATACATCGGTATTAAGTATGGCGGCATCTTTCCCATCGTCGTCCATGTTATAGTACCCGGTGAATTTAATCTCGTAGGTGAGGAGTGAACTTCCGGGTATTCTTTTCGCTGTAATTTCACCGGCCCGTACATGGGTAGCGTTGGCACGGGTGCCGGTCAGCAGGAAAGCAATGACTAGTACCAACAAAGAGGAGAAAGGCTTCATAAGAATGAGGAACTAAGTCTATTGATAGGGAACAGGTATAGCCAGTGCAAAATCCAATTGCACCGTATTTCTGTTGTTAACGCAAAATCAGGAGAGAATGGTATGTGAGGTATGAGGTATGAGCTTTGAGGTGTGAGGGGGCAATCCTCATACCTCATACCTCATACCTCATACCTCATACCTCACACCTCATACCTTTTCAAAATATTCCGATGCCGGATGAGTATGTCTCAACTTAAAAAGATTATAAATAATTGGCGGGTGTCTGAAATAGTCTACCCTTAGTTGTATGAAACTTGAATGTGACTTACCTTTGGACACCTTTAAAATGAATAAATTTTACTTAAAACACTCTGGCTGTTTGCTATGTCTTGGCTAACACAAACTTTAACCAGTTCTATTGGCAAAAAGGTCCTGATGGCATTAACGGGACTTTTTCTATGTCTTTTTCTGGTAGTACACCTGATTGGAAATCTCCAGCTTTTCAAGGATGACGGCGGGTATGCCTTCAACACCTATGCCGTCACGATGACCACCTTCACGCCTGTTAAGGTGATCTCTTACGTTAATTACTTCTTTATCCTTTTTCACGCTTTCTGGGGGATCTACCTGGCGTCTTCCAACCGTAAGGCGCGGAGCGTAAGGTATGCTGTGGTCCATAACCAGTCCAGCTGGTCGAGCCGCAACATGGCGTTGCTCGGGACCATTCTGCTGGTGTACATTGTGGTGCACATGGGAGATTTCTGGTATAAGTTTCACAACAAACCACTGCCATACGTTCAGTATACCGAGGTTCTGGCAACCGGCGAGATATTCTCCCAGGACATGCCTGAGGACTATACGCAGGATGTCAAGCAAGTGGAGTTTGTCAACGCCGACGAAGGAACGAAAACAGTAATTGTAAAAGATCTGTACGAGACTGTGGCTTTCGCGTTTCAGAATTTTATTCTGGCGTTGTTCTATGTTCTGAGTATGGTAGTGGTCGGTTTTCACCTGTATCATGGTTTTCAAAGCGCATTCCAGACACTCGGGATTAATCACCCGAAGTACACTCCGCTGATTAAGACCATAGGCGCCTGGATCTTCGCGATTGTTATTCCGGCTGCGTTTGCCGCAATGCCTTTGTATTTCTATTTCAAGCAGTTTTAATAGGGGTTCCCCTTGTAACGACATAAATTTTAACAAACGAACATGGCAAGCTCATCACGTTTGGACGCAAAAATTCCCGCAGGCCCGCTTGACAAGAAGTGGTCTCAGTACCGGTCTACCGTTCCCCTGGTTAACCCTGCCAACAAACGTAAAATTGAAATAATCGTAATCGGAACCGGTCTTGCCGGGGCATCTGCTGCGGCAACGCTTGCGGAGATGGGTTACAAAGTAAAGACATTTTGTTTCCAGGATTCACCACGACGGGCACACTCGATTGCGGCCCAGGGGGGGATAAACGCTGCAAAAAATTACCAGAACGACGGTGACTCGGTTTACCGCCTGTTTTATGACACGATCAAAGGCGGGGACTACCGCTCGCGTGAAGCGAACGTTCACCGCCTTGCCGAGGTTTCGGGGAACATAATTGACCAGTGTGTGGCGCAGGGTGTTCCTTTCGCCCGCGAGTACGGCGGTTTGCTGAGCAACCGTTCCTTCGGAGGCACCCAGGTGCAGCGGACTTTTTACGCCGCCGGCCAGACCGGGCAGCAGTTGCTGCTGGGGGCTTACTCCGCATTGGAGCGCCAGATCGGTATGGGAACCGTGACGATGTACAACCGTCATGAAATGATGGAAGTGGTGATTATCGACGGTAAATGCCGCGGAATCATTGCCAGGAATCTGATCACCGGCAAGCTGGAGCGCCATTTCGGGCATGCCGTCCTGCTCGCGTCCGGGGGCTATGGCAACGTTTTCTACCTGTCTACCAATGCGATGGGAAGCAACGTGACTGCCGCATGGAAAGCACATAAGAAAGGGGCATTCTTCGGAAACCCCTGTTTTACACAGATTCACCCGACCTGTATCCCGGTCTCGGGCGATCACCAGTCGAAGCTGACACTGATGTCGGAATCGCTTCGTAATGACGGGCGGATCTGGGTTCCTAAAAAGCAGAATGATACCCGTGCTCCCGGCGCAATTCCGGAAGACGAAAGGGATTATTACCTGGAAAGACGGTATCCGGCATTCGGAAACCTGGTTCCCCGGGATATCGCTTCGCGCGCAGCAAAAGAGCGTTGCGATGCGGGTTACGGCGTAGGCGCCTCAAAACTGGCGGTATATCTCGACTATGCTGCGGCTATCGAGCGGTACGGGATAGGAGAAGCGAATAAGAACAGCATCCACAATCCTTCGAAAGAGGAGATTACCAGGATGGGAAAGGCGGTTGTCAAGGAAAAATACGGCAACCTTTTCGATATGTACAAGCAAATCACCGGGGAAGATCCCTATGAGGTGCCTATGCGTATCTACCCGGCGGTACACTATACCATGGGCGGGCTTTGGGTGGACTACAACCTGATGACGACCGTTCCCGGCCTTTACGCCCTGGGCGAAGCCAATTTCTCTGACCACGGTGCAAACCGGCTGGGTGCGTCGGCACTTATGCAGGGCCTGGCAGACGGCTACTTCGTTATTCCGTATACCATCGGCGCTTATCTTTCCAAGGAGATCGGCACCGCTGCGATCCCGACCACGCATGAAGCCTTTGTCGCGGCTGAGGCGAGTGTTCGGGAGCGGATTGTAAATTTGCTTAATATCAAAGGAAAAACCTCGCCGGAAATGTTCCACAGGCGCCTCGGCAAGATTATGTGGGAAAAATGCGGGATGGCGCGGAACAAGCAGGGCCTGGAGTCTGCAATTGTCGAGATTCAGGCGTTGCGGCGTGAATTCTGGAGCGACGTCCGCGTAATGGGTGGCGCCGACGAATTTAATACCGAATTGGATAAGGCAAGCCGGGTAGCGGATTTCCTCGAATTGGGAGAGCTGATGTGCCTGGATGCACTAACACGGGAGGAATCCTGCGGCGGACATTTCCGCGAGGAGTTCCAGACTGAAGAAGGAGAAGCTTTGCGGGATGATGAACACTTCATCTTCGTTTCCGCCTGGGAATACCTCGCTGAAAGCGAGTGGGAGCTTCACAAAGAAGAATTGGTTTACGAAAACATCAAGATTGCCCAGCGCAGCTATAAATAATCATGAGTCAAGGTAATATGAACCTAACCCTCAAAGTGTGGCGGCAGAAGAACAGCCAGACGGAAGGGTATTTTGAGACGCATCAATTGTCGGGAATTTCTCCGGACATGTCCTTCCTGGAAATGTTTGATGTGTTGAACGAAAAGCTGGTGGAAGAAAATAAGGAGCCGGTGGCGTTCGATCACGATTGCCGTGAGGGAATTTGCGGAATGTGCTCGATGTATATCAATGGGCGACCGCACGGACCGCTGCAGGGGGTTACTACCTGCCAGCTGCACATGCGCTCTTTCAAAGATGGTGATACCGTAGTGGTAGAACCGTGGCGCGCAACGGCTTTCCCGGTGATCAAGGACCTGGTGGTGGAGCGCGGCGCATTTGACCGGATCGTAGCAGCAGGCGGTTTTATTTCGGTAAATACCGGTAATGCGCAGGATGCCAATAATTTGCCCATCCCTAAAGACGATGCGGACGAGTCGTTTATGGCTGCGGCCTGTATTGGTTGCGGAGCATGCGTTGCGGCTTGTAAGAATGCTTCGGCGATGCTTTTTGTGTCCGCCAAGGTTTCGCAGCTTGCGCTGTTGCCCCAGGGACAGGCCGAAAGGACAATGCGCGCCGAAAAGATGGTAGCCCAGATGGACGAGGAAGGGTTCGGCGCCTGTACCAACACAGGTGCTTGTTCTGCCGAATGTCCGAAGGAAATCAGCCTGGAGAATATTGCGCGCCTGAACCGGGAGTACCTCGGTGCCAAGTTGTCGTCGAAAACGGTTTAGTTCCGAAGGAACGAAGATTCCGGGATATCAGTTATACCTTCAGCGTCGGGTACGCCCTGCGCTGAAGGTTTTTTTGTTAGTAACCCTACGATATGTCTTTTTTATCAGATTCACTTATTCGTTCCAGGCGAAGTATTTTTCCGCCAAGCTATGTCAGCGAGCCCATTTCAAAGGAAACCATCATGGAGCTGCTCGAAAATGCCAACCATGCCCCCACACACAGGCTTACACAGCCGTGGCGTTTTACGGTTTTTACCGGTGAGGGACTGAAAACCCTGGCGGCATTTATGGCCGAGAACTATCGGGCCACCACCAACCCGGCATCTTTTTCACAGGCAAAATATGACGTTACTGCTGACAAGATTCTAAGATCCGGCGCAGTAATTGCCATCAATGTGGAGCTTCATCCCGAGCTGGTGCCGGAATGGGAAGAAATTGCTGCCACGGCGGCGGCCGTTCAGAATATCTGGCTCTCGGCCTGGGAGCGGGGTATAGGCGGATACTGGAGTTCGCCGGGCGGGGCGCTGGAACCGCTGGGAGAATTTCTTAATCTCCCGGAAAACCAGAAAAATATTGGACTGTTTTATCTCGGTCGTCACAACGCGGCGGTGGTTCCGGCGAGGCGCAGCCCGGTAGAAGAGAAGACCGTTTGGATAGAAGCGTAGCCGTTTTTAAATAAATTAAAGGGGGAAAACGAGGCCGGTGCGTGCCGGTCTCGCTTTCCCCCTTTCTATTTTATACCACTTTTGCGGCTACCTGTAGGACGAATTCGTCCATTTCAATTTCAGTAATCGCGGAACCGTTAGCCGATGGCAGAAACTCCAGGTCTACTGCCTGCACTTCCTGGCAGATATAGGACTTGTTTAGACTCAGGGATTCGGTCAGCAGGGAGTTGTTGTCGATCAGCGAAATGTGGATTTTATCGGTTACTTCAAACCCGCTGTCTTTGCGCAGGTTCTGAATACGGTTTACGAAATCGCGGGCAATACCTTCGCTCCGGAGGGCGTCGGTCAGCGTGATGTCAAGTGCTACCGTCACAGCGCCTTCGGAAGCGACCGCCCAGCCGGGAACATCTTCTGTAGTGATTTCTACATCGGAAAGCGTCAGGACTGCTTCTTTCCCGTCGAAGAGGAGCGGGTAGGCTTCTTTCTGCTCGAGCTGCCGGATATCTTCTGCGGTAAACAATGCTATTTTTGCAGCAATGTCTTTCATTTGAGGGCCGAATTTCGGACCCAATGCCTTAAAGTTCGGCTTGATTTTTTTCTTCAGTACACCGCCGTCATCCTCTATAAACTCCACCGCTTTTACGTTCACCTCCGTTAAGATGATAGGCGTTACCGTTTGGATCTGCGAGCGCGTATCCGGGTTGAGAACCGGGACTAAAATGCGCGAAAGTGGCTGCCGGACTTTCAGTTTATGGCTTTTTCGGATGGAGTGCACCAGTGAACTGATGGTCTGGGCAAGTTCCATAGACGCTTCCAGCTCCTTGTCAATTGCCTCTGCCGGACGGACCGGCCAGTCTGTGAGGTGAACCGACTGCTGTCCTGCCGAAAGGTTCCGGAACAACCAGTCAGCAAAGAAAGGGGCGATTGGTGCCATTAGCTTTGAGACGGTTGCGAGGCAGGTATATAAGGTGTTGTATGCCGCTATTTTATCGGGGTTGAGCGCCCCGGTTGCAGACCCGCCGGTCCAGAAACGGCGGCGGTTCAGCCGGACGTACCAGTTGGAGAGGTGCTCCGTCACGAAATCCTGGACAAGACGGCCGGCCTTGGTCGGGTTGTAGCCGTCGAACTGTTCCTCTACTTCCTGCACCAGCGTACTTAGCCTCGAAAGGATCCACCGGTCCAGTTCGGTCGGCTTCCCTTCGGTTACATCGGTGATGTTGTATAGAAAACCGTCCAGATTGGCATAAAGCGCAAAGAAGTTGTAGGTGTTGAACAGAGTTCCGAAGAATTTGCGCTGTACCTCTACAATTCCCTCGGCATTGAACTTCAGGTTGTCCCAGGGTTCGGCGTTGGTAATCATGTACCAGCGCGTGGCATCGGGTCCGTATTCGGCCAGCGCCTTGAACGGGTCAACGGCATTGCCAAGTCGTTTTGACATCTTATTGCCGTTTTTATCCAGTACGAGCCCGGTTGAGACCACGTTTTTAAAAGCTACGGAATCGAAAAGCATACCGGCAATGGCATGTAGGGTGAAGAACCACCCCCTGGTCTGGTCTACGCCTTCCGAAATGAAGTCGGCTGGGAAGCTGTCATTGAAAACATCCTGGTTTTCAAACGGGTAATGCCATTGTGCGTAAGGCATTGCCCCTGAGTCGAACCATACGTCGATGAGGTCGGGTTCACGGAACATCACATTGCCTTTTTCCGACACCAGGAAAATCCTGTCTACATAGGGACGGTGCAGGTCGAAGTTGCCGGCCTCGAGCTGGTCCAGGTAAGTTTGGTTGAACGATTTCTGGTCGGGTGTAAGCGCATCACCGGCATTGGCTTCCAGGATCCTGTTTTTAAGCTCCCCGATAGATCCGATGCAGGCTTCTTCTCCCAGGCTGTTTTTCCAGATGGGCAGGGGCGTACCCCAATACCGGCTCCGGCTCAGGTTCCAGTCGACCAGGTTTTCGAGCCAGTTGCCGAACCTGCCGGTCCCGGTGCTTTCCGGGAACCAGTTGATGGTTTTATTCAGCTCTACCAGTTTTTCCCTGACGGTTGTGGTGCGAATAAACCAGCTATCCAGCGGGTAGTACAAAACCGGTTTGTCCGTCCGCCAGCAGTGCGGGTAGGTGTGTTCGTATTTTTCTACCTTGAAAGCCTTTCCTTCCTCTTTCAGTTTAATGGCGATCAGTACGTCAGTAGGTTTGAAATCCGGCTGATCCTGTACCTCCTGCGGATAATATTCGGGCTTCACAAACCGTCCTCCGAATTCGCCTATTTCCTGTACAAACCGCCCGGTCCTGTCTACGATGGGAACTTCTTTTCCAAGTTCATCTTCAACGAGGATAGCCGGAATGCCATTTTGCTGTGCCACCCGGAAGTCATCGGCGCCAAAGGTAGGTGCGGTGTGTACGATACCGGTACCATCCTCGGTGGTGACGAAATCACCGGTAATGACGCGGAACGCCGGCGTACGCGGCTGCACATAGGGTAGCAGCTGCTCGTATTCAATACCTTTCAG
The DNA here is from genome assembly GCF_039540405.1 of Ravibacter arvi. Classification (NCBI taxonomy): domain Bacteria; kingdom Pseudomonadati; phylum Bacteroidota; class Cytophagia; order Cytophagales; family Spirosomataceae; genus Ravibacter; species Ravibacter arvi. The sequence goes on from NZ_BAABEY010000005.1 coordinate 8,557, forward strand.
GTCGGTTCCTTTGAATTCCCCGACCACGCTCCACGGTAACACCTTTTTATCGGAACCGGCATAGGTTTCAAAGCCAGCATCGCGCCCTTTTTCGCTGAAGTACTTGGGAAGGAGGTCCTTGGCCAGTACCACCTGGATGGGCGTGTAGAGGTAGGGGTTAAAAGTTTTGACGAGCACATAGTCAATATTGGCGCCTACCGTCAAAGCCGAGTTAGCCGGGAGTGTCCAGGGAGTAGTAGTCCACGCAAGGAAGAAGTTCGGTCCCCACCCGGAGTCGGGAAGCACCCCGTTATTTTTCGCCCTGAACATGGCCACGATAGTGGTATCCTTCACGTTCTTGTAGGTACCGGGCATATTGAGCTCATGAGACGAAAGGCCGGTACCGGCAGCCGGCGAATAGGGCTGAATGGTATAGCCCTTGTAAAGCAGATCCTTGTCATAGAGCTTTTTAAGCAGGTTCCATACGCTTTCTATGTAGGCATTGTGGTAGGTGACATACGGGTTTTCCATATCTACCCAATACCCCATCAGATCGGTCATTTCCTGCCATTGGTCGGTAAACCGCATGACGGCCTCCCGGCATTTGGCGTTATAGGCCTCCACGCTGATACTCTTGCCGATGTCTTCCTTGGTGATGCCAAGCTCTTTCTCTACCTGGAGTTCGACAGGAAGGCCGTGGGTATCCCAGCCACCTTTCCGTTTCACCTGGAAACCGCGCAGCGTTTTATAACGGCAGAAAATGTCTTTTATGGTACGCGCCATTACGTGGTGAATGCCGGGCGTCCCGTTCGCAGACGGCGGTCCTTCGTAGAAGGTAAAGGACGGCGCCCCGTTCCGGATTTCAACCGACTTCTCGAAAACCTGGTTTTTCTTCCAGAAATCCAACACTTCTTTGGCTAATTGGGCATACTGAAGCCCTTTATATTCTTTGTAGCTCATCGTTATACTCAGCGACCCCTTATCGCGCTTTGGTAGGGTCCGTTAAGACTGTTGTTTGGGACTGCAAAATTAAGCAAAAATGACCAAAAGGCGATGGTATAACGGGAGACCGGGCGTGATTTCAGCCTTAATAACCGCTATGCCGACGCCTATTTCCAACGCTTGTGCGTCCAAAGCCACCAATCCGGATTTTGACGGATGCTCTTTTCCAGCTTTTGGGCGTAGGCGGTTGTGATGGTACCGGATGAAGTTTCGGCGGCATTTTCGCATATGGTTTGCAGGGACATTTCCCATTCGTGGCCCGAAAGCGGCCTGAGTTCGACATAACCTACGTAAGCGCCGAGGCGTTTTGCCAGTTGTTCGGCGCCGGTAAACATATAGGTAGGCTGGTTAAGGAAATCCAGTTGCAGTCCGTTCCGGTGGCCGGGGAATTGGTCGGCAATAAACAAGGTAATTCCCGGTCGCCCTCTTTCGGAGAGTAAGGTGCGTGCCGCTCCATGTGCGGGCAGGAGCCTGAGGCCGTTGCGCTGCCGTGCGGTCTTTATAAGTGAATTGCAGGTCTTATTTTTGAGCGGTTTGTAAAGTGCCTGTACCGGGGAGTTTACCCATAACGGAAGGCTATTAAGCACTTCCCAATTGCCGTAGTGGCCGAGCAATAGCACCATGCTGCGATTCTCCATGTCTTTTTTCCGGAGGAGGGCCAGGCTTTCCGGGGTGACGCGGAGCTTGGGCAGGCGATAGAAAATGTTCTCGATCAGCACCCGTGACAGGTTCCGGTAGAAGGTAGTCTGGTATTGCAGGATATCGGCATATGAGGCGGCGGGCATGGCGCGGGCCAGGTTTTGGAGCGAAACACTGGAGCGGTATCGGCATACTTTCCCGATCAGGTAGCCGAGCAGTTGGTAAGTAAGGCGCATGGGTCCGATTATTCAAGGCCCGTATGGAGGACCCCGGCGAAAATCCGGATGGTGAGCAGAATGGCCATTGCAATGGCGACGAAAAGATAGGTGATCAGAAACAAGGCGGTCATATTTTGGCTTTTGCCTGGGTGACAACTGAAAAGGAGATCTCCCTTTTCCAGTGCTCACTTTTATTTTCTAAATACAGGGCGGTGCGAGACCGGCTTGTCGGCGCTTTGGAGAAAAAAATTATTTGCGGGCAAGTTCAACAGGTTTAGGAGGTTAGCGGGGGGCGGTAAAAAATCATAAAAAAAATCTTGGTGGCAGACTTGCGCTGAATTGTCTAATCGGATACCTTTGCATCCACAATTCGAGAGAGGCGTTAAACGAAATGCCTGAATTGATTCGCAGAAGTAGCTCAGCTGGTAGAGCGCGACCTTGCCAAGGTCGAGGTCGCGGGTTCGAACCCCGTCTTCTGCTCAGGAGCACCGGGAACGGTGCTTTTCTTTTCTGACCCGAACGCGGGAAAGAGAGCCGGGGTGGTGGAACTGGTAGACACGCAGGACTTAAAATCCTGTGGGCCGCAACGCCCGTACGGGTTCGATTCCCGTCCCCGGTACGACGGTGAATTGGCGGCGGAACTTGTTTCGGAATGCCGGGCTGAAGTGAAAAGTTACTTCGGCAAGAAAATAAAAATATCGGGAGTTTAGCTCAGTTGGTTCAGAGCATCTGCCTTACAAGCAGAGGGTCGGGGGTTCGAATCCCTCAACTCCCACGAAAAGGAGACACCAGATACTGGTTGTCTCTTTTTTTATGCCTAAAATTAAAGACAGCGAATCAGACTGTTATGGAGTAGAATTTACTTTTGCAGCTTGGGTCAGACGTACCACGGATTCTGGAAAACTATGGTAAAGAGTGCTTTCTGTTTATGGACAACTTTATCCGAATGGTGTTTCCGGCTACGGAGATCGTCACCCCCCAAGTTCCCCCCAAGTCACCCCCCAAGTTCCACCCAAGTCACCCCCCAAGTTCCACCCCAAGTCTAGCCCCCTTGAATATGAATCTGGAAGAATTTTTCTCATCTGAATTGATTCTCGAAAATGAATCAATTTTATTGTGCCCTTTGACCATTCACCATATCGACGCAATAGAATCAATAAGCTATAGTACAGAGCTTGGCGAATTTGGCGCGCGAGTAAAAAGCAGGGAAGATTTAACGGCCTATTTCAACTTCTGCCTGGATTCGAAAAAGGAAAAAGCGCTATATCCCCTGGTAATTATAAGAAAGAAAAACAATGATCCGGTCGGGATAACGATGCTTGGAAATATCAGTTTTCAGCATAGGAGATTGGAAATAGGATGGACATGGCTCGGTGAAAAATTCCAGGGCACAGGTGCGAACACGATTTGTAAAAGACTCCTCCTTGATTACTGTTTTGATAATTTAAACCTCAGAAGAGTAGAGTTTAAAATAGATATCAATAACCTGAAATCACAAAAGGCAATAGAAAAGCTCGGCGCGATAAAAGAGGGGCTTTTAAGAAATTATAACGTCCAGTCTTACGGAGAAAGCAAAGGGACATACGTTTATAGTATTCTTAAGGAAGAATGGAGAAAGGTACATCGAAAGGGATGAGGGAGTAAAACCCCGCCAGGATCAGGGGAAGCCAGGCACACCTCATCCTGCACCCGACCCGTTAATTATGAAAGTGCATTCCCTTAATGTCTGAGGTAAAGTTTTTTTTTTCGACCGGATTTGCCAATATAATGTCATACTTCTATATTTCGGTAAAGTAGATATCAGTCGAGTTACTTTAAAGAAATAACAAACCCGGTCGAACCGCATACATCGCACCGGCCACTCAGATTTCCGATCTCCGACTTCTGACTTCCGATTTCTGATCTCCGATTTCCAATTTCCAACCTCCCATATTATACCTATGAAACACTTTATTCCTCTTTTATTTTTCTGCTTTATCCCGTTTCATAACAATAGCCAGCAAATTTACAGCGTTCACGAAGTTGATCAGCCGGCCGGGCCACGTGGCGGTATGGCCCTCATGCAACAATTTATCAGCGCCAATGTCGAGGTTCCGTTTCTGAGCGGCGTTCGCGGGCTGAATACGAAAGTGGTTGTGAAAGGGGTGATAGAGCCCGATGGTAGTATGTCTCAAATCGAAGCGGTGAATGGCCCGGATTTGCCTTGCCGGGAAGAAGCGGTTCGGGTGATGCGGTTGTATAAGGCTTGGAAACCTGCCCTTTTGAAAGGGGAGGTTGTCCGCCAGGAATTGTTTTTTCCTGTCACGTTTAAAGCCGAAGCCCGGGCCGATTTTGACAGTATTCGTTCAGCGTTTGTTCGCTACTTTGATAGAGACTTTCGTCGCGTTTCCGGTCCGGCAGGATCCGCGTTACGCAGCATCAGCCCGGTGGATCACCGGGGCCGGATTTGCAACGACGTAGTTTTTGAGCAGCTGAGAAAAAAAGAGTGGCATGAAGCCTTGCGCATTCCTTTCCGGAAGGAAGAATTCTGGTATAAAACCGGGGTTCTGGACCCGGGCACCGATTCTGTCAAAGCATCCAGGGTATTGGTCAGAGATAGTGACCGCACCAGCTACGGGCCGGTAGTTACGTACCAGGAAAACGGCTCCCGGCTTACCTTTACCGAATTCAACTCTGAACGATGGGTGAGCCACCTGCGCTATGACCTCAACGGACTCGTCAGGACGGCAAGTTATTGTGCGGATACCGTGGTGACGGAGCTCAGCTGGCACGACAACGGGCTGATTAAAAGTGTAGTGGAATACGCGACTTCACCCAATGACCGGGTTTATTCCGCACCAGCCCCGTTTTCCCCGATGTATTATCTGAACGCCTGGAGCCGTGACGGTAAACAGACCCTTGTCGATGGCGACGGGTATTGGAACGATACGGGCGTAGAACTTAATGGCGAATTGATAAGGGAATCGGGAGCGGTTGCCGCAGGACTAAAAAAAGGGAAATGGGTAGGCATCCGCGCTGACAGCTCGTTGTATTACGAGGAAGTTTTTGTGAATGGCCAACTCGAAAGCGGCACGTCTTACGACGGGGATGGTACCCGGTTTACCTATACCGATCCCGGGAAGTTGCCTGAATTTAAAGGCGGCAGGAACAAAATGTACCAGTTCCTCGCCTCCAATATCAGGTATACCGAAACGGCGGCCCGCCAGGGGGCAACGGGAAGGGTATTGATTTCGTTTGTGGTTTGCCAGGACGGTACGCTATGTGATTACGACCTGGTTCGGGGAGTGGAAAGTAGCCTGGATGAGGAGGCACTGCGCGTAGTTAAAATGATGAGCGGCTCCTGGAAGCCTGGATTTTTAAAAGGAAAGGCCGTCCGGGTAAGGCATATACTTCCCGTTAATTTCCAGATGGATTAGTGATTTATTAGCGACATTCGGCGACGGTTACAGACGCTGTCTCTGCGGAGGCTTGGTAAACTTCCCGCACCTTCCGATATTGCCGGATAAATACAACCGCTAAATCCTGAACCCTTGAAAACAGTCACGAAAACCTTTGTTAACCTGTATCCTGTCTGGATCATCACCAGTTCGTTGCTGGCCTATGTATGCCCTCCCGCATTTGCCTGGTTTTCGGGTAACTGGATGGTAGGGGCGCTGGCTTTTGTTATGCTGGGTATGGGGCTTACCCTTCATGTAGATGATTTTAAGGCCATCGCCAAAATGCCCGGTGTTGTGTTTGTAGCGAGTGTGCTCCAATATACGGTGATGCCGTTGTCGGCCTATCTTATTGCAAAATGGCTGCAGCTTGCGCCCGGCCTGGCAGTGGGATTGATTATCGTTGGCTGCTGCCCCGGAGGTACCGCTTCGAATGTTATCACCTACCTGGCACGCGGACACGTGGCATTGTCGATTATTATGACCACTGTTTCGACGCTTCTGGCCATCGTGGCTACCCCGTTGCTGACGGAAGCGCTTGCGGGAACATACCTCCCGATCGATCCCTGGGGGCTGTTCTACACCACGTTGCAGGTTGTTCTGGTCCCTGTCGTTCTGGGAATGGCCATTAATAACCGCTTTCCCGAGGTAGCTAAAAAGATGGTGGTCGCGGGACCGGTGGTTTCTGTTGTGGCACTGATTTTTATTGCCGGCAGCATTGTTGCGCTAAGCGCCGGAGCCGTAGCGGAAAACATCGGCTTGCTGACCACTGCAGCCGGCCTGCTCCATATCGCCGGATTTGCACTTGGTTACGCCATATCCAGGATTTTTGGATACAGCCATATCTTTTCGAGAACAATATCCATTGAAGTAGGAATGCAGAACGGCGGATTGGGAGCAGTATTGGCCAAACGGAATTTCCCGGCAGAGCCCTTAACTGCTGTACCTGCTATTTTCAGCAGTGTGCTGCAAAACCTGATCGGCGGGCTGCTCGCCGCTTACTGGCGATGGCAGACCGATCCGGGAAGAGAAAACGGTACATTTGCCACAAAACCACAATCTGTAGAGGAGGGCGGGTATCCCGAATGAAATTCGGATGATCCGGCGCCCCGGAGAGAACAGGATATAGGTAACCGATAATGACTTTAAGTAAAGATAAATTCGTGTCGCTTCTGACGGCGGCGATCCTTTTATGGACAATAGGTAATACGGATTGTCCGGCGCAGACCAACGTGATTTTCGATACCGACATCGGTTCGGACTGTGATGATGCAGGTGCTATGGCGGTCCTCCATAAGCTTGCCGACAAAGGGGAAATCAATATTCTCGGCGTCATTTTCAGTTCTGAAAAAAATAAATTCGGAGTGGGGACCTGCGACGCTATCAATACCTATTACGGCAGAGGGAACCTGCCGCTCGGCCACGCGAAAGGCAACGAGGTAGGCGATTCCCGGAATTTGTATTCGCAGGTAATTGCAGAAGCGAAAGATGAATATGGTCATCGTCTGGTCGATTCGGCGGCTGCGCTGCTCGACGTCTATAAGAATATTCTCGCCGGCCAACCGGACTCCAGCGTTACCATAGTGAGCGTCGGCCATCCTTACGGCCTTTACACGTTGCTGAGGGATGCGGAAGGGAAGGAGCTGATCGGCCGTAAGGTCTCCCGTTGGGTGGTCATGACCCATACGGACACTGCCCCGCTTCAGGACTGGAATTTCGGGAAAAACGGAGCGGCTCCTTATGTAAAATACCTGCTCGGGAACTGGCCCGGTAAAATATTTTTTTCCGGGGCAGGAAAAACAATCCTGACCGGTCATAAAAAACTGCCTTTTTCACCGGACCCCAATCCGGTGAAAAAGGCTTATGAAATATGGCGGTTCAACGCGCTGGTCAGGGGCCGATCAAGCTGGGATCAGATAGCGGTCCTATTTGCAGCCAGGCCAGGTTATTTCCATGTTGATGCGCGGGGAAGCCTCGTACAAAATGAGCAATACGAAACCTATTGGGACGTTGCCTCCGATCGCGCCAACCACTACCGGATTACACCGGCTCTCGATGACCGGGAAATGGAAAATATGATTGAAGACCTGATGAGCGAGCAGCCGTCAGCGAAGCGGTAGTACCCCACATTTTGATTTCCAAACGAAAGCCTCTCATCGCGTATACCGCGTGGGATCGGGCTGCTCCATACCGCCTGGCAGGAGCATAACCTCTGCGTCCGGTCATTTTCCCTTCAGATTGTTACAAACTGGCTATTTTTTGTAATGTGAGCGATAGAAAATATTTTATACCCTGCCGTTATTTGCAATAAAATAAATAGCCATAGAAAAATCCTGTAACACTGAACTTCTGAACAATATTGATAACAAGCAAGCATCTTTCATAGCTATATACTATATCTGATTGAAGTAATCTCTGTTTAATTCACAAGGGAGTCGCTATCCCGATTAAGAATGCAATTTGGTTAAATTATAATGAATTGATTTACGTGATAATTGCTAACAACTTTAAAAGTTTTTTATGACATGCATTATAACTATTTCCACTTCTTTAAAAATAAAACAATGAATTTGTGATTTTTTTCTATAGTTCTTTTGTGCCTTAATCGTGAGTTACGCAGCCCTTATCATGTCTTAAAGGCTGTCGTAAAGTATCACACACTATGACCGGGGGTATGGGCCCCACCGCCGGTATAGCAATTGAATATCGCCAACAGTTACCTGCTCTTAGCTGGTATAATTTGTCTCGCTCTTTTGATGTCGTAAAAAGAGTGCGCGCGCATGTATTGTGCTTTTTTTACACATTCAGAATGGAGATGCAATTGCCCGGTCGCTCCCGGCGACGGACATGCGCTCTCAGGGTTTTACCCTTTCGTATTACAACAATTAATTTCCCTCATTTTGTTTGTTCTTTCTTAAACTTATGATGATCAAAAGCTACAATAGTTTTTTTTTAAAGTGCAGCCGTGGGGACCAACCTTCCGCTTTAGTGCATTTTATATTCTTTTGGGTGGTTCTGACTTGTTTGATATTGCCTGATTCAGGAATCCGGGCGCAACAAGTCACCAGTTGGAGCCCAATGCCTCAGAATTGGTCCGCAAGCAGCGGTGTTACAGTTGAAAACGGGAGCGGATGCGGTGCATTGAACCGGCTGAAGTTTGATGATGCAGATGGATTGTGGGTTCAATATACGTTCCCCGCTGGAAAAAGAGCGGATAAAGTGACCTATCAATACGAGGAGTATGATTTCGATGAAAGAATGCTTTTCCAGCAAAGGATCAGCGGCGTTTGGTCGACAGTGGTAACTTATAATGGTACAGATAACAGTGGTTGTGTTCCTTCAGTTACCGCAACGGTTTCTCCCAGCGCTACCGCTATCCGTTGGTTTCAGCCGCAGGCAGATCCTAATGACTACATATGGCTCCTTTCCGGACTTAACCTTGTTGTTGTCGAGACAAAAGGGAATGTCGCCGGTGCGGTCCAGGTAACAAACGGGCCTTACCCCGCATCCGCCTCTTCACCACTTTATGTGGTAGTTGTAAACGGTAGCGGAGCCATTGTCGCCAGCTCACCTGCAATAACAACTCCCCTGCAAAACGGCGGCAATTCTTACCAGATCAGTGGTGTCCCCGAAGGAGGCCCCTATTCGGTACGGGTAAGCACAACCAGCTCCGGGAGCCCTGCGCTTCCTGCCAATTGGACCAGTAGTCCAGCAACAGGCGTCTCGGTTGTCGCCGCGCAGACCAGCAGCGGCGTAAATGTGCAGCTTACCGGACCTGATCCGAATGGCGACGCAGACGGCGATGGTATCAAAAACGGCGATGAAGGCGGTCCTTCCACCGATACCGACGGCGATGGCAAACCGGATTACCTGGATAAGGACAGCGATAACGACGGCATCCCCGACAGCGTGGAAAAAGGCACTGGCTCCACCCCGGTTGACACCGACGGCGACAGCATCCCCGACTACCGCGACTTGGATTCAGACAACGACGGCATCAACGACGTGCGTGAAGGGGGCGGATCTGCCACCGACACCAACAATGACGGCCGCGCAGACGGTACAGTTGACCCCACCACGGGCATTCCATCCAGCGCCGGCGCCAACGGCACCACTACGCCAAGAGATACCGACGGTGACGGCAAACCCGACTACCGTGACCTTGACAGCGACAACGACGGCAAGAGCGACCTGCAGGAAAACGGCAACCCGGCTGCGATTGCCGGTGACGCTGACAATGACGGTGTGATCGACTACAGCCCTGCCAATGACCCGGACAAAGACGGTATCATGTCACCTGCTGATGGGATCCCCAATACCTGGGGCGACGCAAGCGACCCATCGCCGAAAAATACCGGACCGAACACCACCGATGCGCCGGATTATATCAATCCGAAGTCCGACGGTACCAACAACGATATCAACAGCACACCGTACAAAAACCAGGATGGTAACGGCGATGGTAAAATCGACAATACCACCGACCCGGACAACGACGGTATCCCCAATGTGATCGACACCAAACCGGGTAACTTCGGCGGACTTTCGGCCTTCGACCCGAATGGCGATGCAGACGGCGACGGGATCAAAAACGGCGATGAAGGCGGTCCTTCCACCGATACCGACGGCGATGGCAAACCGGATTACCTGGACAAAGACAGCGATAACGACGGTATCCCCGACAGCGTGGAAAAAGGCACTGGCTCAACCCCGGTAGACACCGACGGCGACAGTATCCCGGATTACCGCGACCTGGATTCAGACAACGACGGCATCAACGACGTGCGTGAAGGGGGCGGATCTGCCACCGACACCGACAATGACGGCCGCGCAGACGGTACAATTGACCCCACCACGGGCATTCCATCCAGCGCCGGCGCCAACGGCATCACTACGCCAAGAGATACCGACGGTGACGGCAAGCCTGACTACCGTGACCTTGACAGCGACAACGACGGCAAAAGCGACCTGCAGGAAAACGGCAACCCGGCTGCGATTGCCGGTGACGCTGACAACGACGGTGTGATCGACTACAGCCCTGCCAATGACCCGGACAAGGACGGTATCATGTCACCTGCTGATGGAATCCCCAATACCTGGGGCGACGCAAGCGACCCGGCTCCGAAAAATACCGGACCGAATACCACCGATGCGCCGGATTATATCAATCCGAAGTCCGACGGTACTACCAACGACATCATCGGCACGCCGAACAGCGGCCAGGATACCGATGGGGACGGCAAGATCGACAATCCGGCCGACGCAGATAATGACGGTGTGGCCGATGTGATCGACACCAAACCGGGAGAGTTCGGCGGAATCGGCCTGGTGACGCCGGCAACACCCGACCTGAGGCCCCAGATTAACATGACGGATGTAGGCTTCTCGTCGTCGGCGACTACAAAGCCCCTGACCGTGCGTATCAGGAACCTGCGCAGCGGCACCACCACGACCGGACCGGTTACAGTACGTATCTACAAGCCTACGCCATCTTCTGTCATCACGTTGACCGGAGCTTCGGCCACCGCCTGGACGATATCGTCAACCCCGGGGTATTACCTGCTGACCACCAACAGTCCGATCGCCGGGCTGACCAACCGTGACATCACGGCAAGCCTGACGATCAACCCGGTAACGGCCGGCAACTTCGGACTGCGCGTGCTGATCCCGAACCTGGCCGGTGGCGAAGCCTTGCCTGACAACGGGAACAACGAAGCCAGCATCACGATATACGGCAACTAAAAACCATGAAACAGCCAACAGCGACCAGGAGCCGGCCGGTTCCTGGTCGCTGAAAGCTAAAAACTTTCACGATAGCGGCGAACACCTCAGGGGCTCACCGCTCCAACCTCACAGCTCCCATGAAAACAGCAATTTATAAGACCATCATTTGCATATTCGCCTTCCTGATCATCAGCGGGTATGCCGCCGGCCAACAGGTTGTCAACCTGTCGACCATTTACGGGCTGTATACGCCCAGCTCTTTTCCGGGTTACGGGGCTACGCACCCGGCCGCTGCAGGTACCTTCAGTGGCATGGCCACGCGGGGAGGATCGCAGGGCACGGCAATTCCCGCCGGCTCGGTGACGGTGATCGCGGTCCTGGTGCCGGAAATCCCCTGGACCTCCGAGCCCTTTACCGTACCCGCAGGCTGGGAGCTGCTTCCTGGCTCAACGCCGACCAACCTGGCTTTTGTCAACAGTGTGCCCTGGGCCGACGGTGGCGATGATTTTATGGTTGAAATACCCGTACGGGCGGTGGCGGCCAGATCTTCCACCGCCTCAAGCGCCGGGATGCAGATCAACCTGTTCGACGACAACTTTACCGAAACCGACTTCAGCGACAACAACCGGGCTTCCAGTGTTACCGTCGCCGATAATTCCCTGCCGGTCAGTTTGGGCGACTTTACCGCAAACAGGGAAGGTAACACCGTGAAGCTCGATTGGTACACCACCCTGGAGGAGAACAGTGCCTACTTCGAAGTACAGCACAGCCGGGATGCCCAAAACTGGCAGAAGCTTGGCCAGGTAACCTCGCACCGGGACAGCAAGGAGCGGAACAACTACAGCTATACACACACGATGCCTGCTTCGGGCATTAATTACTACCGGCTGAAGATGGTAGACCTGGATCTGAGCTACACCTACTCCGACATTAAAAGCGTCAGGATGAATGGTGTAGCCGCAGAAACGGTGAAGGTTTATCCCAACCCCGTCACTTCGGGCCTGCTTACGATCGAAACGGCCGGCGGCGTCCCGGTGAAGCAGGTCGAAATCCTCAACGGCGCCGGGGTACGCCTGTATACGGTGCCGGCCGGCAAGGGCGCGGTCACCACCCTGCCGGTTGAGCATTATCCTGCCGGGGTGTATACCACACGGCTGCTATACGAAGACGGATCTGTCAGCGCGCACCGCGTGATCGTAGCCAAATAAGGAACGTTCCAACCAATTAACCCGCTTGTTTTATGACCATTGCTTTAATCGATGAGTATCCGGTACTGCGCCTGGGGCTGGCGCAGCTTTTAAGCAGCCGCTTCGCAGACCTTGAGGTAAAAGAATATGAAAGTGTGGCCGGGTTCATCCGGGACCACCAGGGAGAGGAACCCGAACTGATCGCGCTCGGGCTGAACGGTTTGGGGCAGGAAGAGAACCTCAGCCTGTTATCGGCGCTGAAACGCCGGTTTCGCGCCGCCCCGATCCTGGTTTTCGATGAGCGGGTGGAGGCGATGCATGCCCTCAGCTACCTGAAAGCAGGTGCGCTGGGCTATGTCGCCAAATCAGACGACCTGGCCCGGTTGGAAGAAGCCATCGGTGAGGCCCTCAGCGGCAAACGATACATCGTCAAAGAGGTGTTCTTCGAGGCGATCCTGGAAGAGCAGGCCCCGGGTAATCTTGTGCTGACACAGGGAGAAAACAGGGTAGCGAATTATCTGATCAAAGGCATGAAGACCAAATCAATTGCCAGGCTCCTGGACAGAAGCACCTCTACCATCAGTACTTATAAAAGCCGGATTTTTAAAAAGTATAACGTCGGAAACGTAATCGAGCTAAAGGAAAAAATGAAGCCGCAGACCGGAAGGTCCTATGCCTTTTAGAAGTTTGGCGTTGACGCCAACGTCACAGCGTTTTGGGGGTTAAGTGTTGAGCAGTAAGGCAGGATTTTTTCCTGCCTTACTCTTTTTCAGGGCTTCAATTCGTTCATGAATGTCATTTGTTCGCGATCATGCTCAAGCCTTTTTGGGAGCCGGGTTAACCCTGCGAAGACGGATGGTAAAAACGGTTTCTCCCGGTTGGCCGCCAGCGGCCGCCCGGCTTTTCACGGTGAGCGTCCCGCCGTGCTGGTCCACAATTTTTTTGGAAAGGGCCAGCCCAAGGCCGGTCCCGGTATTTTTTTCCCCCAGCTCATTTACCTGGAAGAAATTGACGAAAAGTTTTCCCAGGTTATCGGGGGCAATTCCTTTCCCGGTGTCGGTTACCTGGATTTTTACCCATTCGTCCAGCAAAGCAACCGATAGGGTTATTTTTCCCCCTTCCGGTGTAAACTTGTAGGCATTCACCAGCAGGTTGAAAATTACTTTTTCAAACTGTTCCGGATCAAAAGGGACGCGTATAGTATTTTCATCGCTGATAAATTCCGACGTGATCCGATGGGCTTCGGACAGGTGCGAAAATGAGTTGAAAATATCCCGGAGAAATGTCACGAGCTCATTTTCCCGGACCTGGAGAAATAGCGCGCTTACCTCGGCTTTCCGGAAATCCAGGAGTTCATTTACGAGCCGCAACAGCCGTTCCCCGTTTGATTTTACGGAAATAAGGCGGGAATGTACGGCGGAGCGGTCGTAATCCCGGTTGAGGACAAGGTCAATCGGGCCTAATATCAGCATAATATGTGTCCTCACCTCGTGTGTGATGTTGGTGAAAAAATCAAGCTTGGCCTGGTAGAGTGCATGTTCGTATCGCAGCAGGGTGCGCAGCCAGAAGAAGCGTATAATGAAAAAGGTTGCGGCAAAGAGAGTCAACGCATAAAGTGTGTAGGCCCACCATGTGCGCCACCAGGGGGGCAGCACCGAAATCCGCATGCCTTCCGGTTTTCCCCAGACTCCGTCGCTATTCGCTGTTTTTATCCAAAGTGTATAGTCCCCCTCGGCAAGGTTGGTATAGGTGGCCGAGGGAACAGGCACAAAATTCCAGTGCTTCTCCAAGCCTTCCAGCCGGTAAGCATATTGGTTTTTCTCCGGTTTGTTATAGCTGAGGCCGGTAAAGTCAAGGGTGAAAATGTTCTGGAAGTGACTGAAGGTCAGGGTGGAGGTTTCGTTTACCGGCACGCTCAGTAGTTGTGAGCTATCCCCGGGAAATACAGGTTTGTTGTTCAGCTTAAGGCTGGTGAAAACAGATGCGGGGCCATTGCGATTCACCTTCACCTCATCCGGCCTGAAGTAGACAATCCCTTCATCCGTGCCGAAGAAAAGTTGGCCGGACCCGTTCCGAAATGCTGCTCTTGCTTTAAAAACATTGCTCGTAATACCATCAACCGTATTGTAATTCCTGACAGCGCCTGATTCCGGATCCAGGCACGACAGTCCATTCTCCGTGCCCAGCCAGAGCAGACCCGAGTCATCTTCTGCAATTCCCGCTATGTTGTTATTGCTAAGCCCTGTCTCACTGGAATAAGACCGGATGGTTTTGGCGCCGGGATCATAGCGGTTCAGGCCACTATTCATCCGGTTGCCGAACCACATCCTTTTTTTTGAATCTTCATAAATTACCTGGACCAGTTTAAGGGGCAACGTGTTGATCAGCTTTCCGTTGGCATCAAAAACCTGCATGCCTTTTACATGGCCGATCCAGATATTTCCTGCTGAGTCGGCAAACAAGCTTCGCACGTACCGGTTCCCAAGTGGAAAAAGGGTGGAGTGTTCGTTGATATGGTAGAACCTATCGTCAACCGGGTCGAACAAATTGATCCCGTCAGATTCGGTAGCGGCCCATATCCGACCTCGTTTGTCTTTTATCAGGATGGAGATATTGTCGGAGCTGAGAGAGCTTGAGTCCGCCGGATTATTCCGGTAAGCCTTTACACGACCCGTTTTTGGATCGAGGCGCGAGAGCCCTCCTCTGTACGTTGATATCCAGATGTACCCGGCTGCATCTTCCAGTATCCCGGAGATATGGTTGGAAGCCAATGTGCCGTTCTGGGTAGTGAAGTATTGGTATTTCCCGCTGGCCGGATCATAACGGTTTACCCCACCGCCCTGCGTACCGATCCACAGGTGCTGCTGTGAATCTTCCAGCACTGCACTGACCACATCGCTGTTCAGACCCTGGCCGGGCTTATCGGCTTTTATCTTGTGAAAAGGCATAACAAGATCGTGCACCACACTGATGCCTTTGTGATAGGTTCCGACCCAGATCGAATGGGTTTTGTCCTGGAAAAGGCCGTAAACGGAGTTGTTCCCAAGTGAAGCCGGATTAAGCAGGTTTTGCCGGATGCTCGTAAATTCCGACGACGGGGTATTGAGTATGCTGATCCCGTCAAATGTGCCGATCCATAATGATCCGTCATGCGTGAGCAACAATTCCCTGATATCATTGCTTGCAGGGCCTTTTCCGGGAATCTCCGATGCAGGATAGTGGATAAATTGTTTTTTTTGCCGGTCCCACCTGTGCAGTCCTCCTTTTTTGGTACCGACCCAGATATTTTTGTCGCGATCTGCGGTGATGGTGGTAATATGAAGATCATGCAATCCTCCTGTTTGCTGGTCTGCGCTTGGAAATTCTTCGTAAATCGGTTGATCCCCTTCGAAGGACATACGGATTAAACCGTTACGGCACCCGATCCATAAAGCGCCGTCCTCGTCTTCGTGAATAGCCCAGACTTCCCTTATTCCGGGTGTACCGGCAGCGTCCGAGTTCAGGTAGCTGCGGAACGTGCCCTTTTCCTTCGAGAGGAGCATGCTGATACCTTTTTTCGTACCGGCCCAGACACGGCCCTTTCTGTCTTCGTACAGCCGGATTACCGCATCGTCGCAAATACTTTCCGGAGATGAGTTTTTTAAAATACGACGAAATTTATCGGTTTTCGGGTTGTAGATGTTTAACCCACTGGGTGTCGCGACCCATATCGTCCCTTTGGTATCGCTGAGAATAGAATTGATGTAGCTGCTTGAGACGCTTGTAGTATCCGACTCGTCGTAAAGAAACACCCGGAATTGCTTCGAATCAAATTGGTTAAGGCCCTGTGTCGTGCCAAACCACATATAGCCGGTGGTATCCTGCGCGATAGCGTATACGATATTGTTGGATAGTCCATCGCCCGACCGTAGGTGGCGGAAGATAAACTCCTGCGACGTACAGGGGATACAAGCCAAAAAATGTAGAAAGGCTAAAAACAGCTTTTTGACCATAGCGCAGTTAGTTTCATAAAAGAGGTGGTGTTAAAATTCCCGGTGAAACCGCAGATTTTGATTTTATAGGATAAAGTTGCAATAAATACGATATTTGACATAAATTAACCCGAAAAAACTGGATAAAACTGGAACGTTGCAGTGCGAATTGCCGGATACCTATGACCAAGTTACCCAAAATACTTTTGGTTGATGACAGCGAAGAAGTGATCGCTTATTTGGCGGATTTACTCTATGAGGAATATCAAATTATTACTACGTCAAATGGGGAAGAAGCGATTCGCGAGCTTCAACGCGAAAACATCCAGTTGGTGATCAGCGATGTAATGATGCCGTTAATGGACGGGCTGGAATTATGCAGGCTGATCAGGAGCGACGAACGGATCTGCCACGTTCCGGTGATTCTGCTCACCGCGAAGGATTCAATGCAATCCAAGATCGAAGGCCTTGAAACCGGGGCAGACGCTTATATAGAGAAACCCTTTTACCCCAAATACCTTCTGGCACAGGTGAGCAACCTGCTCCAGAACCGGAAACAGCTCCGCGATTTCTTTTCTCAAAGTCCTTTTGTTCATGTCGGAACCATTGCTCATACCCGGTCGGATGTGACTTTCCTGGAAGAGGTATCCAGGTTTGTATTGAGCCGGAGCGACGAGGCCGAATTGGATATGGATCTTCTCGCCGACAATGTCAATATGAGCCGGATGACCTTTTACCGGAAGATAAAAGCCGTAACCGACATGACGCCCCGTGACTACGTCAACCTGGTCCGGCTGAAGCGGGCTGCGGAACTATTGACTGACGGAACCTACAAAATATACGAAATTGCTTCGATGACCGGGTATAAATCGGCCACGCACTTCAGCAAGCTGTTTCACAAGCAATTCGGTCTTAATCCAATGGAGTTTGTGAGAACGACCAGGTCGAAGGATGCTGAAAAGTGAATTTCAGGCGGGTTGGATTACCCTGTGAGGAAGTAAACCGGGGGACTTAACTTTTCTGGTTAAGTCCCCCGGTGGTGGTCATTTCAACCGGGTAGATCCCGGCCTGCAGCAGGTCTGATCGTACCTGAAACCCGACGCTTCGCCGGAGCGGCTTTTTCTGCTTCAACAGAAGCATACAGGAGAGTGTTTTTATGTATGCAGGGGGTAAATTTCCCGGAAAAGATCTTTGTATGGGTAATACCATGCCGATAGGCAGGAAGTGAAAATCCGGCAAACCGCAATCACTATGACCACTACTATTTTATCAAGACGCGACTTTCTGAAAAAGGCGGGTGCTGCCACTGCTGTGGGGGTTTCCGGCGTGTCATGGCCCGGGTTTTCGCGCAAACACCCAGTGGGTGCTCATTTGTGGGTGTATGCCTCGGCTTATCCGCCTGACTGGGATTGCACACCCAGGCTGGAAGAAATATTTGACGACATGCGCTATGCCGGGATTGAAGGCCTCGAAGTAATGGATGTGCTTTTGCGTCGTAACGGTAATCCGCAAACGTTGAGGGAGTTGAGCCAGAAGTATAAGGTCCGGATTCTGGGGACTTCCTATAGCGCCGACATCTGGAACCAGGCGCTGAGAACCCGGATACTGGACGATGTCGCCCTGGTTACAGAGCGATTGCAGGAATGCGGCGGAAAAACTTTTGGCATATCTGTAGGGACGCCGCGCCGGAAGAAAACCGTAGAAGAGCTGGATGCCCAGGCGCTGACGCTTAAAGAGATTTATGCCATCTGCAGCAGGCACGGTATTGTGGCCAATCTTCATAATCATACTTACGAAGTTGAAAACGATCTCTACGACCTGAAGGGAACACTCGCACGGCTTCCTGAAAGCAAACTCGGTCCGGACCTGGCCTGGCTGGTAAGGGCCGGTGTCGACCCGGTGGAGTTTATCCGTAAATATCACCGCAACATGGTGTATCTGCACCTTCGCGACCAGGATCAATCAGCTAACTGGACCGAAGCGATGGGCGAAGGGAATATCAATTTTGACGCTATTGCCAGAGTCCTGAAAGAGGTGAACTACTCAGGTCCCGCCACCATAGAACTGGCCTTCCCGAAAGGTTTTACTCCGACCCGGCCCCTCCGCGAAAGCTGGAAAATAAGCCGGGGATTGGTGAGGGAGAAGTTTGGGTGGTAGGAGGAAATCGGAAATCAGAAATCGGAAATCGGAAATCGGAAATCGGAAATTGGCTTTGCAAACGCAGACTGATTTCCGATTTCTGATTTCCGATCACCTTATCCCTCCACCGGCAGATAAAACGAAAACGATGCTCCGAGCCCTTTGATGGACCTGGCGGTGATGTAGCCGTTGTGGTTGGTCACGACACGTTTGCAGATGGCGAGGCCGATACCGGTACCCTCATAGCTGTCGCGCCCATGGAGGCGCTGGAAAAGTGCGAAAACTTTTTCCGCGAATTCTTCGGCGAAGCCGATCCCGTTGTCGGTGATGGTAATGCAATGAAAGTCAAGCTGTTTGTGAGCAGGCATGCAGCTGCCGATTTCACTCCCTTTCACTACGGCGTGTGTCACGCCGATTGCCGGAGCAAGGCCCGGTTTGGTATACTTTAATGCATTTTCCAGCAGGTTTTGAAAAAGCTGGACCATCTGAGAGGGATAAGCGGACACCGTAGGCAGGTCGTCGCTGGTAATGGTTGCGTTCTTCTCTGCGATAGCCAGCGACAGGTTGCTCTGAACTTCCCGCAGGGTTTTGTTCAACGCCACCTGTTCCCTGCTGTTCTGAGGGCGCATGAGCTGCGAGAATGCCAGCAGGTCGTGGATCAGTCTTTGCATTCTTCCGGCCGATGAGCTGATTTTTTCAAGGAGCGTCCTGCTTTCCTCGCTCATCCCGGCGGCATGTTTTTGCTCAATCCTATCTGAAAAGCTCTTGATCTTTCTCAGTGGCTCCTGGAGGTCATGCGACGCGCTATAGGCAAATTGTTCCAGTTCGTTGTTCGACCGGTTCAGGTTTTCAATTTTGTTTTCAAGATCGGCGCGATACTTCCGGTTCCGTAGCAATTCTCCATCCAGCAGGTAGAAGATGGCAGCCATAAATACCACCGAGACAAGCGTGAGCAGCCAGTTGTACCGAAAGAGCTGAGACTGGTAATTGTTCCTTATTTCAAGCCTGAGGTCCATCAGGGCAGCCGCCTTTTCCTTCAATTGCGCAATCAACTGGTAGGTTTCCCGCATGGCGGTGGTGTTGGGCAGGCTCAGTTTTCCCGGTTTTGAGAAAAAAGTCAGGTCCGGAGCGGAATCCGGCGTACCCAAATCATACAGAACGTAGATTCCTGCACGGATCTCCCTGTTTAATTTTCGTTGATCTTCTTCCCGGGAAAGCAGGGAGTCCAGCCGGCTGCTCTGCCCGAGCAGCAGCGGTACATTATCCAGCGCAAGGTCTCTGTTCGACCGGTTACCGTAAGCGTTATGGGCGAGTATATTAAAATTGATCTCATACAACGTTGTCGACAGGCTGCTCAGTTCGGTCAATACCTGCTGGCTGTTATCCACCTGGGCGGCATAAAAGGTCAGGTGCCGGTTAACGCGGTTGAAACCGATCGAAAGTCCGACGATCAGCAGCAGCGGTACCAGAAAAAGCAGCCGGAACAGCGCAAGCGGGTTCCGGAAATTAAATTTCAGTCGCGGGGGCTGGTATAGTCTGAAATTCATGGCTGGTTTCGGGATAAGAAACCCCTTGGCCGGGGTCTGAGTTCCTCAGTTTAAGGGTGATCGGTTTGCCTGGTGTTCAATTTAAGCCACAAGTCCAATGAGTTTATAATCTGGAATTGATTGAATGTGGAATTTTATACTCATATTTGACTATCGCAAAGAAGTAGTCTAATACCAGTGGGCAAAATCTTTGCCAGCGATACCGATTTACCAGTTTTGTAAAACCGAAGACCATTCATGCAAAGACAGGCTCAGGTACAAAAGCAGACCTTAAAGTACTCTCCGTTGCAGATACAGATGCTGAATCTGCTGCATCTGACTACTATGGAGCTTGAGCAGAGGATAAAGGAAGAGATGGAAATTAACCCGGTGCTGGAAGAGGGGAAAGACGAGCAGGCGCAGGAAGCAACGGAAGGGGAAGATTTGGGGGATACCGTGGGGAAAGGAGGGGAAGAAACTCCCGCTGTTCAGGATTACTACGATTGGGATGAGTTCAGAGACGACGATATCCCCGATTATAAAACGACTTCCAATAACTATTCGGCCGACGACGAAGTATATACAAGGCCTATCGTAGACGCAGTGTCATTCAGGGACGAGCTGAAACAGCAGGTGCACTTTCTGGCACTTGACGAGCGACAGCAGTTTATCGCCGATTTTCTGCTGGATTCGCTCGACGAGGACGGTTTTCTCCGACGCGATTGCGACGCTATCGCCGATGACATTTCTTTTGCCAATAACTTATATATAGAAACCGAGGAGGTGGAGGAGATGCTGAAAGTAATTCAGCAGCTTGACCCGCCCGGTATTGCCGCCCGGGACCTTAAAGAGTGTCTTTCGCTTCAATTGATGCGCCTCGACGACGGGACGCCCGGCCTGAACCTGGCCAGGAAAATTGTAAAGAACCTTTTCGACGAGCTCGGGAACCGCAATTACGAAAAGATCATGCGGGTGCTCGAAATCAACGAGACCGATCTGAAGGAAGCCATCCAGCTCGTGGTTTCGCTCAATCCCAAGCCTTCTTCCGGACTCCGCAATGACTCCCTGCTCAATGAGAGCATCAAACCGGATTTTTTGCTCACTTACGCCAGTAACGGCGATATCGAAGTACAGCTCACCTGGGGCAACAGCCCGCCGCTGAGGCTCAATAATTTCTTTATCGACATGGCGGGCGAGAAGAAAGATAAAGCCACCAAACAGTTCCTGAAAAGCAAAATCAACTCCGCCAAATGGTTTATCGATGCCATCAAGCAGCGGGAAAATACCATGCTCAGCACGCTCAAAGCGATCGTGAAGCTCCAGCATGAGTATTTTCAGACCGGCAACGTCAAGCTGCTTAAGCCCATGATTCTGAAAGACGTTGCGGACATTATCGGGATGGATATCTCCACTGTTTCCAGGGTCACAACCAACAAATACGTGCAAACTCCCTTCGGCATCGTCCTCCTGAAGGACCTCTTTACCGAGGGGGTTGCCAATGAGATGGGGGTAGAAGTCAGCAATAGGGCCATACAGGAAGCGATCCGGGAAATTATTGAGCAGGAGGACAAGCGGCACCCGCTGAATGACCAGAAAATTACCGAGCTGCTTGCCGGTAAAGATTATAACGTAGCCCGCAGAACGGTAGCAAAGTACCGCGAACAATTAGGTTTACCCACCGCAAGATTACGAGTGAAAATATAAATTCAGTTACCGGCAGGAAAGTTATCCTGTTGTTGCCTTTATACAATAACAGGATTATCCACAGGTATTCGGCGTATCCCTCTGAACGTAACGCCTATTCTTACAACTTATGATGAGAAAGATACTGGTAATAGATGACGAAATAGACATCTGCATGCTCCTGAAGCGCTTTTTGACCAAAAAAGATTTTTTAGTCGAAACGGCGCAGTCGGGCCGGAAGGGTCTCCAGTTGCTGGAAGACTTTGAACCGGATATCGTAATGACCGATTTCAGGCTGGGTGATTCAACCGGGACCGATTTGCTGGTCAGTATCAAATCCCGCTCGCCACAGATTCCGGTGTTGATTATCACCGGGTATTCCGATATCAAGGACGCAGTCAATGTAATGAAGCTCGGCGCTTACGACTACATTACCAAACCGCTTTTCCCGGAGGAAATCCTCGTGACGGTCAACAAGGCGCTTGAAGACGCCGACAAGCAGAAACTGTCGCAAACGCAAGTTGTTCAAGAGAAGGCCGCCGACGAAGATGCGCCGAAACAGCGCGGTAAAGCGACACGCGCTTCGTTCAAGCCCGGCTATATCATGGGCAAAGGCGCCCTGGCCCAGCAGCTTTTCAAGCAGATTGACCTGGTGGCTCCTACGAACTACAGCGTCATTATTTACGGGGAGAGTGGCTCGGGGAAAGAGGCAATCGCACACGAAATCCACAATCGTTCCAACCGGCGCGATCAGGCTTTTGTAGCGATGGACTGCGGCGCCATTTCAAAGGAGCTTGCCGGGAGCGAGTTGTTCGGGCATGAAAAGGGATCGTTCACTGGCGCTCTTAATACCAAGCTGGGCCATTTTGAAATGGCCAATGGCGGGACCCTGTTCCTCGACGAAGTAGCCAACCTCTCCTATGAAGTGCAGGTAGCGCTTCTGCGGGTGGTACAGGAGCGGAAAATGAGACGTATCGGCGGAAATAAGGAAATTGAGCTCGATGTACGTATTATAGTGGCCAGCAATGAAAAGCTTTATGAGGCGGCCCGCAAGAAA
The DNA here is from genome assembly GCF_039540405.1 of Ravibacter arvi. Classification (NCBI taxonomy): domain Bacteria; kingdom Pseudomonadati; phylum Bacteroidota; class Cytophagia; order Cytophagales; family Spirosomataceae; genus Ravibacter; species Ravibacter arvi. Next base: position 31,116 of record NZ_BAABEY010000005.1, read on the forward strand.
AGATTCCGGGAAGACCTCTACTACCGGTTCAACGAATTCACCATAGACCTGCCGCCGCTGCGGGAACGTAAAGACGACCTGATGCTTTTTGCCGAAGCATTCCTGGAAGAAACCAACAAGGAGCTGGGCAAAAATGTGAAGGGGTATGCGCGGGAAGTGATCAACGATTTCATGAACTATGGCTGGCCCGGCAACCTGAGAGAGCTGAAAAATGTCATCAAGCGGGCAACACTGCTTACCGACGGGGATTTTATTGAAGAGAAGGCACTGCCTTTTGAAATAGCCAACTATCCCAAGCTCGCTTACCTGGAGCCGGAACCCGATGAAGAGGAGCTGTCACCGCAAGCCGGCGACAATGAATCTGATGTGCCGAATCTCAAGCTGGCAGTGAACGAGGCGGAATACGAGATGATTATGAAGGTATTGAAACAAGTCAATTTTAACAAAAGCAAAGCCGCCCGCATCCTGAATATCGACCGTAAAACGTTGTATAACAAGATGAAGCAGCTGGATATGCAGTAAGTATCGTAATAGCAGGAAAACAGAATGAGTTCAAAGGAACAAACACAATTATTGGATGCGGTTGCCTGCGGCGTGATGAGGTTTCGGAAAGAAGGTGCAACCGGAGATTTTATTTGCAATTATGCCAACGAAGAAGCGGAAAAAGTGCTGGGCGACGCGACGGGAAAATCCTGGACCGCGTTAAGCGGCGCCTACAGCCTCCCGATCCGTTTCGGGAATGAAACCCTTAATTTTCCGAACGGGAAGATTTACCAGGTAGTGAAACAGCAAATCGACGAAAAGGAGTTTCTTTTCACATTGCTGGATATTTCCTCGGAAAACCGCGTTAGCCGCGAAATAGAAGATTTTTTGTTCATAGCTTCCCATGATCTCCAGGAGCCGCTTCGCAAAATTATTTCTTTCGGCGAGCGGATAGAAAGAAACAAAGCATCGCTGGGTGAGGAAAATAGCCTGTACCTGACCAGGATGCTCGGTGCTACCGGTCGTATGCAGAATATGCTCGGCGGGTTGCTGTCATTTTCCCGTATCGGTCAGGGCGGCGAGGTATGGGCCGAATGTGATCTCTCGGAAATTGTACAGGAAGCATTTCTTGAGGCCTCGCAGGGCTATCAAACCGTGCCGGCAAAATTTTCGGTCGGACGCCTGCCCACCATAGAAGGTCATAAAAACCACCTGCTCCAGTTGTTTAAGGAATTATTCCTGAATGCGCTGAAGTTCCAGCACCGGGAAATCGTACCCGAAATAACGGTGACGAGCGAGGTCGATCTTCTGGATAAAACGGTAGTGTTGCGGATAACCGACAACGGAATCGGTTTTGGCAGCGAACACGCCGAAAGGATTTTCCTGCTTTTCCACCGCCTGAACGGCAGAACCGAATTCGATGGCACCGGTATCGGGTTGGCCGTGTGCAAAAAAATTGTGGAAAAGCATTCAGGTGAAATAAAAGCCTACAGCGCCGTCGGCAAGGGTAGCACTTTCCTGGTTACGCTTCCGCTTACCCAAAGTAAATCAAGTCTTTAATTCAGTCCGTTTCTCCAAGAACAGCCGCATGTCCGATGCCCCGCTAAGAATCCTTTACGTGGATGACGACGAAGATGATTTTTTGTTGGCCGAAGCCTGTTTTAAAGAGATCCCTGATCTCCGCTACGAGCTGACCTGGTGTTCCAATTACAGAAAGGCGCTTGGCTATCTGAAAAAAAACGAACACGATCTTTATCTTTTTGACTTTTACCTTGGCGAGTACACGGGTATTGATTTGATAAAAAAGGCCTTCTCCTATCAATGTGAAGGCCCTATCATACTTCTTACCGGGAGGAATGACGAGTCTGCGGCGGTTCAAAGTCTCAGGACCGGGGCCACTGACTACCTAGTCAAAAGCGAGCTGAATGCCCAGTCGCTGCAGCGCAGCATCCGCTATTCGCTGGAACGCACGTCATTCACCAAAGCAATTCAGCAAAGTGAGCGGCGGTACCGCAAAATCTTCGAAGAGTCCGGGGATATGCTGTTTACCACCGATACGCTGGGGCATATCCAGGATTTTAATAACTCTACGTTGGAGTTGTCCGGTTATAATGCATGGCAATTGAAAGAGCTCGGGCTTCCCGTGCTCATCGTTTCCCCCAATTTCAGGGAACAGTGGAAACTCCTGCTCAGTCGCCGGGAAATAGACAATATCGAAGTAACGCTTAAAACCGGAAATGGTGACAAACGCATTTGTATTTTCTCCGGAAGCCTGGAAAAGGATGGCACCCGAACCTATGTACAGTGCCGCTTGAGCGATATCACTTCCCGCCGCCAATCGGAGCGGGAGCGATTGTTTTCCGAGAAAATAGCCGTATCGGGAAGGTTGATCCGGATGCTGGCCCATGAAGTCAGGAACCCTCTGACCAACATTACCCTCTCCGCCGAACAGCTGGAATCGGAATTCGAAAATGAAGACCTGGCCTTCTACACCCAGATTATCAAGCGAAATTGCGGGCGCATCAATGAATTGATTACACAATTACTGCAGTCGTCTCGGCCCGGCGAGGTGAACCTTGAGAAAGGTGACATGCGGGAGGTGATGGACGATGCGCTCAACGCCGCAAACGATCGACTCAGGCTGAAGAAAATAGCCGTACGGAAACGATATACCCAGGATTTGCCGGAAATTAACCTCGACAAAACTTCGCTCCAGCTTGCGTTCCTGAACATGATCAACAATGCCATAGAGGCCGTCGGGGATACTGCCGGGATTCTGACCATCCATTTGCAGCCGCAGGATTCCGAATTGAAAGTGCTGATTGCCGATAACGGATGCGGGATCAGTGAGGAGGTAATGCAGCAGATTTTTGAGCCTTATTTCACCGGGAAGAAAACAGGAATGGGGATCGGGCTCGCGACGACCCTCAGTATTGTCCACTCGCATGGCGGCAGGATTGACGTTCAATCCGAAATCGGAAGCGGCACTGCCTTCACACTCAGCTTCCCGTTCTTCAAGGAAACGCATTCCTGAACCCGGTAAGGCTACTTGAGCGCCTTTTTTTACTTCCGGACGAAAAAGTATCAATTTTTATCGAAATTTTGCTAGAATAGTATCGGTATTGCCCATACTTTAGCAGAAGCGCTTTCCAGGCCGACGGCATGGCAAAGCCGATGGAAAACGGTTTTTTTAAGGGTTCAGTTATTTTGTCCGGTAGCAGTATACATGAAGCCAATCCTGGAACATCTTCCCAGAAGCAAAGAGCAGTCGTTTGTCGTATGTGATTTCGAATATTCCTATTATCCCACTCCCTGGCACTACCATCCGGAATACGAGATTGTGCTGGTGACGGAAAGTAGCGGGAAACGGATCATTGGTGACCGCGTGAGCGATTTCCAGCGCGGAGACCTGGTGCTGATCGGACCGGACCTACCCCACGTTTACCGCAACGACGACGCCTACTATGACCCTCTTTCGACGCTCAGGGCACGGTCCGTGGTGGTTCATTTTCTCGAAGATTCTTTCGGGGTGGGGATGCTCGCGCTTCCGGAAATGGCGGCTATCCGCAGCTTGTTGAAACGTAGCAGGTTCGGATTGGAGTTTTCAGGAGAAGCCAACCGCACGATTTCGAAAGCCATGATCGAAATAATAAAGCTGAGCGGCTTCGAACGTTGGATGAAATTGATATACATACTGGATACAATGGCTTCCGCGGATACCGGCGAGGTGAGAAGGATTTCGACCGCCGGGATGGCAGAGCACCATGAAACCGATGAGGAGCGCCTTCAAAATGTGCTTGCCTACCTGAATGCGCACTTCCGGGAGGAAGTTGACCTGGTTACGGTCGCCGACCTCGCGCACATGACCCCCTCGGCTTTCTCAAGATATTTTAAACACCGCACCCGAAAAACGTTTTCGGAATATTTGCTGGAGCTGCGGACCAGCCACGCCGCTCATTTGCTGATCAGGACCGAACAGGGGGTCGGTGAAATCTGCTATGCCAGCGGGTTTAACAATTTGTCAAATTTCAACCGGCATTTCAAGGCGTACTACCAAATGCCGCCGCGTCAGTTCAGAAAACAATTTATCCAGTAGACGTCATGAGGAAAATTGCCCTGCTCGGAGCAGGTTTTATCGCCAGGTTTTATGCAGATTCTATCCACGGTTTGCGTAGTCGTGACCGCATAACAGTCGTTTATGCAAGAAACGGGGAGAGCGCATCCCGGTTTGCGGAGGATTACAGGATAGGCAAATGGACGGACTCCATGGAGGCGGCCGTGAATGATCCTGACGCCGATATGGTCTTGATCGCGCTGCCTAATTTTCTTCACGAGGCGGCGGTTATGGCTTGCGTAAAAGCAAAGAAGGCCGTTTTGTGCACTAAGCCGTTGGGACGCAACGCTGATGAGGCGCTCCGTATGTTGAAAGCGGTGGAGGAGGCCGGTATTTTTCACGGTTACCTGGAAGACCTGGTGTATATTCCAAAGACCCAAAAAGCCATCCAGAGCGTGCGGAAAGGCGCACTCGGACAAGTGTTATGGACCCGGTCCAGGGAGACCCATCCCGGGCCGCACAGCGATTGGTTCTGGGACAGCGAAGCAGCCGGGGGCGGCGCTATTATTGACCTGGGTTGCCACTGTATCCAGATCGGGCGAAATTATATCGGCAAAGACGTTCGCCCTATAGAAGTAATGTGCTGGGCCGACACCCTGGTGAAACCGATCGATGCAGAAGATAATGCTATCGGCCTGGTCCGCTATGACAACGGCGCGGTGAGCCAGTTCGAGGTGAGCTGGACCTTCAGGGGCGGCATGGACCTCCGCGACGAGGTGATGGGTTCCGAAGGTACCATCTGGATCAATAATTTCCTGAGAACAGGCTTTGAAATGTATACGTCCGGCGCTGCGGACGCCTATGTAGCCGAAAAGTCGGAAACCAACCAGGGGTGGGTTTTCCCGGTTGGCGACGAAGTTCATGAACTCGGCTACAACGTCATGTTCGGCGATATGTTCGATGCTTTCGAAAGCAAAAAGGAGCCTGCTGAAACCTTCTATGACGGTTACGTGGTCAACGCCGTAATGGATGCAGCCTATCGTTCTGCGAAATCCCGCCAGTGGGAGCCCGTAGAACTGGAAGTATGGCGGGGTGGTGAATCGACCGGAAAAAAGGAGCTGATGAAGGACTACGACGACGAACACTACCTTATCAAGGAAGAAACTACGCATTACGGCGTCGTGAAGCTTATCCTGAAGCATAAGAAGACCGGGAAGCTGATCGAGGTAGAAAAACAGGCAGACCGTTAACCCTAAATCCCTGACCTTATGTCGGACGACCTATTCCAACCCGGAAAAATATCGCGGCGGACCGCCGCACGTTACTTGTCCTGCCTGGCGGCCGCGTCAATACTGCCGGGCGCAGCCACCCGTGGCGGTACGGAAACGCGGTTCCCGATCGGCGCCTGCGACTGGTCGATCGGCGGGCACAGCAAGCCGGAAGTATTTTATACTGCGAAGAAGATAGGGCTCGACGGTGTTCAGATCAGCCTCGGAACAGAAGCCAATAACATGCATTTGAGGCTGCCGGAAGTGCAGAAGGCTTATCGCGAAGCTTCGGCTGCTACCGGGGTTAAGTTTGGCGGCCTCGCCATCGGCGAGCTCAATAGTATTCCCTATAAGTCCGATCCGCGGACTGAACAATGGGTGAGCGACGGAATCGGCGTGGCCCGGGAACTCGGGTGCAAGGTAATCCTGCTTGCCTTTTTCAGTAAAGGCGATTTGAAGAACGATCCTAAAGGACAGAAAGAGGTGATCAGGAGACTCAGGAAGGTTGCGCCTGAAGCAGAAGCCGCGGGGGTTGTGCTGGGCATTGAATCCTGGCTGAGTGCTGAAGAACACATGGACATTATCCAGGCCGTAGGTTCTGGGAATGTGAAAGTGTATTACGACGTGGCCAATTCGACCCAGATGGGCTACGATATTTTTCGGGAGATCCAGTGGTTAAATGACCATATCTGCGAAGTCCACATGAAAGAAAACGGCGCGCTCCTCGGCAAAGGTGTAGTCGATTTCCCGCGTGTGAAAAATGTGCTGGACGAAATCGGCTACAAGGGCTGGATGCACATAGAAGGCGCCGTGCCCAAAGGCGCGGACATGGTGGAGAGCTATATCACGAATCGCCGGTTTTTGCGTACAATTTTTCCCGCTTAACCTTAATATCCCGTCTGAAATGAAGCAAACCAAGGTTTTGAGTCTGTCGCACGCCACCGGGGGCAGCGTTCCCTGGCTGGCAGGTCTTGCGACTGTACTGTTGTTGGCGAGTTCATCGCCGCTTTCCGGTCCGGGTAGCCCGGATGATCTCGTTCTGCCGAAAGATCTGGACGCCTCCCTTTGGGCGGAGAGTCCTATGTTCTATAACCCGACTTGTATCGATGTCGATTATAAGGGCCGCATTTGGGTGGCCGAAGCGGTTAACTACCGGAATTTTAAGAACAATTCACCCGGCAAGCTCAGCCATCCTGAAGGCGATCGCGTTGTGATACTCGAAGACACCAATGGCGACGGGAAAGCCGATAAATCTACCGTTTTCGTACAGGACAAGGACCTCCAGTCGCCTGTCGGTATCGCCGTGCTGGGCAATAAGGTGGTGGTGTCGTCGGCTCCATCGATCCTGGTATATACCGACGAAGACGGCGACGACAAGGCCGACAAAAAAGAGGTGTTTCTCACCGGTTTTGGGGGGTACGACCACGATCATTCTCTCCACTCGGTGGTGGCCGGACCCGATAGCCGGTGGTACTTCAATGTAGGAAATGCCGGCCCGCACATGGTGACGGACAAGGCCGGCTGGGCGCTTCGCTCAGGCAGCGTGTATGTGGGCGGCACGCCTTACAACAAAGAAAACAAACCCGCCCAAGTAAGTGACGACGGGCGTATCTGGACCGGAGGGTTGGCCCTCCGCGTAGATCCCGATGGACGCGGGCTCAAGGTACTGGCGCACAATTTCCGGAATGCGTATGAGTTTACTGTGGATTCTTACGGCAATATCTGGCAGAACGATAACGACGACGAGGTAGCATCGTGCCGCACTACCTGGCTCATGGAGACCGGAAATGCAGGTTTTTTCAGTAAAGACGGAACCAGGACCTGGCGGGCAGACCAGCGGCCTGATCAAAACATTGTAACGGCACACTGGCACCAGGAGGACCCGGGTGTGATTCCTTCAGGGCATATTACCGGCTCCGGCGCGCCTACCGGAATTGCATTTTATGAAGACAATTTACTCGGGCCCGGCTATCGCGGAATGCTGTTAAGCGCCGACGCAGGCCGCAACGTTATTTTCGGTTTCAAGCCCTCGGCCTCCGGCGCCGGTTTTGACCTTTCCGACCGGATTGACTTTGTATCTTCGCTGGGGCAGTCTACCGAAAATTATCGCTGGGATGCACTCGATGGCGACAAGAGAAAGTGGTTCCGGCCCAGCGACGTAGCGGTAGGCACCGACGGTGCCGTCTATGTAGCGGATTGGTACGACCCGATCGTGGGCGGCCATGCCATGCATGACACAACCGGCTATGGCCGTATCTACCGGGTAACCCCCAAAGGCAAGTCGTTGCCAGTCCCGAAATTGAATTTTGAAACGACTCAGGGACAATTGCAGGCTCTGCTTAGCCCCGCCGTGAATGTGCGCAGTATCGGCTTTGCCAAACTGGCCGAAAGTGGGGCAAAAGTTTTACCAGATGTAATTCGTGCCTTCGAAAAGTCAGGCAACCCGTATCACAAAGCCCGGATTGTCTGGTTGCTACCGCATCTTGGCCAGCCCGGCAAAGCCAAGGCCGAGGCGCTGCTGAAAAATGGGGATGCGCAGCTTCGACTGGTGGCATTCCGCGCATTGAGGTCGGTTACAGACGATGTGGTACCGCTTGCGAAACTGATGGTAAACGATAAATCCCCGGCGGTACGGAGAGAGGTGGCGTTGTCACTGCGTGACGTCCCGCTGGAAAAGAGCCGCGACCTGCTGCTGACGTTGGCAGACGGATATGACGGAAAGGATCGTTGGTACCTGGAAGCGCTCGGGTCGGGGATGGACCGGAAAGAGCAGGCGATTTACCCGCTCCTCGTCAATCGGTACGGGAAAGACCCGTTGCAATGGAACAACCGTATGGTAAACCTGGCCTGGCGGCTCCATCCGGAAGCATCAATTGAAGCCTTTACAAAAAGGGCTTTGCATGAAAAGTTGACTTATGAACAGCAAAACCAGGCATTGACTGCGCTGGCATTTGTTCCGGAAAAGACGGCGGCGGCGGCAATGCAGCAGATAGAAAAACAGGCAGACAATAAAAGGATTGCGGACAAAGCCACCTGGTGGTTGTCTTTCCGTTCGGGCAATGACTGGGCGGGTTTTTACGAGGTGAAGAAACAGGCGGAAGAATTGTCGGAGGACGTAAAAAAATGGCGGCAAAAAATGAGTGCCGCAGATGTGCCCGCTGCTGAGCAGGAGGCGGCTGTCGCCGCTTTGTCCCGGGATCCCGCAGGAGCCAAGCTGCTCTTTCCCCTGGCTGCCGGGAAACGGCTTAGCCCGAGGTTAATGGAAGTCATTGCCGAGAATATCTACGCCAATCCCGACCAGTCGGTACGGGTGCTGGCGGGCGAATATTTCCCGGGCAATAAATCTGCGGGCGCCCTGAGCATTCCCGGCATCCTGGGGCTCGAAGGGAATATCGCCAATGGAACCAGGGTTTTTTCTGCGTCCTGCGGCTCTTGTCACAAGATGGGTACGGTGAGCAGCGCGGACATCGGGCCCGACCTGACGAGTATTAAAAACAAATTGGATCGTCGCGCGTTGCTTGATGCGATCGTGCACCCCGACGCCGATGTGATGTTCGGTTACGAGCCGATCATGTTTACGATGAAAGACGGAAGCACAGTTTACGGATTCCTGCAAAGTGATGCTGATTTTGTGGTGGTCAAGGACGTTACCGGGAAAAAAGTCACTCTCGCCGCGAAAGACATCGTAAGCCGCGAAAAAACCAGGACGCTTATGCCCGATCCGGCTACGCTCGGACTGAAAGAGCAGCAGCTCGCCGACCTCGTAGCCTTCCTGATGAAATAACCCCCACACCTCAAACCTCAAACCTCAAACCTAAAGATGAACTCCTGGTTAGAGAAAAAACGCATTGTTGTAATAGGTGGAACCGCCGGCATCGGGCTCTCCGCGGCCCGGACGTTTGTTCAGCACGGGGCCAGTGTAGTGGTAATCGGATTGGGTGAAGAGAGCACCGCCGGTGAAATCGAATCGATGCTTGGAGGCGCGGGAGTAGTAATGCTGGGCGATGCGAGAGAAACCTCTACAGCTTCGACGGCGATCTCCCTTTGCCTGGACACTTTCGGGGGCTTTGACGGGTTGTACCACGTAGCCGGCGGCAGCGGTCGCCGGTTTGGCGACGGCCCCCTGCACACGCTCACGAAAGAAGCATGGGAAAAGACGTTTGACTTGAACCTGACCGCCCTGATGTTATCTAACCAGGCCGCCGTCCGGGCATTTCTGGAACAGGGTAGCGGCGGTTCAATTCTCAATGTAACTTCGGTGCTGGGCTATTCGCCTTCACCCGCCTATTTTACCACACATGCCTATGCGGCCGCCAAATCTGCGGTGTTCGGATTTGTCAAATCCGTAGCGTCTTACTACGCCTCCTATAACATTCGTATAAATGCCCTGGCGCCGGCGCTTGTCGAAACGCCTATGTCGCAGCGCGCTGCCGGCGACGACCAGATAAGACGCTTTATAGAGACCAAACAGCCACTTGATGGCGGGCGGCTTGGAAGGCCCGCCGATCTGGATGGAGCTGCTGTTTACTTTATGTCTGACGCTTCCAATTATACCACCGGGCAGACGCTCAGCATTGATGGTGGGTGGACCATCAGCGATGGCCAGGTGTGACCCCTATAGAAATGAAGAAAACTCATTCTCCACTTCGCGCCGCAATCGGGATCGACCTTGGCGGTACCTGTATCAAAGGCGCGCTTGTTTCTCTTGATTCGGGAGAAGTATTGCGTACTGCCTCTGCTGAAACCGAAGACGGGCGGCCGGACGCCTGGCAGAAAGCCGTCTTCGAGATGGTGGACGGCCTGGAAAAAAAAGCGGCTGCACCGGTTGCCGGTATAGGCCTGGCTGCACCCGGCCTGGTAAATGACGAACATACGGCCATTGCATTCATGCCTGGCCGTATGGCCGGTCTGGCCGGGCTTGATTGGTCTCGGCTTCTGGGCGCCCCGGTTCGGGTGATCAACGATGCGCACGCCGCCCTTGCCGCCGAGGTGAAGTACGGCGCAGCGAAAGGCCTCCGGAATGCGGTGATGCTTACACTGGGAACGGGAGTAGGCGGAGGAATTTGGCTCAACGGGAACCTGGTAAAAGGGTTTGCCAGCCGCGCCGGACATCTCGGGCATATTTCGCTGAACGCCTCGAGTCTCGAGTTAGGCATAACCGGTACCCCGGGTAGTCTCGAAAACGCTATCGGGAATATTACCGTTTCACAACGCACTTTCGGCCGGTATGCAGATACCGAAAAGCTCCTGCAGGGGTATCGGGCCGGTGACCCGGTAGCGGTTTGGGCCTGGATGGAGTCAGTGAAGAATCTCGCCGCAGCGCTTGCCTCGCTGATCAATGTTTTCTCTCCCGAAGCCATTGTGCTGGGCGGTGGGGTCGTGCGTGCAGGCGAATTCCTTTTTACCCCGCTAAAGGAATTTCTGGATGTTTTTGAATGGAAACCTACCGGGGTGGCTACCCCGGTGTTGAAGGCGCGCTTTGACGAATGGTCGGGTGCAATCGGCGCCGCCGCCTCAGTAGAATTAACGTGTAAATAGTATCATTTTATGGATCTTTCACAACAGTATATCGACAAAACAAGAGCGTTATTAACCACCATTGAAAAACAAAAAACTGCTATCCTGCAGGCCGCTTCGTGGTTCAGTGAGTCTATTCTTGCCGGGCGGATGGTACATGTTTTCGGTAGCGGCCACAGCCGGATTATGGTGGAGGAAATGTGGCCCCGCTATGGTTCTTTCCCCGGGTTTAATCCTATTGTGGAACTGTCGCTCACCTTTCATAACCTGGTGGTAGGGGCCAACGGGCAAAGACAGGCCATGTTCCTGGAGAACGTACCGGGACTGGCGCCCAGAATTTTACGCAATTTTGAGCTGTCAGAGAAAGATTCAGCACTTATTATCTCCTCCGGCGGATGCAACCTGGTGCCCGTGGAAATGGCCGAATGCCTGAAAAATTCAGGTGTAAAGGTAGTGGCTCTGGTCACGCTGGCACATGCCAACGAGAGCTCCAGCAAGCGGGCCGACGGGAAAAAGCTGATGGATTTCGCAGATCTAGTACTCGATACGGGCGCACCGGTCGGAGATGCCATGATCGATGTACCGGGGCTGGATACCCCCGTTGCGCCGGGCTCTACTGTGGGCGGAGCTGTAATTGTAAACAGCATCAAAGCTGAGGTAGCTCAACTATTGACCAATGCCGGGCGACCGCCCAAAGTACTGAGTGCCGCCAACAAAGTGGGGGCGCAGCGTGCAACCGAGATTTTTGAATCAGCCTATGACGAGCATGCGCACCGGTTGTCGAAACTCTATGCCAAAGTCGGAATTGAATCTTATGTGAGCCGGGAAAGCTAGACACGCACATGTTACATTCCATTCGCTTATCTGTGGAAGAGAAGGTCGACATCCTGGTAGTAGGGGCAGGATCGGCAGGCTGTTGTGCTGCCCTGGCGGCGGCTCAAAACGGTCGGTACAGCGTCATGCTTATTGAAAGATACGGGTTTCCGGGCGGCAGCTCTACCCAGATGCTGGATACATTCTATGGATTTTTTACGCCCGGCGAAACCCCCAGGAAGATTGTAGGCGGCTGGCCGGACCAGGTAGTGGATGCTTTGGACGCAGTTGGCGCTGTCTTCCTGAGGCCCAATACCTATGGCGCCGGAACCGGGGTGAACTACAACCCCGAGCGGCTGAAAGCCATTTGGGACCTTCTCCTGGCCCGTCAGGGCGTCCGTTACCGTTTGCATACCACATTGATTGACGTGGTGGGTGAGAACGAGGGATACAGCTGCATTGTGTGGAGCAAAGCGGGGTTTGGAAAAATTTCGGCCCGGCGCGTGATTGACGCTTCGGGTGATGCCGATTTTTCACACCTTGCCGGGTTTGGCTATGAAGTTGCCGGCGAAAAAGAACCCGCTCAAAGCATGACCACCACTTTCCGGATGAGCAATGTGGATCTGGGCGTCTATGAGCAGGCCGGCGGGAAAAAGATGCTGATGCAGCGTATGAATGAAGCCGTGGCAGCCGGACGACACGCTTTGCCCCGAAAGGAAGGTTCGGCCCATGAGATGAACGCCCGGAAATGTATTTCGACCGTGGCCGTAAAAGTAGCCGGATTTTCGGGACTGGAAGCAGATGCACTGACTTCGGCAGAAATTGAAGGCCGCCGTCAGGCTTTTGTCTATGAAAAGTTTTTCCAGCAGGAGGTGCCGGGCTATGAAGCCGCTGATATCATCGGGCTTTCCCATCAGATTGGTGTCCGTGAGACCAGGAGGGTCTACGGGCAAAGCAGGCTGACGAAAGAAGACTGTATGTCCGCGACCATTGGCGCGGACAGTATTTTGCTGTGCGGAGCACCAATAGAAGACCACAGGGCAACACCCGGCGGCGGGACCGAAACGCACTGGGAGTACATTCCGGGAACGGGTATTTATGGCGTCCCGTATGGTTGTATTGTTCCGGAAGGAAGCGCCACCGCCTGGGTCGTGGGGAGGTGCTTTTCAGCCACGCACGATGCGCATGCGTCCTGCCGTTCTATGGCCCAGACGATGTCAATGGGTCAGGCGGCCGGTTTCGCCGCATCGCAGTCCCTGGAGCTGGACGAAAGTGCCGCTCAATTATCGGTACGGAGCCTGAGAAACACGTTGTACGAGAACGGCGCAGTCCTGGAAATCCCGGTTTCGGTAGCCGATATTTCCAGGGGCGGTTGGGCCAATAACAAGCATTGATTTAGTCGTTATGAGTTTTGTAAGAACAGTGAACGGAGATATTGCCCCGGAAGAAATGGGGGTTACCTATTCACACGAGCATATTATTATTGACCAAAGCTTTCCGACAATAGCCAACCCGGACTTTCTTATTGACGATGTCGGTAAGGTGGCCGAAGAACTGAGTGAAGTATACCGGAAGGGGGGGCGGACAATGGTGGATACTATGCCCTCCGACAGCGGCCGCAACGTGATAAAGCTGGCTGAGGTCTCAAAACGTTCGGGTATTCATATTGTCGCGCCTACGGGTATTCACCTGGAGATATATTACCCGGCTTCTCACTGGCGCTACACCTATTCCGCGGAAGAAATGGCCTCGCTCTTCGTCGCCGACGTCATGGAGGGTATTGACCGGTATGACTACAGCGGACCGCTTGTAAAACGTACCGCGCACAAGGCGGGCATGATCAAGCTGGCTACCGGCGACGACCGGATTTCCGATCATCAGCGTAAAATATTTGAAGCCGTCGCGATCGCGCAGCGCGAAACAGGAGCTCCCGTTTTAACCCATTCCAATGCCGGGCAACTGGCTATTGAGCAGGCGGCTTTATTCGACCGCTTCGGTGTGGATCTCGGCCACGTGGTAATCAGCCATGTAGACCGGCGTAAGGATATCAGCTATCACAGAGACCTGCTTCAAACCGGCGTTTTCGTGGAATACGACAGCGCTTTCCGGTGGAAGGCAGGCGAAGAAAACTGGACATTCAAATTGCTGGAGAATTTGCTTCCTGATTTCCCGGATCAGATCACGGTGGGTATGGACGCAGCGCGCAGCTCCTATTGGCGCGCTTACGGGGGAAAGCCGGGCCTGGATTATCTTGTGACTACCTTCAGGAAAGAGCTGGCAGACAGGGGACTGGGAAGTTTCTGGGAGAACCTGGTAATATCCAATCCCGCTTCCCTCTACCGGTTCTCCCGCGTAGGGGCCGGTAAGGAGTGATCCGGCGCCGGAAAATGGAGGAATTCGGGTTACGGGCGAGTAAGAACCTTATCTTGACCGCTCTATAGCTGTAGTATCCAGTTTCGAACCTGTATCCAATACCGAATGAAAACCATGCTTCCCAGCTCCAGATGGTACCGGATTATACCCATCGCATTTGTAACCTATAGCCTTGCCTACCTGGACAGAGCCAATTTCGGTTTTGCTGCGGCGGGCGGCATGACAGAAGATCTGAATATTACCAAGGGGATGGCATCGCTGCTTAGCTCGCTATTCTTCCTGGGATATTTCTTCTTCCAGATACCGGGCGCCCGCTATGCTGCTCACAAGAGCGCCAAAAAACTGATTTTCTGGTCCCTGATTTTGTGGGGAGCCCTGGCGGCTGCAACCGGGATGGTAAGCAATACCGGTACGCTTATCGCAGTACGTTTTTTGCTGGGCGTTGTGGAAAGTGCGGTCATGCCCGCGATGGTGATTTTGTTAAGTCAATGGTTTACCAAAGCGGAGCGTTCCAGGGCCAATACCTTCCTGATCCTCGGCAACCCGGTTACCGTCCTGTGGATGTCCGTATTGTCCGGCTACCTGATCGACGCTTACGGTTGGCGCTGGATGTTTATCCTGCAGGGGCTTCCGGGCATTGTATGGGCATTTGTGTGGTGGAAAATCATTGACGAGCGCCCCAAAGACGCAAAATGGCTTACACCTGCCGAGCAAAAGGCAGTGGAGGACGAGCTGCAGGCCGAGCAGCAGGGAATAAAGCCGGTGAAGAACTATTCGGAGGCATTCAGGTCGCGTCCTGTCATTTTGCTCTGTTGCCAGTATTTCCTTTGGAGCCTGGGTGTGTACGGTTTTGTAATGTGGCTGCCGTCCATTATTAAATCGGCCCCCGATATGGACATTGTAACCACCGGCTGGCTATCGGCTATTCCTTACGTGCTGGCCATCGCCGGGATGCTGGCAGCCTCTTATTTTTCAGACAAAACCTTAAACCGCCCGGTTTTTATCTGGCCTTTCCTGCTGGTGGCAGCGCTGGCTTTTTTAGGAATTTACCTGAATGGCGCCGGTAACTTCTGGCTTTCCTTCTGCTTGCTTGTGCTGGCCGGCGGGGCGCTTTATGCTCCGTACGGGCCTTTTTTTGCCGTAATAACCGAAATACTCCCAAGAAACGTGGCCGGAGGCGCCATAGGGCTTATCAACAGCATGGGGGCTTTGGGCTCGTTTGTAGGCGCTTACCTGGTAGGGTATCTCAATGGTGTAACCGGCAATTTCGATGCTTCGTATGTGCTGATGGCTGTGGCGGTATTCCTGGCAGCCGTCCTGACGCTTACGGTTATGAAAAGCCCGGAAACCAGGCGAGCGGGCGAAGCCTGAGTGTTTATTTCCCCGACATAGACAGGGGTACCCATTTGAGTTTGGGAAGCAGGCGACCGACCGGTACGACAGGCGACGTGGAGTCGCCGGAGGCGGTGTCTTTCCTGACCGGAGCGGGGACCAGGAAGCGGTTGAAGCTGTGGCTGAACTGGAGGCTGAAACCCGCAGTGGTTTGCGTGTTGTTCAGCAGAAGCGGGTTTTGAATGTTGCGGTTGTAGGCTCTCCCCCGTATGCTTCCATTGGGTGTAAACCAGTATTCCAGCGTCCATTCGCCCAGTAAACTGGCAGCGTCGTATTGATTCTGCACATTGGTAAGCCGCCCGTCACGCGTGATCCTGAACCGGTCGTTCAGAAACCGGTAGGAAAAACGAAGCTGCAGGTTGTCGATCATGTGCTCGTCAAGCGTGAGGCCGGTAAGCCCTACCTCCAGGTTCTGGTCCAGGGCAGACGCCCATTTACTGATCTGGTTGGAGATGAGCTCGCTGACGCTGTTGCCTACAAAGCTCTGCGACTGGTTCCCGAACAGGGGGTTGTTGGGGCTGAGCAGCGTATTGAAAAGTAATAAACTGCTGACCTGTTTGCTTAACTCCTGCTCGTCGTTCAGAAGCTGGTTCTCGAAAATGGCGATGCCGTTCCGAAACTCGGGCGTGTTGGGGTATTCTTTAAAAGTAATCGCATAGCCCACTCTCGGCGACATCAGCCTTTCGGTAAGGGTAATGATCAGTTCTACCGGGTAACGTCTGGTTCTGGCGGTATTGTTGGTAGTAGTAGACACCGGGAGGATGTCTGCAAGGGAGGTAAGCTGCGTATAGGCGGCCCTGATATTGGCGACACCCTCCATAGGGTTGCCAGTCCAGGTGATACGGCTGCCTGGTTTTATATCAAATCGTTTGTGAATGGCGTTCTGAAGGGTAAAGGTATAATCCCCGCGTTCAATTTCATAGGTACCCGTCATCGCAAAATCACCCTTCGTGTCTATCTTCAAATTAAGCAGGCTGCTGCCGTAGGCCTTGATGATGTCCCCGGTTTGTCTGTCCAGTTGTATTTCACAGTAAGCTTCCGGGGTGATATTGAAATTGAAATTCATCTTGATGCCATTCTGCCGGGCGGGCCTGAAACGCCGGGGCCCGGTACCGGAGCTGTCGGCGTCGCGCTGTAGCTGGCTCGCGAACAGGATATACTCTTTCTGTGTTACTTCTGTCGCACCGTCGAACGGGATGTAGATACGCGTGCCGCGGTTGCTGGTTGCATTCGAGTTGATCGTCAAATCGCCTGCCGGGCCCAGGACGCTGGCTGTGCCGGTAACGTAAGCCACGCCGTAAAACAGCTCATTGTCTGCCGCTGTTGTGTTGAGGATTTTAAACCCTTTAAACTCGGCATCAAAAGAGATAGTGGGGAATTTGAAGCCATCGTGGTAAACCCCGCCGGAAAGCGTCGCTTTGTTGCCTTCGGGGTCTTTTAATTCCATTTTTTTGACAACAATTTCATTTTCACCGAAGTATATCTTGTCTTCAAAAGTGAAAATTGCCTGCAGGTAGTCGAATTTGGCCCGCCCTTTCTCCACATTCAGGAAGCCGCTCAGTTTGGGTTTGGTGAGTGTTCCGTTCGCATTTACGGTTCCGGAAGCCAGCCCCGAAATGTCGGAAACGATGAAGGAAGCGAACGGTTCGATCAATTTGAGCTCCATTTGTTTAAAATCGGCTTTCAGATCGAGCGGGTTCTCGGTTTTGTCGGGTGTATAAAAGCCCGAAACGTTGAGCGTCCGCGCCATGTTTTTTTCAAGATAGGCACTAAGCTGCAGCCTTTTGCTTAGCTTGTCCCAGTCTCCCTTCCCGATGAAGTTGCCGAATTCCTGTTTGGCATATTCCAGGCCTTCGATTTTGAATTGCACATCCATCTCCTGCCCGATATCGAGGTCCCTGATGTTGGCAATACCGTCCATGATACCGTCAAATTTGGAGTTGAGAACGGTATTGATCGACGCCAGCCTGAAGTTTCGCATCTCGATGGAAAGGTTCTGCCCGCTCTTGTCGCCGGTGGTCCCTTCCAGCGACACCCGGGCCCGCCCGTTTTCCATGGCAACGTCTTTGAAAGTGATCTTCGGACCCTCGAAAAGCAGCTGGTTTTTAGGGCTGACTTTCCAGATTTCATCCAGGAGCAGGAACTGCGACCCTTCTTTCAGATTTATCGCCATACCTGTGGGAATAAAATCAAGGTCGCCATTCAATACGGCTTTGTTCCCCTGGCCCAACTGCCTCACATTCGTCAGGAAGTGAATATGGTCTTTTTCCCAGGTGGCATCTACAAACAATTTTTCCAGGTTGACCTGCGATTTGATGGATTGCTGGCGTGAAGTGAGGGTGGCGGAGGCGAGTACTTCCGGTTTCCTGACAAATTTTGAGAAGAAGACATCGATCTCAGTATCGTAAGCATGGTTGCTGCCCCATTTAAGGGTATCTGCCTTACCTTCGATCATTACCAATGAGGTATTATCCATTTGAAGAAACCCGGAGATGGCCGTGCCTGCAGAAATAAACACTTCAGGCGCCAGGAAGTCGGTCAGACTGGTCAGGTCGCCGGCGGTGAGCGCATAGTCGATCCGGTACCGGTTAATGGTATCTGATACAACTTTTGATTCATAGTAACTCGTACGGTCGGATTCGTTCCCGGCAAAAAACAGTTTGTATTCGCGCAGCAATTCGGCAATGTCGGCTACCGCCTGGCTGGGTACAAAATTGCCTGATACTTCGGCGCTTACGATTTCACTGCTGATCTCTACGCGATATTCTTCATTGGTTTTTGCTGCGGTCAGAATAAGTGAATCGAGCAGCAGGTTCCGGTCATTTTCCGGTTTCAGGAGATAAATGTCGGTAAGCCGCACTTTTCCCGTCAGGTCATCGATAGAGTTACCGTCGGCTTCGATATTTACCTGGGTGTGGAGGCGCAGCGGTTTTTTCGTGAAGCCGAGCGTGCCCAGGTTGGCCTGTTCGACGATCCCGTCGAAATTATAATGGTTTTTCTCCCCCGTGAAATCAACCATCCCGTTCAGTTCGAACACCATGTTGGGGTCTATAGAGCCGACCATTCCTTTGAAAAAGGACTGCTGCAGGTTGCCCTGGAAGGTTACGTTCCGGTAATCGTAGCGTTTGAAACCAATACGGCCCAAATTGGCTGAAACGTTGACGTTGGCCGACTGTAGGGTCAGTCCTACGCCGTCGATGTTACCCGCGACGTCCAGTTTCTGAAAAGTTTCCGGTTTGTCGAGGACAGTGCCCAGATCCAGGTTCCTGGTTTTAAGATAACCTTTGTAGGTGGTATTATGGGTTTCCCTGGCATGAAATACCAGATCGGTTTCCAGGTCCCCGATATCGGTTTGAAACTGCCCTTTTACAGTGAAATCGACCACAGACCCCGCGAAGATGGCGTCGGCATTGATCATGCCGAACTTTTTCAGCGTCTGGTGAAATTTGGCCGGCGGATGGTACTGTACCAGGTCACGGGGGTCGATACGGCTTTCCTGTATCTTGAAAAACATGCCGGTTGTCCTGAATTCGGGCAGACCTTTAAATGTAAAGTCTCCCTTCAGGGTACTTCCTCCACCGAATCTGGCATGAAGGGAGCTGAGTGTAAAATCCACTACTTTCCCTTTGAAAATCCCGCTAAGTTGCCAGCGTTCGTCCAGGGAGAAAAGATACTTGGCAAAGTACCCGATGTCTTTGGAATACAGGCTGGATTCGGCGAAATGTGCTTCCAGGTCCACTTTGTGGTTAAGGTCGTTAAAGGCCGACGGGTGATCGTAGTGAAAGGCGAGATAGTTCCGGATGTGTGTGGAGCCGGCCCTCACATCGAGATCGGCCAGCACCATTTCCTTCCTGCAAAAAGAGAACTGTGTATTCAGCCTGTCGATCTTTAAGCCGGTATGCACATCCGTGGCGGTCATATCGACGGCCCGAAACCGAACGGTATCTCCCGAAAGCGAGAAGTCCAGGAGCTCGCTTCCCAGGTCTTTGAGCGTAAAGTTTTTGAAGTCAAAAACCTGCGGGTCCCGGATTTCGGCCACACGTTTGTCGCCGAAATGGAATACGCCGTTGATAATCGTCGCTTTTCCTATGCCAAATTTGTTGGATTTTCTGCCGGTCGTATCTTTTTTCTGCGTAAGCTTCCCGATGGCGGCGATAAACTCATCAATGTTCAGTTCACCGGTTTTTACATTCTTCTGGAGGTTGACATCGGGCTCGAAAAGCGTTACTTCATCAAGAAAAACACCTTTTCTTTTTTTGCCTGTGATACCGCTCAGTTCAAAATTGACATCAATCCGTTCGACGTCAATCATGGGCCCGTTCCGCATGTCCCGTACCCTCACCTGCTGCAATGAAATTACATCAAACCACTTGATGTTTACCCGCCCTATCGAAATCGGGTGCTGAAGCTTTTCGGCAAAATAGGAAGAAGCTTTTTTGACCAGGTAGGTCTGGACGGAAGGAAATTGTACGGCGATGGTGACAATCCCGAGCAGGAACAATGATAAAATCATTGCCAGGATAATTCCGTTGCCCAGAGATTTCAATAGTCGCTTCATTTACCTGCCTTTCTTTCAACCGCGCAAAATGTGTATTTTTGTCCACTTAAATACCCGGACCTCTGAGGACAAAGGACCCCTCGGAGCGGATATGAATTTTTGTGGCGCTTTATGCATATACTGGCTATTGAATCTTCGTGTGACGAAACATCTGCTGCTGTGATTAGTAACGGCAAAATCTGTTCCAATGTTGTTTCCACGCAGCACATCCATCAGCAGTATGGCGGAGTCGTTCCTGAACTCGCCTCCCGTGCGCACCAGCAACACATCCTGCCGGTGGTTCGCGAAGCGCTTCAGCAGTCAAAATTAGCAAAAACAGAGCTAAACGCGATAGCTTTTACGAAAGGACCCGGTTTGCTCGGTTCGCTCCTGGTAGGTGTATCGTTTGCGAAGGCAATGGCGCTGGCACTTAAAATACCCCTCATTGAAGTAAATCATATGCAGGCGCATGTGCTGGCTCATTTTATCGAAGACCCCAAGCCGCCTTTCCCCTTTTTATGCCTGACGGTGAGCGGCGGCCATACCCAGATTGTCCGGGTGGATAGCCCGACGGAGATGACCATAATCGGCGAGACGCTTGACGACGCGGTAGGGGAAGCATTCGACAAAGGGGCAAAGATCCTCGGGCTTGACTACCCGGGCGGTCCGCTGATCGATAAGTATGCCGCGCAGGGAAATCCGGGGGCATTCGGGTTCCCGATTCCTGAAATTCCCGGGCTCGATTTTTCATTCAGCGGTGTAAAGACCGCCTTCCTGTACTTTGTTCAGCGTGAAACAGCCGCAAATCCCGGTTTTGTGACGGAGCGCCTCGAAGATTTATGCGCTGGGCTGCAGCATACGCTTATCGAGATATTGCTGAGGAAGCTCCGGAAAGCCGCCAGGCAAACCGGCATCAAAGCAGTTGCCATTGCCGGCGGAGTGTCGGCCAATACGGGGCTGCGCCGGTCCCTTCAGGAAACCGGCGACGCACTGGGTTGGAACGTGTACATACCGAAATTCGAATATTGTACCGATAACGCTGCGATGATCGCGATGGCCGCCAGCTTCAAGTACGAAAAAGGTATTTTTTCGGACCAGCGGGTCAGCCCGGCGGCGAGAATGGATTTCAGCCTGTAAAACAGGGGCGCTTCTCCACCCGTCTATTTCTGCGCATCTACCACGGCAGTGGCTACCATACTGACAATTTCCCGTACCGAGCTTCCCAACTGCAGCACGTGAACCGGCTTTTTCAATCCCAGGAGAATCGGACCTATGGTTTCCAGCTTGGCGGCTTCTTTCAACAGGTTGTAGGCAATGTTGCTTGCAGAAAGATTGGGAAAAATCAACGTATTGGCGCCGCCTTCAATGATGTCCGCAAACGGATGGTTCTTTTTCAGCAGCTCCACGTCGAGGGCCAGGTGCGCCTGCATTTCGCCGTCGATGATCATATCGGGGTGTTTGCGCTTCAGGATTGCAACGGCCTGGCTCATTTTTTCAGCGTCTTCACCCTTTGCGCTGCCAAAGTTGGAGTAAGTGACGAGCGCAATCCTGGGCCTGATGCTGTAGCGCTCCACGGCGCGCGAGGTGAGCTCAGTAATTTCCACAAGTTCTTCAACGGTAGGATTGAGATTCACCGTAGTGTCCGAAAAGAACAGCGGCCCGTGCGGGGTGTGTAAAATGTACATGCCTGCCACGCGGTTCACGCCCGCATCACGGCCGATCACCTGGAGCGCCGGGCGGAGGGTGTCCGGGTAATTGCGTGATAAACCGGAGATCAGCACGTCAGCTTCGCCTTTCTCGACCATCATAGAGCCGAAATAATTCCGGTTGTACATCAGCCGTCGCGCCTCAAACCTGGTGAGCCCTTTGCGTTTTCGCAGGTCATAAAGTTTTTCGGCATATTCCTCGATCTTGGGCAGCACCGCTTCCGATTGGGTGAAAATAATGGGTACATCGCCCAGGTCCAGGCTGTTTTCCCGGATCAGTCTCCCTATAATTTTGTCGTCTCCCAGAAAAATCGGCTGTGCAATTCCCTCTTCCCGGACCTGGTGAGCCGCTTTCAGCACCTGGAGGTTTTCAGCGTCTGCAAAAACCACTTTTTTCGGCGCTGACTTTGCCTTGTTGATGATCACCCGCGAGAGCCGGTCGAACCGCCCCTGCCGTGATGACAGTTCCGTTTGGTAGGCCTCCCAGTCTTCAATCGTTTTGCGTGCTACACCGGTTTCAATAGCAGCCTTCGCCACGGCCGGGGCTACGGTGGTAAGAAGCCTCGGGTCTACCGGCTTGGGAATGATGTACTGTCTGCCAAAAACAATGCTCTCCTGGTTGTAGGCGACATTGACAATATCGGGTACGGGTTTTTTGGCCAGGTCGGCCAGGGCGTAGACCGCTGCCAGCTTCATCGCTTCGTTAATTTCGGTGGCCCTGACATCGAGCGCTCCCCTGAAAATATAAGGGAAGCCCAGCACATTGTTAATCTGGTTCGGAAAATCGGACCGCCCGGTCGCCATTATGGCATCCGGCCTGGCTTCAACCGCGTCCTGGTAAGGAATTTCCGGGTCCGGGTTCGCCATAGCAAAAACAATGGGATCCTTGGCCATGGTTTGTATCATTTCCCTGGAAACAATATTCCCGACCGACAACCCGAGAAAAAGGTCCGCTCCCTGAAGTGCTTCTGCCATGCTGCCATACCGGATTGACGAAGCCATTTGCCGCCGCATGGGGTCGAGATCAGTCCGGTCCTGATGAACGCAGCCGTCGATGTCGAACATGACCAGGTTTTCGCGCCTGACGCCCAGAGTGACGTACAGTTGCGCGCAGGAGATGGCTGCGGCGCCTGCTCCTGAAATAACTACTTTAATGGTAGAAGCATCTTTCCCGACCAGCTCGAGCGCATTCAGTAAAGCGGCGCCCGAAATAATGGCGGTTCCGTGCTGGTCATCGTGCATGACCGGGATATTGAGATCGGCTTTCAGGCGTCGCTCAATCTCGAAGCACTCCGGTGATTTGATGTCTTCGAGGTTGATTCCGCCGAAGGTAGGTTCAAGAATTTTTACCGTTCTGACGAACTCGTCGATATCTTGGGTATTGAGTTCCAGGTCAAAGACATCAATGTCTGCATAAATTTTGAAAAGCAGCCCTTTCCCTTCCATTACGGGTTTAGAAGCCTCCGGGCCGATATTTCCGAGCCCCAGTACTGCCGTTCCGTTGCTGACTACCGCTACGAGATTTCCTTTGGCGGTATAGAGGTAGGCGTCCTCCGGGTTTTCCGCTATTTCAAGGCAAGGTACCGCGACGCCCGGGGAATACGCGAGCGTCAGATCGTGTTGCGAGTTGTACTCTTTGGTGGGCACGACCTGGATTTTACCGGGCCTTCCCTTCGCGTGGTAATAGAGGGCATCTTCTTTCCGTACCTTCTTTGTCATAGCATTTAATGAGTTGATGAAAATCAAAAGTACTGACAAATCGCGAATCTCCGGACCGGATATCCCCGCTCACCCCTCAAACCTCATCCCTGCCCAAACACTTTCTTTAGCGTCTGTGTCACGCGCGCCACCGGGTCTTTCCTGATTTTTTTTTCTTCCTCGCCTACCAGGTGGAAGAGACCGTCCATGGTTTTCTGGGTTGCGTATTGGATCAGGTCAGGGTTAATCTTTTTCACCAGCGGCACTTTGTTGTAAGCATTGGCCAGGTCGGTATAGTACCTGGAGACATGGTTCTTGTCCAGTGTGTTTTTTACGACAGGAGAGAAAGCTTTGTATAGCTGCGTGTTGGTTTTCTGTTTGAGGTAGGACGTTGCCGCGGTATCGGCGCCGTTGAGAATGGAAAGCGCGTCGGTGATGGACATGGAAGTGACCGCGTTGGCAAAGATAGGTACCGATTCTTTGGCGGCTCCCTCGGCAGCCCGGTTTAGCGATACAATAAACTTATCAACTTCCGGACCCAGTCCCATTTTTCTTAACGTGCTTTCAGCACGCTGCAGTTCGGGAGGTAGCAAAAGCTTGATGACTTCATTTTTCAAAAAGCCGTCAGGTGACGACGCCTGAGTGGCTCCTTTTTTGATCCCCTGTGCGAGGGCTTCCTTTAATCCGCTGATAATTTCTTTTTCCGATAATCCGCCTCCTTTTGCTTCGCTGTTTTCACCGCCCAGCAACCCGCCGAGTTTCTTGCCTAGCTGAGCATGTGAGATGAATGGAACAAAAAGAAAGAGAAAAATAAGCGGTTGATACTTTTTCATAGGGTTAATAAAATCTGGTTGGTACTATAGATAGAACCGGCTTCGAGTGAGAAAAATTGTCGGAACCAATCAATAATTTGATGGCGTCAGCCGGGGGGGCGCTGCGTTCTGTGTGTTGCTTTGTCCACCGAAAACCCGCTTAAGAATTTGGGTTACCCGGGCTACAGGGTCCTTCCTGATTTTCCGTTCTTCATCGGCAACCAGCGTGAAAAGCCCGTCAATAGCTTTGTTGGTGGCGTATCGCTTGAGATCGGGATCTACTTTTTGTACAAACGGGATTTTATTGTAAGTGTTAACAATGTCGGAATAGTACCGTGTGGCCTGGTTGAGTTGCAGGGTACTGTCTACGACCGGGTAAAAGCTGTTGAACAAAGCAACCCCCGAGGTTCTGCGCAGGTAGGCGGTCGCGGCGGTGTCAGATCCGTTCAGGATACCCAATGCGTCCTGTATGGTCATCGAGGTAATGGCTGTAAAAAAAATGGGCTTTGCTTTCTTGGCGGCGTCTTCCGCTGCCCGGTTCAGTGAAAGAATGAATTTGTCTACTTCCTTCCCGAGGCCGATCTGGCGTAGCGCATTTTCTACTTTTTGCGCTTCAGGCGGCATCAGGATCTTGATAAGCGCATTGCCGAAATAGCCGTTTACCTGAGACGCCTGTCCGGCACCGTTGTCGATACCTACCCGTAATGCTTCTTTGAGTCCCTGGACAATTTCGGAATTGGTAAGCGGACCGCCGCTTCCGGAATTCATATCCTGGAGGACGGTACCCAGCGTGGCGCATCCTCCCAATGCAGTTACAATCAATAAGCCGGCAAAAAGTTTCTGAATCATAAAGAGAATCTGGTGAAAAGTCGATATAATAGAATACGGGAAAAGCACCGCTAAGTAACAGGCGGGCGCATTTTACGTCGGTTAAAGACGCAGGTTTTCAGTGGAGCGGGAAATAAAAATGCCGGGGAACTATTTCTTAAGGCCAAGTTCCCGGAGCCTTTCATCGAGGAATTGCCCGGCGGTCATGTCAACGTAGCGCTTCGGCGATTCGGCACTGACGCAGCTTTCAAGACTGGTGAGGTCCATGTCTGCCCTGGGATGCATAAAGAAGGGAATGGAATACCGTGAGGTTTTCATTTTTTCCCGCGGAGGATTTACCACCCGATGAATCGTGGATTTGAGTTTGTGGTTGGTTAGCCGGTCGAGCATGTCGCCGACGTTCACCACGATCTGGTCGGGCAGAGCGGTAATAGAAACCCATTGCCCGTCCCTGCGAAGTACCTCAAGGCCTTCCGCGCTGGCCCCCATCAAAAGGGTGATCAGGTTGATATCCCCGTGCGCTGCGGCCCTTACGGCGCCTTCTTCCAGTGTGTCCGGGTTTTCGATCGGAAAATAATGCAGGGCCCTTAAAATACTGTCGCCTTGCGCAACCCTGCTTTCGAAATATTCTTCCGGTAGCTCCAGGTAAATGGCAATCGCTTTCAGGAGCGTTTTGCCCGTTTCCTCAAAAATCCGGTAAACCTCCAGTGTATGGGTTTTGAATTCCGATACTTCCTCAGGGAAAATATTCTCCGGCATGGCGCCGGTAGGGTGGGGCTGGCCTACGTGATAGAACTCCTTCAGGTCGGCCGCCTTGAATCCTTTGGCAGTCTCCTTGCCTTTTCCGACGTATCCGCGTTGACCAAAGAGCTCGGGGAATTCATACTTTTTCTTGACCGCCTCGGGTAAGGAGAAAAACTCCTGTACCGAGCGGTAAAGATGGGCCCGGAGTGTTTCATCCAGGCCATGATTTTTTATGGCCACAAACCCGATGGTGTTGAAGGCATTTCCAAGGTCTGCGACAAATTTGCCCTTTTGGACGCTGTTTCCTTTCACGAAATCCGACATGTCGAGTGATGGAATTTCGTTAAGTAAGGCGGTGTCCATTAGCTGTTTTTTGCAAGTTGAAAAAAAAGTTCATTACCATCGGCGAAGGCCGGCATTCAGCCCGGAAGAAGGTAGCTGGATTAAAGCCCGAAAGCCGATTTGATTTTGTCTACGTAGTCGAGTTTCTCCCACGTGAAGAGCTCCACTTCCAACTTTACAGAATTTCCGTCGGTCGCTTTGAACTCTTTCGTAACGATCTCGTTTTTCCTTCCCATGTGGCCGTAAGCCGCTGTTTCAGAGTAAATAGGTTTACGGAGCTTGAGTCTTTGCTCAATAGCATACGGGCGTAAATCGAACAATTCGCTCAGCTTTACAGCAATTTCTCCATCGGTCAGACCTACTTTAGAGGTGCCGTAGGTGTTGACAAACAGGCCGCACGGTTTTGCAACACCGATGGCGTAGGAAATCTGAACGAGAATTTCGTCAGCGAGCCCCGCAGCTACCGCGTTCTTGGCCATGTGCCTGGTGGCATAAGCGGCTGACCGGTCGACTTTTGACGGATCTTTTCCCGAAAACGCCCCGCCACCGTGCGCACCTTTTCCGCCGTATGTATCGACAATGATTTTACGGCCTGTAAGACCGGTGTCTCCGTGCGGGCCGCCGATAACAAATTTGCCGGTCGGGTTAATGTGGTAAGTGATTGCGCTGTTAAACAGTTGCTGCGTTTCCGGTTTTAGCTTTGCCATGACGCGGGGAATAACAATATTGATAATATCCGCTTTAATCTTTGCAAGCATCGCTTCTTCCGTATCGAAGTCGTCGTGTTGCGTGGACACCACAATCGTGTCAATTCTCAGGGGAGTATTGTCATCGCTGTACTCGATCGTCACCTGGGATTTCGCATCCGGGCGAAGATAGGGGATGAGGTTCGGCTCGTTGTTGCGGATGTCGGAAAGCTCTTGCAGCAATTTATGCGCCAGGTCTAACGCCAGCGGCATATAGTTTTCGGTTTCCCGCGTGGCATATCCGAACATGATACCCTGGTCCCCGGCTCCCTGTGCATTGGCCCGCGCTTCGAAATCTTCGGCCTGGGGGCGGCGATCTACTCCCTGGTTAATGTCTGCGCTCTGGTCATGAATGGCAGAAAGGACGCCACAGGAACTTGCGTCAAACATGTACTCGCCCTTGTTGTACCCGATGCGGGAAATAACATCACGGGCAATTTTCTGCACGTCCAGGTAAACGTTTGTTTTTACCTCTCCCGCCAGAACTACCTGGCCCGTGGTAACCAGCGTTTCGCAGGCTACTTTGCTATCGGGGTCAAACGCAAGAAAATGATCAATAAGCGCATCCGAAATTTGATCGGCTACTTTATCGGGGTGTCCCTCAGAAACAGATTCAGAAGTGAATAAATAAGGCATGTATGAAAGTAAGAAGACGTACAAATATTTAACCGGGCGGACAGAGCGACACTTGAGCGCGTACTCAGGCCGACCGGCTAATTTGAAATATTAAAATGAATTATTCAAAGACAAGCTTTCTAAAATACGAAAAAGGCTTTAATACATTTTATACAACCCCGTTTTTTTGTCTTAAAGGGGTGATAGGGACGTTAACGTGTCTTTCAGCATGATAACTGGACCGCACAAGCGGACCGGCTTCGACGTAGGCGATCCCGCGGCGCAAGCCTTCCTCTTTGTACTTTTCAAATTGGTCGGGTGTAATCCACTCCAGTACTTCATGGTGCATTTTAGTGGGCTGCAGGTATTGTCCCAGCGTCAGTATATCCAGTCCGTGCTCTACCAGGTCGTCCATGGCTTTGTGAACCTCGTCGGTTGTTTCCCCGAGTCCCAGCATGATACCTGTTTTTGTTCTTTTTCCAAGCTCCTTGGTCCGGAGGGTTTGCTCGAGACTCCTGCTGTACCGGGCCTGCGGACGAACGCCGCGGTAGAGCCGTTCTACCGTTTCCATATTATGCGAAACCACCTCCTGGCCGGCCTCCACCATACGGAAGAGGGCATCCCAGTTCCCTTTTACGTCCGGGATCAAGGTCTCTATCGTCGTTTCAGGGCTGGTCTCTTTTACCATTCTTACCGTCTGGTACCAGATTTCGGCGCCTCTGTCCTTCAATTCATCGCGGTTGACGGAAGTAATGACGGCGTGCTGTACCTTCATCAGCCGGATGGCTTCCGCTACGCGCCGCGGCTCGTCGGTATCATATTCATTGGGCCGGCCGGTTGCGACTGCACAAAAGGTACAGCTTCTGGTGCACACATTGCCGAGAATCATAAAAGTTGCGGTGCCCGCTCCCCAGCATTCCCCCATATTCGGACAGTTGCCACTCTCGCATATGGTATGAAGCTTGTGAGTATCAACTAATTGGCGTACCCTCAGGTAGTCCGGGCCGGTTGGCAGCTTGACACGTAACCAGTCTGGTTTGCGTTTGCGCTCCGGCGTAATCACGGGAAGATCAATCATAATGGTTATTCAATCAATGGATTCGGCCTGCCTTGTCAGGACATTCCGAATCGTTACTGTTTCTTTGATCCGAAATATAGGTTCAAATAACCGGAAGTGAAGAAACTTCGGTTAGTATTGGTCGAAGTCGGGGAGGTGGAAAAAGCCATGATGTCGATCCGTCGCGTAAAAGCCTCCATCAGGAAACCGACTTCAAGACCGGTTACATTGTTTCTGAAAGTGCTGAGTTCCAGGTTGACTGCCGCTTTGGCATGCAGCCCCGGTACAATTTTGCTTTTCCCGAACCCGCTGAAAAAGCCTGCTGAAGGCGCCCCGGCCAAATCGGGCGTGTAAGGCACCGTCACAGTCCGGCCGCCCTCCTGCCATTGAACCATAAACGGTTTTTCAAGGCCAATGGTCGGACCCACCGCAATAATTCCGCTCAGACCTAATCCTTCGTTATTCTGCCGGTTGTAAAAAAACAGCTCGCGACCGTATTGCGGCCGGATAGAAAACAGGTAGTTGGCTTTATTGCTGATGGTATTGAAACCGATCTGCGATCCCGAAGCGTATTCTTTCGGGCTTTTAACATTGACAATTTCCAGCGCCAGGTATTGGTATTGCGTTTTGCCAAGCAACGGGGCCTGAAGCAGTTTGGTATAACGGACATTCAACCCGCCCAATATGCCCGAATTGGTATTTGCATTAATACCAAAAGCCAGAAGTGACTTGTAAGTGTCCGGATTGTTAGCCAAAGCCCTCTTTCTCACGGCCTGCCCGAACGTATCGGTGGTAATTACGACCAGCGCAAACCAAATAGCGCCTATAGTGCTGATTCTCATGAGGCAATTGTCGAATATCTTCAAGGAGTTTTTCGCTTGGAACAAAACGAACTCAATTTAGTGAATTTTGGCAACAGTATATGTCCCGAACAGTTTTTTGTAAATTTACGTTCTTTAATCCAAGTGCAAAATCATTTAACAATGCCCACAATTCAATCACAATACCTGGGAGAGCTTAGAACAGAGGCGGTTCACGTCAAATCCGGTACGCTTATTCAGACGGATGCACCGGTAGACAACCAGGGAAAAGGAGAACTGTTCTCTCCCTCGGACCTTGTTGCCGGAGCGTTTACCAGCTGCATGATGACCATTATGGGGATTCTTGCCGAACGCGTTGCTATTTCTATCACAGGTACTACCGCCGACACCGTAAAGGTAATGTCACCGGATCTGCCGCGCCGGATTGTCCGCCTCGAGGTGACTTTCCGGATGAAAACCGAACGGGAACTTACGGATGCGGAGAAGAGTAAATTTGAAAAAGCTGCCCATACCTGCCCGGTCGCACTGAGTTTACATCCCGACATTGAGCAGGCAGTTGTTTTTAACTGGTAGTCCGGTTGTTTTCCCTACCCGGGAGAACCGTCATTTTATAGAAGCAGGCGAATGCTGAAGTTTTTGTATGGGTTGTCCATCAGGGGATATGTAGGCCTGCTGCACGTGGCGGCGTTTTTTTCGCCGAAGGCCCGGCTATGGGTACGGGGCCGGAAGGACTGGCGTATGCGGCTTTCCGGGCGGATGGGGCCGGTCAGAAAGGCAGGCCGGAAAACCGCCTGGTTTCATGCGGCCTCGCTCGGGGAATTTGAGCAGGGCCGGCCCGTAATAGAAGCGTTTAGAAGGGCCTATCCCGACTATTTTATTGTATTGACATTCTTTTCCCCATCCGGGTACGAAATCAGGAAGAACTACGCAGGAGCGGATTATATCTGCTACCTGCCGGCGGATACCGCTGCCAATGCCCGCGAATTCGTAAACCTGGTGAAACCCGAAATCGCCCTGTTTGTCAAGTACGAGTTTTGGTACAACTACCTGAAAAGTCTTGCCGATCAGCATATCCCTATTCTGCTATTTTCTGCTATTTTTCGCCCGGAGCAGGTGTTTTTCAAAAGTTGGGGCGGGTTTTACCGCTCATGGCTAATGTTGTTCAGCTCGATCCTGGTGCAGGATCAGGCATCGGCAGACCTTCTACGACAAGTGGAGGGTATCCGGGAGGTAATCGTAGGAGGGGACACACGTTTTGACCGCGCAAAGCAGCTACTGGATAACCGGCGTGAGCTTCCCGAAATTTCTGCATTTGCAGGAGAGGGCGTCTGCCTGGTTGTAGGGTCTGCGTGGGGCCAGGATATGCAGTTGCTGATACCCGTTCTCAACCGGTTGGGGACCCGGCTAAAGGCCATCGTGGCGCCGCACGAAATCAATGCGGATGAGCTTTCGGAGTGGGAGCGGCAGCTGGATTTGCCTTCCCTGCGCTACTCGGAGTACAGGGACAGCGGGTTTGTCCTACCGGAAAAAGCGCCGAATTATCTTTTCATCGACAATATCGGTATGCTGTCTTCCCTATATGGTTACGGCAAAATCGCCTACATAGGGGGGGCATTCGGAAAAGGGCTTCATAACACTTTGGAAGCGGCTACCTATGGCATGCCGGTTTTCTTCGGTAACAAAAACTACCTGAAGTTCTCCGAGGCCGTAGCGCTACGGGATGCCGGTATAGCCGTCCCCGTCGATAACGGTGAAGCTTTCGAGCAAGCTGTTCTGGGGCTTCTGGCGGATCCCGGAGCGATCCGGCGTGTCGCTGCCGACAGCCGAGAGTTTGTCGCCGCACGCACCGGCGCAACCGGAACCGTAATGGATGTAGTGAAGCGATTTATCGCTTAATCGCAGAATTCTTTCTCGGCCAGGTAGTTGACCAGGTTAGCCTGGCAGCCGAGCAGCCTTGCCTTCGGACCAAGCTCCGAGATCTTGATGGTGAGTGCATTCCTGAAATCGGAAAGGCAGTAGCGGTTGATGGCCTGCTCCATCGGGTTGGTGATGAAATTGTCGGCCCTGGCCAGAACGCCGGTCACTATGATGGCCTCGGGGTTGAAAAGATGCACGGCTGTAGCAAGTCCTTTGCCCAGCTCTGCCCCCAGGTTGCTCAGCAGGTCGATAGAGAAGCTGTCGCCCATTTTGACTGCTTGTATAATGTGATCGGCGCTGAGGGAGTGGTTATCGGCCCCGGCAAGTTTGGTCAGCAGGGTGGCCCTCCCTGCTGCAATTCCCTCCTCAGCTTGCCTGATAAGCGCCACAGCTGACGTAATGGTATCAAGGCATCCCACCTTTCCGCACTCGCACAGGATACCGTCAGGATTTACCTGGATATGCCCCAGCTCCCCGGCGAATCCTTTTGAGCCGCCAAAAACCTCGCCTTCCAGTAAAACGCCCAAACCGACGCCCCAATCGATATTGATGGTCAGCACGTGTTTGAATTTTTTTGCGAGCCCGAACCGGTACTCCCCGTAGGCGGTTGCGTGGGTGTCATTCATCATGAGCACCGGCAACTGGTATTTTTTTCTTAGCGCTTCGGTGAGGGAAACACCTTCCGGCGTCAATTGCGGGTACGACTGGTTCAGGCCCTGGCTTGGTGAAATCAAACCCGGCATGGTAACCCCGATACCCCAGAAGTCCTCCCGGGACAAGGGAATACCCGCTAAAAAAGCGTCGAGTTCTCCTGTGAGTTGCGCCAGGTAAGACGGCGCATTTTCAAGGTGCAGGCTGCGGTGATGCTCGTGAAGAATCTCGTTGTTCAGGTTCATCACCACAAAATTTGCCTCGTTACGGTTGACGTCGATCAGCAGGTTTACCTTCTTGTCAGAATTAAGGCCATATAAAACGGGTGGCCGGCCGGCTTTGGCGACGCCGATCCCCTTTTCAATTACCCAGCCTTCACGTTGCATTTCATTCACAATCCCCGTCGCAGAAGGGATACTGCTGTGAAAGAGCCGCGATAGTTTGTTGATCGATGTGGTATGCGTCCTGTAGAGCTCTTTAATAAGGTGTCTGCGAAGGCGATTCTTCTTAAGGTCGATAACGGAAGAAGAATTTTCTATTATTTCTGCCATACTGATAGGTCTGAAACATTGAACCGTAGTCGGGAATGTGTCTTTTTACTGGGTTAAGGCCAATGGTTTGCCAAAAATATCATTAAAATGGTAATATGCAGCGATAATAATTAAATTTCTCAATATATGAACGAGTTATTCTGAAATTTTTTTAAAAATACCCGGCAATTAATCTCAATGCAGGAAATGCGTGAATAGTCCGATATCTTATAGATCTTTGTGGAATTGAAAGATACTATGTCAAAGTAAGCAGTGATAATGACGGGTTTGGTTTTGCGTTCAACGGGTTCGTGGTATGAGGTGCAGGATTTGGAGGTCCTGACCATTTGGAAATGTCGTCTAAAAGGCAAATTTAAGCATCTGGATTTGAAAGTCACCAATCCGGTTGCTGTGGGAGATGTGGTAGACGTCGAGATAGAGAACGAGCAGCAGCGCACCGCCATTATATCCGCGATCCATACCCGCGAAAATTATATCGCCAGGCGCTCCGTACACAAGACCGGTCATTCGCACATTCTGGCGGCCAACCTGGACCAGGCGGCACTCGTTGTTACGCTTACGTTTCCGAAAACTTCGCTGGGGTTTATAGACCGTTTCCTGGTGACTACGGAGTCATTCCGGATCCCGACACTGCTTGTTTTCAATAAACAGGATATTCTGGCGCCGGAATGGCTCGATCTTCAGGAGGATATTGTGAGCCTTTACCGGGGCATCGGCTATGATTGCCTGCTGACCGACGCCTTGTCGGGAGCCGGCCTGGACGCCTTGAAAGCGAAGCTGCTGGGCAAAAAGACATTGCTTTCCGGCCACTCCGGCGTAGGGAAATCTACCCTGATGAACCAGCTCTACCCGGGCCTCAACCTGAAAACGCAGCAGGTGTCTACCTATGCCAACAAAGGGGTTCATACGACTACCTTCGCCGAGATGCATGCCTGCGGGGAGGGTACCTATATTATTGATTCTCCAGGTATTAAGGAGCTGGGGCTCAGCGGGATAGCTCCCGAAGAAATCAGCCATTTCTTCCCTGAAATGCGTTCTCTCCTCAATACCTGCCGGTTTCACAATTGCCTGCATGTAGAAGAGCCGGGCTGTTCGGTCAAGCAGGCCGTTGCGGAGGACCGGATTGGCATCAGTCGCTACGAAAGTTACCTGAGTATGCTCAGCAACCAGGACAATCGCCGGTAATCCTCTAGTGGACGGCCCTCGACAGTATGCTCAGCGCTTTTATGATTTCCTCTTCGTCAAGGCTGCCAAAACCGAGACGCATCGCGCGCAGATGCTCGTTCTGAAAGAGAAGGGTTTGGGGAATATGTAAGCCCATTTCGGCGGACAACTGGCTGGAACGAAGTAGGTTAATTGGTTCTTTCCATTCTGTCCATACCGCAAGACCCCCCGGCGGCGCTGTAAAGGTTAGGTTCCGACCGAATTGTCTTTCGAGCTCGTTGCAAAACAAATCGCGTCTGGCCCGGTAAATACGGAGCGCTTTTTTGAGGTGGCGCTGAATTTCACCCTCCGCCAGCATCTCACCAAGGGCCTGTTCCATCACGTGATCGCCCTGCCGGTCAATAATCCGCCTGATTTTAGACAGTTCGCCAACCAGGTTTTCGGGCGCGACCAGGTACCCCTGGCGGAGTCCCGGCGCCAGTGCTTTGCAAAATGATCCTATGTAAACCACCATGCCCGCGGTGTCGGCGCTTGCCAGGGGTAAAAGCGGGCTGCTGTCATAGTGAAAATCATAGTCGTGGTCGTCTTCAAGGATTATAAAACCGAAGGTCTGAGCGAGCTGGAGAAGCTCGATGCGCCGTTCGGCGCTGAGCGTTACCGTGGTAGGGTAGTGGTGGTGCGGGGTCAGGTAAAGCATCCTGACCTTTCTCTTTTCGCAGAGCGTTCTGAGCGCGGGAATCGAGATCCCGTTTTCATCAACCGGAACGGTAGCAATTTTTGCGCGCATCTGCTGAAAGATCATATTCCCGACATAGTGGCTTGTACTCCCCACAACTACCAGGTTGCCCGGCTGAAGGAGCAGCGTCGAAGCCAGAAATATTCCCATTTGGGTGCCGCGTGTGGTCAGGATATTATCCGGCCGTATCGGAAGTCCCCGCGTGTTGTTGAGATAGGCGGCCAGTTGCTGCCGGTAATACCAATTGCCCTCAACGCGCGAATAGGCCAGGTGCTGCTGCCCGGATTTTCTGTTGAGAACCCGCCGGTAGGCTTTGCCCAGTTTATCCAGCGGGGCAATGCGGATATCCGGCTGTCCGTCTGTGAACTCCAGTGTTTTGGCAACGCGGGTAACGGGGCGTTCCAGCAGGCTGCTGACCGGGAACGGGAACCCAGTCTCTTTGGGATACCGGAATGTCTGGTATTCTCCCGGGAGGGTGTTGGTTTTCATGACCGGCGGTTTGTCCGTTACAAAGGCGCCGACGTTGGGTTTTACAATGATCCATCCCTGGGCGTCGAGCTCATTAACGGCGGTTATTACAGTTTTCCTGTGCACTTTCAAAAGTTCCGCGAGCCGGCGTGTCCCCGGCAATTTCGCGCCGGGTAAAAGCGCCCCCCGTTGAATTGCATTGATAAACTGCCTGCTGATCTGGAGATAGACCGGCGGACCGGTACGCTCTATGCGGATCATACTCCTGAAAGGTATTTCAACCGGACTACTCATTAATTCAAAACTGGACGATTTGTATGATCCGGTAAGGTACTAGTTTTGCCGCATTCTCTCTTAAAAATGTTGATAACCATGATGAAAAATGTACTGGGCGTACTGCTTCTTTTCACGGCAGGCATCCTCCCCATCCGGGCGCAGCAGATTAATCTCGACCCGGTGACCGTGAGCACGTCGATACTCGAAAAAAGAGCCTCAGAAACGGGCCGTAACCTGACCGTAATCCGCGGAGAGGATTTGCGCAACCTGCCCGTCAGCAGCATCGATGAAATTCTGCGCTATTTACCAGGGCTGGAGATTCAGGCACGGGGACCTATGGGCGCGCAAAGTGATATTGTACTGAGGGGCGGGACCTTCCAGCAGGTATTGGTGGTATTGGACGGGCTCAGGCTGAATGACCCTACTACCGGACATTTCAATAGCTATATCCCGATTTCACCCTCTGAAATATCCCGTATCGAAATATTGAAGGGAGCCTCGTCGTCGATTTACGGATCGGAAGCGGTTGGGGGCGTGGTGTCTGTTATTACCAAAACATTTGAAAGCTCGTCCAAGGCCGACGAAAGCTTCCTCGAAGGCGGGCTTGCCGCGGGCCAGTACGGTCTATGGAACGGGCAGCTGGGCGGCTACCTGCATAAAGATAAGCTTCGGGTATCGGGCGGGATACTGAGCAACAATGCATCGGGTCAGGAATTGCGCGGAACGAAAGGGTATTTTCATAACCATACGGCAAGTGTATCGGCACGTTATCAACTGGCAGCAAACACACATGTAGCCTACCGGGCGTCATTCGATCGACGCGATTTCGCGGCTCAGAACTTCTATACGGCGTTCGTATCGGATACCGCCACTGAAAAGGTGACGGGCTGGTGGCAGCAACTGGAGATAGGCCATACCGGGAAAAGCTCAGCTCTTACCCTGAAAGCCGGCCTGAAAAGTGCTGTAGACGAATATTTGTATAACCCGGTTTCGGTGGCCAACAAAAATACTTCGGGACTCGGCCAGCTGCTGCTGACCTGGTCCCGGCAGTGGTCGGACCATACCGATTTTGTTGCCGGGGTCAATTACCAGCAAAGAAAAATCAGGTCCAACGACCGCGGAAACCATGAAATTCAGCAGGTGGCGCCTTTTGTAGCCGCCAGTCACAGGATCGGAAACCTGAATATTCATCCGTCGCTTCGCCTTGATTGGCGCGAAAGTAGCAGCGCGGAATTAGT
Organism: Ravibacter arvi; assembly: GCF_039540405.1. Taxonomy (NCBI): domain Bacteria; kingdom Pseudomonadati; phylum Bacteroidota; class Cytophagia; order Cytophagales; family Spirosomataceae; genus Ravibacter; species Ravibacter arvi. Next base: position 67,422 of record NZ_BAABEY010000005.1, read on the forward strand.
GCCTCAGCTCAACCTCTCGTACAAACTGGCAAGCTGGCAGCTGCGGGCGAGCGTAGGGAAAACCATCCGGGATCCGGATTTTACCGAACGGTTCAACAACTACAACAAAAAACTGGTAACGGGTGGAAGCGTCGGGAACCCGGATCTTGTGCCTGAAAAATCGCTCAGCTATGAAGTTGGGTTTGATTATTTTCACAATACCAACTGGAAGATTTCGGCCACCGGTTTTCAACGGCATCAGCGTGATCTGATTGACTATGTGCCGACGTCCTTTGCCGACATGCCCCGGAAGGAGAACTTGTCGCCTACGGGAAGTTTCGCGCTGGCAGAAAACATAGCCCGCGTCGTTACCAGGGGAGTGGAAGCAGATTTGCAATATCAATACGCATGGAATAAAAAGAACCGCCTGAACGGGATGTTAGGTATCACACTGTTAGACAGCGAACAGTCGGTGGCAAAGCCCTCTTTTTACCTGTCGTCCCATGCGAAGCTTCTTGTAAATACGTCAGTATCGTATAAAACGGGCAGGTTTTTCGGTTCCTTGAACGGCTTGTACAAAAAGCGGGAGCCGAGGCAGGAGAATGCATTATTGACCAGGGTGGAAAAAACCTATTTCGTGCTCAACGCACAGGCCGGGCTGGATGTGATTGTCGATAAGCTGAGCCTCTTTATCCAGGTAGACAACCTGACCGACAAACGCTACAGTGACCTTTTAGGGGCCACTATGCCAGGCCGCTGGTGGAGGGCCGGAATAAAATTCAGGTACTAGTCGGGCGAAGCCATCGGTTGAAGTTCCCGGCGATGCAAACAGGGTTTTCAGGTCTTGGGTGATCAGCCTGAACAGCGTCGCCGGGAGCTGGCAGGGTATCGGGGGCCCAGCTAAATGCGCTCCAGGTCTATAAACTCGAAGGACGAAGCGTGTTTTTCATCTTTCGGATGGAACGATCGGTCTGTCACTTTCCAGTCTTCTTCGTCGAAGCGGAAAAACGCGTCGCCATCCTGAAAATCGTTCACGCGGGTCAGGTAAATCCGGTCGGCTATAGCGGTCGCCATGGCGTAGATTTCGCCGCCGCCGATTACAAACGCTTCCTCCGTCCCGAAGCCGCCCGCTTTCTCGACCGCATCTTCGAGAGAGGTGCAGGTTATAACTCCGGCGACGGCAAAAGAAGGGTTCCGGGTTATGACGAGCGAAGTGCGGCCGGGTAATGGTTTTCCGATCGATTCAAAAGTTTTCCGCCCCATGATAATAGGACTGCCCAGTGTGAGCCGTTTGAATCTTTTTAAATCTTCCGGCAAATGCCAGAGCAGTTTATTATCCGCTCCGATAACATCTTTCTGATTAGCAGCAACAACCAGTGAAAGTTTCATGTGTAAAAAGGGGTGAGCTATGAGGTGTGAGCCGTGAGCTGTGAGGGGTACGGTTCAAGATACGTTTCGGGACACTTGCCCTCATACCTCATACCTCACACCTTATACCTCATACCTCACCCCTCACACCCCTGCAATTTACACACATTCCCCGGAGAAAAACCGGTGGGCCTATTGAGGCGGCAATATTTTGACGGCCTGGCGTGCAAGAAGCTTCCATTCCGAGCCTTGTTTTTGCCAAACCTGCAATACTTTCAGGTTAGCAGTGCCAGGGTCCTTGCCGGCATCCGTCGTGTTCCCGGTAAGGTGGTGGCGGACAATGGCGGTTTCCCCGGAAATGTCGATGGTTTGTTCCGTTAATTCAAGCGTTTGAAAATCAAACTTGCCGCTTACAAGCGATTCGATAAATTGTTGGCGGTTCTCGATCAGGCCGCTCGAATGGCCGTAGGTCAGCAGATCAACTGTCAGGCCTTCCAATGCGGCTTTTTCCGGATCAAGGAGTACCTTACGAAGCGCTTCGACGGCGTCCTCAACCTCTTTCCGGTAATTGCTTGTATCCGCTTTCTTTTCAGCGGGCTGGGTACATCCTGAAATGTAAAACGCAATCAGGACAAGTGAAAATAGTTTTTTCATTAGGTTTCCGGTCGGATTGTTCTTTATCAAAAAGCGTATCGACCCGGAAACCTAACCGGCCGGCACCCGGAAATTAACGGGCACAGGCCGGGTAGCCCCTTCTGTTTACCGGCGGAATGAGTATCTGTCATCCTGATGGCGCATTTGTATTTCTGGCCGTAGCCGGGGCGGTGAGCAGAATTTTACCCTTAGTTGTCTGAATTATCCATTGTGTACTGTATTTTTCGGAGTTAGTTTTGTTTGTTACCGGGTTGTATTTGGTTTTTTGTAGATATTGTCCGGCCAGGGTTTTCCGGGTTTTGTGCCCCGGAACCGAAATGTTAAAAATCAGCAAGTATGCATTCTCTATTTAAAAGCAGGTTTATTTCGATCGTTTCCCTCTTTTCTCTATTATCAACTGCCGCCATATTGATGTATTGTGCAGGCGGGAAGGAGCTGATCAAGGAAAATAATTTTGAGACCCTCCAATTGGGATCTTTCGTGGAAAAAGATTTTCCGTATATCTCTACTTCCATGGATGCAAGTAAACTGGGGGCCTCCTTTCCGAAAGACAATATTTCGGCGCGGACCCTGGCACTCAAGCTGGGCGACAGCAGCTATGTCTGTTTTGATACCGACCTGTTGCGGTGGACGGTGGCCTGGACCGGTGAATTCCTGCCCATGTACCTTATGCCCCAGGTATCTTATAAAGATTACTACAACAAGGGCAATAAAACGGCGCAAATAGCCGGCACCCCCAAATTGGCGACCGGGCTTTACCCCGGATGGACCGCAGGTGCTCCCGTTTTCAAGGACATCAGACCGGGTGTCGGCAAGCAGGATATTCCGGTCTGGGGACCGCTGGCAGCTAAGGACGGGCATTGGAACGGTGTGTATGTGTACCGCAACCAGGCGGTGCTGAGCTACCAGGTTAGTAATTCTCAGCTGTACGAAATGGTAACGGCGGCACCGTTTGCCGGGGAAAAAGGTTTTCAAAGAAATTTCAGAATCCAGCCCAACCAGGAAAATTTGTACCTGACCGCCGCGGAAGTAGCCGACGGCTCCGACGTGAAGATCTCCGATCGGATTTCCTATGTATTTCACGGAAATAAAAAGGATTCCGTTACCGCTGTTGCCGTTATCGGACCGGGTGCGAAAACCAATATTGTAGACAAAAGATATCTCTCGGTTGAGGTTCCGTCAGCCGGAAGCAGCCGGGAAGTGGCTGTTTTGGTATGGAAAGGGCCGTTCTCAAAGCTGAAAGATTTCGAGGCAAAGGCAGCATCCGGAAAACCGGCTCCGTTTCCGGGCTTTCAGAAGGGAGGACCTGCTATCTGGAAAGGGTCGGTATTTACGCAAGGCAAGCTGGGAGCTGATTCCGAAGACTATGTAATTGACCAGGTAACGCTGCCCGTCCCCAACCCCTGGAAGAGAAACGTCCGCCTGGCGGACGTGGCATTCTGGCCGGACGGAAAGGCGGCAGGGGTCACTTTTTCCGGTGATGTATGGATCATTGAAGGAATCTCCGCCGATTTGAAAAAAGTAAAGTGGACCCGGTTTGCATCCGGCCTGCACGAATCGATGAGCATCGAGATCCGGCACAATGACGTGTACGTCTATGACCGGGACGGGATCACCAGGTTGGTCGATTTGAACAAAGACGGAATGGCCGACTACTACGAGAATTTCTCGAATGTAATGGAGCAATCTCCCGAATCGAGGGAATGGGCCGGAAGTATGGCCCTGGGACCTGACGATTGCTTTTATATCTCGAAAGGCGGCGCACTTAACGCCGGCGACGGGCCTACGCCTTTCGCGGCAAAGGGCTTTCGGACCGGTTCAATACAGTCAGGAAGCGTGCTGAAAGTGAGCAAAGACGGTAAGAGCGTGGAAGTACTCGCAACCGGGATGCGAGGTCCGTTTATCGGTATGAACCCCCAAACCGGTGTGCTCACTGCTTCCGATCAACAGGGGAACTTTGTCCCTTCAACGCCGTTGTTCCTGATCAAAAAAGGTCATTTTTATGGCGTTCCCGCCACCCGGCACGGAACGGGCTCCCGGGAGCCTGACAAGCCGCTTACCTGGATCCCGCACAACGTCGATCGCTCTGCGATTGCCCAGACCTGGATCACCAGCGACAAAATGGGACCATTGAACGGAGATCTTATCCACTTTTCTTTCGGGCGCCCGGGGCTGCTGCGGGTACTCTTCGATACTACCGGTGACGGAACCGTACAAGGTGGTGTAAGCTTTATTAAAGCCGCTTATACCGCGCCGACTTCAAAGGGTACCATCAACCCGAAAGACGGAATGTTATATATTTCGGGCTTTAACCTCTGGGGGTCAAGTGCCAATGGAATCAGCGCGCTCCAGCGCCTGCGGTATACAGGACTTCCCAGCTATCGCCCCAATAAATTTGAGGTGGGTACCCAGGGAGTGGTAATCCGTTTCGATTCGCCGCTTGACGAGAAGGCCGCAACTGAGGCCAGGAACTACCGCGTGAAGCGGTGGAACTACCTTCGAACCGAGGAATACGGCTCCGGGCATTACAAGCTGGACGGTACCCCCGGACAGGAAAGTCTCCCGGTTTTGAAGAGTTACCTTTCTGCAGATAAAAAAGCGGTGTTCCTGTTGATCCCGGATGTCAGAGTGACAGAACAGATGGAGGTTTTGTACGATATAAGCGCCGCTGATGGCAGGGCCATGCAGGATGGTTTCTGGTTTACGCCCAAATCGGTGGAGCCGCTTTCTTTGAACGCTTATGGTTTTGGAACTGTTGATTTCGCCCTCCTGACGGATAAAGCTGCCATTGCAAAAGCTGCCGAGCACCTGGTAGATGTAGTATCGGCAGAACACGGGAAAGCGATGTTTGAAAAGCTGGCTTGTGCCGGCTGCCATTCGACGGGAACACAGGTCGATGGTATGTACGGACCGCCTTTAAAAGGGATATTGGGCAAACGTCGCGAGTTTTCGGATGGTACCGCAAGTGTCGCGAATGAAAAATATCTCAAGGAGTCGATTCTCGACCCTCCCGTGAAGCGCGTGAAAAATTATAGCGGTGAAATGCCATCTTATGTGGGTGTTGTTTCGGATAGTGATATTGAATCTATAATTTTGTACATCAAATCACTATAACTAAACCCTGTAATGGTTGGAAAGCGCTCGCTTTCAATTGGGGCAAAGCGGCTGGTGGCCGCTTTTGTCTTAGCTGGAGTTTTCAGTACCCTCGCCTTGGCGCAAAAGCCCAATGCAAAATACCGGTACCATATTTTCAAAGCAACGTCTCCTATTCAGATAGACGGTGTCGGCAATGACCCGGCCTGGTCCACGACCGAGATCGCATCAGATTTCTTTATGATGCAGCCGATGGATACAAGCTTTGCGAATGCCAAGACGGATGTGCGCCTCGCATACGACGAACATAACCTGTATATCCTGGTAGAAAACCACAAACCCGTCAAAGGGAGCCTTGTGGTAGAGTCATTGAAACGTGACTTCAGCTTCAACAAAAACGACAACTTCCTGTTATTCATGGATCCCTATGACGACCGGACTAACGGTTTTTCATTCGGGTCGAATGCGGCCGGAGCTCCGTGGGACGGGCAACAGGTGGATGGCGGTACGGTTGACCTTAACTGGGAAAACCGATGGTACAGCGCAGTGAAGAACGACGACGAAAAATGGGTGTGGGAAGCCGCGATACCGTTTAAAAGCATACGTTACAAAGACGGGCTGATGGAGTGGGGGATCAATTTCAGCAGATTGGACCTGACCATATCCGAAAAGTCGTCCTGGGCGCCGGTCCCGAGGCAGTTCGCTTCGGCCAACCTGGCATATACCGGGGTACTGGTCTGGGACCGGCCGCCTCCCAAACAGGGTCTGAATATTTCGGTCATTCCTTATGCCGCGGGCCGGATCCAGAAAAATTACCAGAAGGAAACGCCCTGGAAGCGAACCGGCGATATTGGTGGTGACGTGAAAATCGGCATTACACCCTCGCTGAATCTTGACCTGACTGTTAACCCGGATTTTTCGCAGGTAGATGTCGACGTGCAGCAAACCAATCTTGACAGGTTCGAGCTGTTTTTCCCGGAACGGAGGCAGTTTTTCCTTGAGAATGCGGACATATTTGCCAATTTCGGGTACGCCAACCTGCGTCCTTTTTTCTCGCGGCGCATCGGCTTGGGGATGCCCATACAATTCGGTGCCAGGCTAAGCGGCAAGATTGATAAAAACTGGCGGATTGGCGTGCTGGATACGCAAACCTCCGCCCAGGATTCGACCCCTGTCACCAACTACGGCGTGGTGGCGGTTCAGCGCCGGGTTTTCGCCCGCTCGAATGTCCGTTTGATGATGGTCAACAAACAGGCCATAAACTACCAGGATACCCTACACCGTTACACCGGCAGGTATAACCGGAATTTCGGCGCCGAATTTAACCTTGCTTCAGCCAATAACCTGTGGACCGGGAAGTTGATGGCCTTCAAATCGGTGAGTGCCAATACGCCGGAAGTCCCGGGCCAGTCGGGCGGTAAACTGCCGAAAGGCTGGGTGCATGCCGCCGATCTTTCCTACAACAAGGCAAACTTTTTCTGGCAGTGGCAGCATGAACTCATGGGCGAGGGCTACAATGCGGAAGTAGGCTACACTCCAAACGCCCTGCGTGGGCAATATGCCAAAATCAACCCGAGCATCGGCTACCTGTTTTTCGTCAAGTCCCGGTTGCTGATCAGTCATGGGCCCAAGCTGATACAGCAGGCATATTGGGACAAAGATTTCAAAAATTCGGATAACGATCTCACGCTGCAATATCATTTCAATTTAAGGAACCGTGCCACGGCCATGTTTTGGGGCGGAAGTACGTTTATCCGCCTGCTGTCTCCTTTTGATCCGTCCAATTCGGGAAGGACTCCGCTTCCTGCAGGAAGCAGGCACAGTTGGAAAGCGGCCGGGTTTGAGTATGTTTCCGAACCGCAGCGCCCGCTTACGTATTCACTGCTGGGAAGATTTGGCGGATACTATGAAAACGGGAATTATACGCGGCTGAAGGCAGATCTGGGCGGCCGTGTACAACCTTACCTGGCTACCTTGCTCAGCGCCACCTATACGCAAATCAGGTTGCCCCATATCGGCGAAGAAGTGAAATACTGGCTCGTTGGGCCGCGTATTGATGTAACGTTCACCAATACCCTGTTTCTTACTACCTTTTTGCAATATAACAGCCAGATGGACAACGTAAACCTTAATACAAGGTTTCAGTGGCGATTCAAGCCCGCTTCAGATTTCTTCCTGGTTTACACAGACAATTACCTGCCGGAAAACTTCCGGGTCAAAAACCGCGCGCTGGTACTGAAATGTACGTATTGGCTGAATATGTAGGAAGGTGTGAGGTGTGAGGGGTGTGCTCTCCTCCGTTCTTTAACCGCTCCCGAAAAAGCAAAGAGCGATGAGAAAGCTATCTCATCGCTCTTTGCCGTCGCCCGGCTCCACCTCACACCTCACACCTCAAACCTTGCACCTCATACCTCACCCCTCATACCCCACCCCTCACATCGTAATCTTATCCAGCGACATATGCCTTTTCATGTTGGTTAGTGCCCCGAATACGAGATTGTATACTGACTGAATATTGATTTTCATCAGCTCGGCGATTTCATGGTTGCTCATGTTCATGTAGAACTTGAGATAAATAGCCTCGCGCTGGCGTTTCGGGAGCCTTTCAAGCGCGGTGCTGAGGTACTGACTGGTGGTATCGTATTCTTCGTCGGAAATTACTTCCGATTCATGCGAAGGCGTATTGATTTGCCAGTACTCTACCGGAATATCTTCATTGCTGGTGTTTTTCTGAAAGGCGTTGATGTGCCTGACAAGCTTTCTTTTGATAGAAGCCATCAGATAGAACCGCACCGACGTGGTGTCGCCGATGGTAGATTTATTACGCCACAACTCTACAAAGAGGTCGTGAATGCAATCTTTAATGAGGGGTTTGTCCAGCGTAAATTGAGAACAGTACTGATATAAGATGTGAACATAAGACTGGTAGAGGTTCGAAAACGCATTTTCATCGCCCTTTCTGAATTGATTCCAAAATTCCAGCTCTTCTTCTTGCTTGTAGCGTACATGTGCCATTATAACGGTAAGGATTTAGGATTTAGGAGTAAGCACATAATAGTCATACTTACACTTGTAAAGATATCTAATTATTTATTTAATTTAAAAATTAATTATTCATTTTCTTGGGAAAGTACTATTGGTAAATTACCCTCTTTTCCCTCGGTTTAATAGAGTAATCATTGTATCATCCCTCTGAACGGCCGAATTGCCGCCAAATATTTGTCTTTGGGCTTCATTTGTGCTTCACCGCAAAAATTGGGATCTACTCTTCTTTTTTCGATTTTCTTATTTTGTTTACAAAATTTCCGGGAGAAAAGGATTGCTAAATACCTGGAAACGGTTGACAGACATAGGCGTTCACCGGCGCTGATTGCCCGAATGGTGCATATGTATTATATTTAAACCCTTTTTGCGTTCCACCGGTCCCAAACTTCATGAATGTTTCGCCCGAAAAGCCTTTTCAACTAATTTTTTCACTTTACCAGTTTGAAAACCTGGGGTATCTGTTCCAGTCATATGTGGTACAACTGGATGCCGCCGGGCAACCCTCGCTTTTGTCCCAGCATGTGTCCTCAAAAAACATACGGGAATTCGCAAGGATATTGGATGAAGATGATTATGAGCTGGTCAGGCTGATTGACTCTTATCAGCGCGACGTTCTGCTGAAGAAGTTCAACACGAAAAAACTGCCGGCCGTAGACTTTTTTACCAAGTTGCTGGATCCCGACAAGGGAGATGCCCAAACCCGTGAATTGCTTACCGATTACCTGGAGCGTATCAATGATAAAATTTTGGAGAAATCGGCGCGGAAGCACCTTTACATTTCAGGAAAAGATGGCGACGTAGCTTGGAAAAAGATGGAGCGGATGCCGGAGACCGCCACTGTACGGTTCCATCTTTTTAGAAATGAAACCAATACCCACTATTTCCCCACGCTGCGGTACCGGGGCGAAAAACTTGAGTTCCAGTACCAGGATGCGCTGCTGATATGCCAGACACCTGCGTGGTTGCTCGTGAATGAAAAACTATACCATTTTGAGGGTAACCTTGACGGTAAAAAGTTAAAACCGTTTCTGAATAAAAAGTTTATCCCCATCCCGCGTGAGATGGAAGAGAAATACCTGCAGCGCTTCATTCTGCCGCTGCTGGCGTCGCACGACGTGGTTGCGAAAGGGTATGAAATAAGTACTGAAGCCTACCCGGCACGGCCGGTGCTCATGCTGGTGGAAGGAAGCGGCGGGGCTCAGCAAGACCTTTTCGGAAATGTCTCAGCCGTGGATACCACCGTTGAAGCAGATATGAATGTGGTGTTGTCGTTCCGCTACGGTGCGTACACCTTCCGGCCTGATAATTTTGCCTCACCCTGGCATGTGAGCCTCGACAAAAGCGAGTCGAGCTATGTATTGCACAAGGTACGAAGGGACCTGGAGCTGGAAAAGGAGGTACTCCGAAAACTGGCGGATTGGGGATTGAATATCGGCTGGGGAAAGGCCGGGTTTTCGAAGGGCTACCTGTTCGGGTGGCTGCGTGAGAAGCGCGAGGCCCTGGACCGGGCTGGAATAGAGGTAGTGCAGAGCAAGGAAAACCGGCACACGTATTACCTGGGCCAGTCGTCGATGAAGGTGACTATCACCGATAGTGAAGACCAGGATTGGTTCGATGTCAGGATAACGGTCACATTCGGCGAATACGAAATCCCGTTTGTAAAGTTGAAAAAGAATATCCTCCAGCAGAAGAAGGAGTTCGTTCTTCCAAATGGTGAAATTGCCATTATCCCGGAAAGCTGGTTTGCCGACTATTCAGAATTGATCCAGCTCGTTGAACCGGACGGGCAATCAGGGATTCGTCTCCGCAAACACCATATTTCGCTTATAGATTCCCTGGGCAGGAACAGCCTGGCTTCGGTGGTGATGAGCAGGCGCCTGCAAAAGCTGAAAGACTTTGAAGAAATATCGTCTTACGAGCTGCCAAAGAGCTTTAACGGCGAACTACGCCCTTACCAGAAGTCGGGGTATGACTGGCTCAGGTTTTTGAATGAATACCAGCTGGGTGGATGCCTGGCCGACGATATGGGGCTAGGGAAGACGATTCAGACGCTCGCTCTCCTGTTGTCCCAGAAGGAGAATAAAGCTGAAAATCCTTCGCTGCTGATTATGCCGGTTTCGCTTTTATATAACTGGGCCAGCGAAGCGGAGAAGTTTACACCGGCGCTGCGTATCCTGCTCTATACGGGCACGGGCCGGGACAAAGATACCACGCGGTTTGAGAACTACGACCTTGTGCTGACTTCCTACGGCATTGTACGCCTGGATATTGAAACTCTGAAAATGTTCAGGTTTAACTATGTAATTCTGGATGAGTCGCAGGCGATCAAGAATCCTTCCTCCATTACTACGCAGGCGGTCATGGAGCTCCAATCACGGCACCGGCTGATTTTATCGGGGACACCGCTGGAAAACAGCGCGATGGATCTCTGGTCGCAAATGACGTTTATCAACCCCGGACTACTCGGGAGCAAGTCCTTTTTCCAGAAGACGTATCTGGTTCCGATTGAGAAAAATAATGACGAGCAAGCTACGCAACGGCTCTATGCGGCTATAAAGCCTTTCTTTTTGCGTCGTCATAAATCACAGGTAGCAAAATTTCTTCCCGAAAAAACAGAAAGCATTCACTATACGACGATGACGGAAGACCAGGCTGAGATTTATGAAAAAACAAAGAGTGGGTTCAGGAATATGATCCTTCAGCAACTTGATAGTGAAGGTATTTCCAAGTCTCAGATTATGATTTTACAGGGACTTAGCCAATTGCGTCAACTGGCCAATCACCCGCGGATGGTGGATCCGGAATATGCCGGGGAGTCGGGCAAGTTCAGAGATGTATTCCATAAAGTGGAAACTGCTTTGGCTGAAAATCACAAAATACTGATATTCAGCTCTTTTGTTAAACACTTGGATATTTTTAAGAAAAAATTTGAGCACATGGGCCTCCCGTTTGCCTACCTGGACGGTAGTACGGTGAAGAGGACAGAAGAAGTGGCTCGTTTCCAGGAAGACCCCGATGTTCGCGTATTTCTGATCTCGATAAAAGCCGGGGGAGTCGGCCTGAACCTGACCGCAGCCGAGTACGTTTTTATACTCGATCCCTGGTGGAACCCGGCCATTGAAGCGCAGGCGATTGACCGCGCTCACCGGATAGGCCAGGACAAATCAGTGTTTATTTACAAGTTCATTACCAAAAATACGGTTGAAGAAAAGATCCTTGTTCTTCAAAACAAAAAGAAGGCGCTCGCTAGCGAACTAATTACCACTGAAGAGGGGTTTGTTAAGTCACTGACCAGGGAAGATGTCATGGCGTTAATCGATTAGGAACCGGAGCAGAAAGCCCGACAGTAAAAACAGAATTAGCATTAGGCCTTGAGCGATGAGGTACAAGCCCGCCCCTCAAGGCTCAAACCTTTGAAATATGAAAAAATCTGAAATCCGGTTTAATGTAGCATTAGACGAGAAAAATTTCCCTGAAACTATTCACTGGGACGCTACCGATAATCCTAACGAGGGGATTAACGACACGCGGGCCATTGCGATAGCGGTTTGGGATCACTACCATAAAGGGACGCTCAAGATTGATTTGTGGACCAAACAGATGGAGGTATTCGATATGAAGCAGTTCTATATCGAGATCATGCGGGGTATTTCCGAAACGCTTGTCAATGCGACGGGTGACCGGAATGCTGCTCAAAAAATTGAAAGCCTTTGTAAAGAGCTTTCGCAGGATCTGCGTGAGGAAATAAAAGCGGCGTCAGAACAGGGTAACCCGGCAGGTAAGGCTTAGTAGCTGCCGCTCGGATCACGGCTTAACCCGAAAGAGTTCTGGAACGGAGGGGTCATCAACAGGTGGTTGGCCTCTTCGTCGCCCAGTTCTACCGCCCGGTTCAGAAACCTGGCCGCCTGGAAATACCGCCCTTTCTCTATAAGTGCAATGCCACGGTACCGGAGCACGTCGGCCCGTTTCCCGTGTGCATAGAAAACAGATCGTTCAAATTCATAGAGCGCCCGGTCTACGTCTCCCGATGCGAGGTATATTTTACCCCTTTCCAGGTAGATTTCCGGGAGACTGTTGTCATAGCTTAACGCGGTCGTAAAGTCGAAAAGTGCTGAGTTTGGATTGCCCTGACGGGTTTGACAGAGCCCGCGGTAATAAAAAGTCAGGCAATTATGGCGGCCATTCCGGATCAGCGAATCGAAATAGGCAAAGGCTTCCTGGTACCGGCAGGTATTAAACAAGTGAACCCCTTCCGATAATTTTTTCTGCTCCCTGAACAACGGCGAATTGCGCGCGAGCACGAGAGAGGCGGCCGGAATCAGCAACAGCATCAGGGCAGGAATAAAAAGAAGGAGTATCATGGCAACAATTCCCTGGATTTTTTAGGGAGCGAGTTCCGGACCAAGTCATAAGAGTGGAGAATCCACTCTTTTAAGATCGAGTCGGACGTCCCTTCTTTGGGTTCTACCGTGTTCCAGTGTTTTTTATTCATGTGAAACCCGGGTCTTACTACACCGGGATGTCTTTCCCGAAGTTCTTCGGCTCTCTCCGGGTCACATTTGACGTTGAAGCTTAAGGCTTCCGTGTCGAGCGAGAGCAACAGGAAGATCTTCCCGCCGATTCTGAATACTACAGTCTCCGGACCGAACGGCAGGTCTTCAGTGACATGGGGCTGCTCCAGGCAAAAGTCACGGACAGATTCGGCATTCATCGCATAAGCGCTCTTACAATCATCACAATGAGACAGATCAGGAACATAACAATGGAGATCCTGTTGATCCAGTGCATCGTTCTCAGGTTGAATGAATCGGGATGCGTGCCGTCGTTTTTGCGGAAGACCCGGCCAAAATACCGGAAGGCTTCCCCAAGTTCGAAATATCTTTTCATGTTGCTCATAACCAACTTCTTCGCTATAAAGTTTTAAACAATTCCTCTTCTTCGCGATCGGGTTCTGTCCAGCGCCCGTCCTCCCGGATCAGCTGGATCAGTTCCGCTACGGCATTGGCAGAGGAAACGGATCTTTTTACGACATTTTGTCCCCGGTACAACGCGATTTTATCCTTCCCCATTCCGACATATCCGTAGTCGGCGTCGGCCATCTCGCCTGGACCGTTCACGATACATCCCATGATGCCGATTTTTACACCTTTCAGATGTTCGGTGTGCTTCCGGATCATGGCTGTAGTTTCCTGGAGGTCAAAGAGTGTTCTCCCGCACGACGGGCAGGAAATGTACTCTGTTTTGGACATTCTGGTCCGCGCGGCCTGAAGGATGCCGAAAGCAATATTGTTGAAGTTCTCCGCATTTTTCAGGCGGGAAGCATGATCATTCCGTTCGAAAACCGGCCGCAGCACAACCCCGTCACCGAAACCGTCTACTAATAAACCGCCGACATCGGTGGCGGCATAGAGCGGGAAGGCATCTCCCTGGTCGGCCGCGTACGCACGTTCGACAACGACCGGGAGGGTGATTCCGAGGTCAGCCAGTCTGAAAAACAGGCGCCGAAGCTCGGGCATGGCGTGCCGGTTGTCCGTTTTAACCCACAGAACAAGAGGTTGTGTGTTCCGGAGGGTGGTACAATAATCCTCTGTAAAATCGTGAATAGAGCCCCGCAGGAAATTCAGAACCGGGCTCAACGGCAGTTCAGGCGTCCATTCGGCTGCCTGAATCAGCGGGAATGTATTGATTTTGTCGTCGGAATTTTGCCAGGTTCCGTAGTCCAGGATCTCTTTTAGCCCGTTGGGAAGCATAAAGGGCGCAGGTGTGGCACCCGTGTAGATAAAATCTGCTCCCAGGTCGTTCATCCGCCATTTGTCCGGCAGCGGCAGGTAGAAATGGCCGATAGGCCGCAGGTCCGAATGTGCCGAAACAGGCAGGTTCGAAAAGTCTGCGATGACACGGGGAACATTGGTTCCACCCAGGTTAAACGTTTCGGTGGTGATTCGCCGGCTATATTTGAACGGATCAATTGGAAGTTGCTCAACAGGTTCTATGAAGGCATGCGGTGCACGGATCAGGTATCGTTCTACCAGTTTCTGTGCTACCGGGATTTCATTCTCCGGAGGTTCTGTGAGCGACACCCGTACGGTGTCTCCGAGACCGTCTTCCAGCAGGGTGCCGATGCCTACTGCTGATTTGATGCGGCCGTCTTCTGCTTCGCCTGCCTCGGTAACACCGAGATGGAGCGGATAAGGTTGAAGGCCGTCTTGTTGAAGCCTCTGCGCCAGGAGCCGGTAGGCTTCTACCATCACCTGGGTGTTGCTGGATTTCATGGACAATACGATCTGGTAATATCCGAGGTCTTCGCAGATTCGCAGGAATTCGAGGGCAGACTCCACCATACCCAGCGGCGTATCTCCGTACCGGCTCAGGATACGATCAGAAAGGGAGCCGTGATTGGTGCCGATCCGCATGGCAGTACCATATTCTTTGCAGATTTTGACAAGCGGCGTGAATTTTTCTCGTATCCGGTCCAGTTCCGCCTGGTAGGAGGCATCGGTATACTCAATGTTTTCGAACCGTTTTTTGTCGGCGTAATTACCCGGGTTGATCCTGATTTTTTCGACGATCCGGGCGGCAAGTTCGGCAGCATTCGGCGTGAAGTGAATGTCCGCAACAAGCGGTACTTTAACCCCGAGGATATGGAGCTTCTTCCTGATATTGTCAAGGTTTTGCGCTTCTTTGACGCTGGGGGCAGTGATGCGCACATATTCACACCCGGCATCGACCATCCGCAGAACTTCCTGTACGGAACCGTCGGTATCCATGGTATCTACGGTTGTCATCGACTGGATTCGGATCGGGTACCGGCTCCCCATCGGTACGTCTCCTATATTTACGGTGACGGTTTCACGCCTTTGGTACGAAGTGAGCGAGGGGCAATACTGTGCTTTGAGTTTTTCGCTGATGGCAAGTGAGCTGGTCATGGATATGATTGGTTCCGAAAGCCGCAATTCTATACAAAGATAAGCTCTTTCGGGATGCACGGTTTATAAAAAACGAACCGGCTGCGAAAAAGTTATCTCGCAAGGTGTATAGCGAGGCACGCTGCAATGGCCGCCGTTTCGGTACGGAGCCGGGTAGGGCCCAGGGAGACCGGTTGGAACCCTGCCGACGTCGCGGCTGTCACTTCTTCCGGGGTGAAGTCACCTTCGGGTCCTATGAGGACGAGAGCGTCGGTGCTTTCTGTGGCTGCCTGGTGAAGGACGGGGGCTGTATTTTGCTCGGGTACATACGCAATGAAAAGGTCGCCTTTTCCCGGTAGGGCAATAAGTTCGGAAATATTGGTCCCGATTTTTATTTCGGGTAAGGCAAATTGCCCTGATTGCTTCATCGCCGATACGGCAATCTTTTCCATCCTGTCGCGGTTTACTACCCGGGAGAAACTTTCCAGGTGGGTATGGGTGGTTTTGATGAATGAAATTTCGTCAACTCCCAGCTCGACCAGCTTTTCGAGCATCCATTCGTTGCGTTCAGGCTTGCGGGTGGGGGCTACCGCGATTCGCACCCGGTAGGGGCGTTTATAGACGCTCAGGGTCTCCAGCGGCTCAAAAGTGGCTTTTTTTGGGGTAACACCTGTTAATAAAGCTTTTATGCAGTTCCCTTTTCCGTCGGTTACAAAGAGCTCCATGCCCGGGCGTCCCCGCAATGCCCTGGCAATATGATAGGCTTCGGCTTCGGAAAGCTCGCCGGATGACGGTGAGGGGCTGAAGAAAAGTGGACTATACATGCCTTTAACTTTTCGCAAACATATTAAGAATCAAGATCCGGTTAAGGGGATGCTTTCAAAAGTGCAATTTGTCCCGATGATGTCAAGTTGTACTGATTATTGGCTATATCTACATATTTCTGTCGGTTTGGTTATAATTTTAAGCCTGTTTTCTGTTGTAATTCACAAATACTTAAATATGTAGTAGTTTTATTAACTTGTAATATTTCTTCAAAATATTTGATATAATCCTAAATATCGACCATATTTTAGTTTTTTTTCTTGTTTTTCTAAATTTTTAAAGAATTAAATTTTGTACATGTTGATTTATAGGATACATTTGTCTGTTGTTAAAGTATTTCACTATCTTCTCATAACGTTCTAATTGTAAGAACATGGCAAAGTATAAATTAGAGTACATTTGGCTGGACGGTACTCCCTCTATGCAGAACCTCCGCAGCAAGACAAAAATTGAAGAAAATTTTAGCGGGAAACTGGAAGACCTTCCTTTGTGGTCGTTTGACGGTTCTTCAACCGGTCAGGCCAGTGGCGGCGCGTCGGATTGTATTCTTCAGCCGGTTGCAGTTTATCCCGACCCGCAACGGAAAAACGGGTACCTCGTAATGTGCGAAGTTTTGAACGCCGATATGACACCTCATTTGTCCAACGCGCGGAGCACAATAAAAGATGATGACAACGATTTTTGGTTTGGTTTCGAGCAGGAGTACTTCTTATGGAACCCGG
This sequence comes from Ravibacter arvi, assembly GCF_039540405.1. NCBI lineage: Bacteria > Pseudomonadati > Bacteroidota > Cytophagia > Cytophagales > Spirosomataceae > Ravibacter > Ravibacter arvi. Next base: position 84,013 of record NZ_BAABEY010000005.1, read on the forward strand.
ATACCAACAAGCCGGTCGGATTTCCATTGAACGGATATCCCGCGCCTCAGGGACCCTATTACTGTTCAGTCGGTACGTCGAAAGCTTTCGGACGGGAAATAATTGAAGAGCACCTGGATGTTTGCCTCGATGCAGGTTTGAATGTTGAAGGGATCAATGCCGAGGTTGCGGCAGGGCAGTGGGAGTTCCAGATTTTTGCCAAAGGCGCCAAGGAAGCCGGCGACCAGATTTGGGTAGCCCGGTACCTGCTGGAAAGGATTGGTGAGAAATACGGCGTTGGCATTAACTGGACCTGCAAACCGCTTGGCGATACCGATTGGAACGGGTCGGGGATGCATGCCAATTTTTCAAACACCGTTCTCCGCACGGCAGGAAGCAAAGATGTGTATGACAAAATCTGTTCCGAATTCGGGAACTATATCCAGGAGCACATTGCGGTATACGGCCCGGACAATCACCTGCGCCTGACCGGCAAGCACGAAACCGCTGCAATTGACCAGTTCAGCTATGGTGTTTCCGACCGGGGCGCCTCGATCCGGATCCCGGTAGCTACTGTTCAGCGGGGCTGGAAAGGCTGGCTGGAAGACCGTCGGCCCAATTCTGCGGCAGATCCCTACAAAGTAGCCGCCAGAATTATCGAAACCGTTAAAGGTGTAAAGATTTGACTACAGACTAACGATTTGGAATACTGACGACAGCAAAGCCTTCCGATTTAATTGGAAGGCTTTCTTATTGGCCATTAATCATGAGCCGGTATTACCGGCCCATGATTAACCTGGTTTGTGCTCCGCCTTCTTTCACCCTGATGCCCAGCGGGCCCTGTTTCCGTACATTGCGGTCAATGGCCACCGTGATTTGGTGAATTCCCTGCGGCAGCGTCACAATTGCTTCGCGATCGCTGAGGCTTACCGGCCTGGCATCGGCCCAGACTGTGAGCCCGTTGGCATCATTGAAGTCAAAAACCGCCTGACCAGCAGTCAGTACCTCAATCTGGAACTTTACAAAGCTCTGTCTTTTGTTATTGTCAATTTCCAGAACCGGCAGCTCGCTGATCGGCAGCGCCCCCGACACGGTGCTGTATCCCGGCTGGTAGCCCAGCTTGTTGTCCTTAGCAACAATTTGGGCGCCGTCTCTCTTTATCTTTTTCAGGGTTTCGTCCGATGAGGCAAGCGATTCCCATTTACGTACATACCGGTCAGTAGGAACACGATAGCTCCCTGATTCGCCGAGCTTCGAGAGGAAACTGACCAGGTCGAGAAATTCCTTTTTGTCGAGTGACGCCGTTAAGCCGGGCGGCATTAACGAACCGGACACCTTTTCACGAACGCGGATCACATCTTTTGCAATCGGTACTTCCAGGCCCGAAACGTCGCGCATGATTATTTCCGAAGGCCGGTCACTGACCAGGTATCCCATCAGCTCGGTGCCGTCTTTCCGAACTACCCGCTGCAGTTCATATCCTTCTTTGATGGATTCGGTAGGGAAAAGCAACGATTTGATAATGGTTTCTGAAGGAGAACTTGTCCCGAGGCTACTGAGGTCCGGGCCTATGAGCCCACCGGCGCCGCCTATGGCATGGCAGGTCTGGCAGGCGAGTTCCTGTTTTCTGAAGATAGACTCACCCCTGGCGGGGTCGCCGGTTTTCCGGGCTTCGGTAGCGAGGGCGGCAATTTGTGCCGCATTCAGGTCCTGGGGCATACGTTCTGCCGGAAGTACGCCGCCTGAGGCTTCAAGGCCCTGGATAAGAAGTTTTACATCGTCTCCGTTTCTGCGGTGCCAGGGAACCGTTCGCTGAAGTGACTGACGCGCAGCTACAGCCAGGGGCTCCGGAATACGGCTTGCAATAAGCTCTTCGGCAAGTGCAGCCGTCCTCGAGCGGTCGGCCACGAAGGCGGTGAAGATTTCCTGTGCCTGGCCGGGATCTGTTGTTTTGTTCAGCAGTTTTACACCTATTTTCGCCGCTTCCGGTGCATTGACGGTTGCGAGCTTTGCCACGGCGATCAGTCGCATGTCAACCGGGTTCTTTTCGGAAGTCAGGTCTTTTAAAAGAATCTCGGCTCCTTTCGGATTGACTTTGGTCAAGGCGTCCAGGGCTGCCCGGGTATAATTCTTGTTGGTATTCGGCACAAGTGCCCGGAGCTGGTTTTCAAGGCTTCCCAATTTCAGAACGCCTCCCAGTCTGATTGCTGCAATTGCTGAGGCTTCGTCGGCGCCGGAAATGACTGCCGACAGTCTTTCCGGCTGGTTGGTAATCTTGAGACCGCGCTTACCGGCAGCCTCTTCGAGCGCAGACAATTCCGGGGAAATGTCTTTTTTCTGTGCGAAATTCTGTAAGGCGACTTCAAAAATATTGTTCAGGTCTTCGGGCTGCCCCCTTTTGGCTATCGCGGACAAAGCATCTTTTTGGTATTTCTGAGGTACCTGGCCGTCCTTGTAAATTTGAGTAAGCAGGCTGATCGCCTCCTGGCTTACGGCAGATTTCAGTGCATACGACGCTTTGGAGGGATCTTCAAAAAAGTTCGCATTGCTTTTGATACCTGAAATCCATTTGGGTTCAAGCTGACGAATGGTTTGCCACAACGCGAAGTCCAGAAATTCATCCATTGGCTGTTCGAGAACCGCGAGTGCGGTTTTAGCAGATTGTGCAGACGGAATTTCCCTCAAGGCAATTACTGCTTCCAATCGTACCTGGGGATGGGGATCTTTCACGGCCTGGGCCAGGAAGGATTCCGCCCCGGCGAATTTTTTATGCCACAGCTGCAGAGCCCGCAGGCCAGCGGCGCGCACCTGGTGGCTTTTGGCCTGAAGCAGGTCTTCAAGCAGAGGACCATTGTAGGCATCAATTGCCTGGTACACCCAGAGTGCTTCCAGTTTCAGTCGTTCAAAATCCCGGTTTTGCGGATCAAGTTTTGCCACCCAGGCGTCAAGGGCGGGTTGGACTTCTTTTGCGCCGCGTTCTTTCAGGACCTGTTTGGCTTGTGCGCGCGTCCATTCCTCGCTTGATTTCAACGCTTCCAGTAATTCGCTTACAGGTGCACCTACCAGCTTAGGCCGCTTTACCAATGGCCGGTTTTTCGCAGTGATCCGCCAGATTCTTCCTCTTTCCTGGTCGCGGCGCGGATCGTGAAAGTCCACCTCCCCGTGTTGGATAATCGGGTTGTACCAGTCAGCTACATAGATGGCGCCATCTGGCCCTACCGAAATGTCAACCGGTCTGAACGCGACATGGTCGGTCCAGAGAATGTCGGGCATTTGCTTGGAAGCATAACCGCTGCCTTGTTCTTCCAGCTGGAAGCGATTGATGCGATTTGCCCGGAAGTCGTTGGTAATGAGACTGCCTTTCCAGGATTCGGGCAAGTGGCGGCCGGATACGATATCTAGCCCGCTGTGTTTGGGTTGGCCCGGGTTCAGTCCGCGCAGAATTCGTTCCGCGCCCGGGGAAGTCAGGAAAGTGGCGCCCGGGAAGGCGTAGTTGATTCCTTCGCCGCCTGCGCCGTCCGTAAGAAACGACTGACCATAGTCGTCAAACCGGAGTCCCCAGGGATTTACCAGGCCTTTGGCGTACACGTCAAGCTCGAGCGTGTGGGGCTGCAGTTTCCAGACGCCGCCGCCTTCCAGCCGTTTGGTTCCCCAAGGGGTCTCCACGTGGCTGTGGATGTAGATGGACTGGTTGAAGTAAAGCCTTCCTTCAGGTCCCCAGCGAAAAGTATGAATAAGATGGTGGGTATCGGCAGTTCCGAAGCCGCTCAGTACTTTACGTCTTTTATCGGCTTTTCCGTCGCCGTCTGTATCCGAAAGGTGAAGAATTTCAGTTGAATTGGCTACATAAACGCCGCCGTCCCCCGGTAGAATGCCTGTGGGCGTTAAGAGTCCTTCTGCGAAAATGGTTGATTTGTCCGCTTTCCCATCACCGTCGGTGTCTTCGAGGATGAAGACTTTGTCGTTTGCTTCCTCGCCGGTTTTAAGGTGAGGATAGGCGGTACTGCTGATCACCCATAGACGGCCTTCCGCATCCCAGTTCATCTGGATGGGTTTGGCCACGAGCGGTTCTGACGCGAAGAGCGATACTTCGAAACCGTCTGCGATTTTAAAGGACTCGAGTTCTTTTTGCGGGTCTTCTACCGGATATTCCTCCCGGTTGTTGAAATTGACCGAACCGGTGGTCAGGAACAGTACAGGAAGTATTAAAAGCCCTTTCAGAGCAGATATATCTGATTTCAGTTTCATAGCGGTTATTTCACGGGACTAATTTCGTACACTTTGGCAACTGGTTTGCGGTGAAGGCTGATTTGCCCTTCCAGCCAGGTAATTATGAAATCCAGGTCTTGGAGCCCCTGCTTGTGGCGTCCCTGTTCGTAGGCGCGGAAGCCAAGAATGTAAGTCCGGTTCAGCGGTCGGTATTGTTGGAAAAACAGGTCGTTTTTCTTGACTATGAAATCACGTATTTTTTCGGATTGCGCCATTGAAATTCCGTGGTCGGGAGTGATACCTTTTGCCCACTCGGCGGCCGACGCGGTGATCAGTTGCTTTCCGTTTTCTGTTAAAGTGTAGAATCCCTTCTTCAAGCCGTTAATCTGGAAGGTGACCGCCGCTTCCGGTGATATTCTATCAGACGAGGGAACAGGCAAAGGCAGGAGCTTTTCCTCTACGCCAAAGCGGACCTGGTCGCCTTTGTTTGTTAGAATGGTGGCATTTTGTGCGTTTGCTGATTTCCCACTGCTAGTTATGACGATCTTTTCGCCCCTTGTGGGCCACCCCAGCGATTTTTCGAGAAGCTGCGCCAGAAAGTAGTACCCATCCTGGTTCAGGTGGATACCGTTGTCCAGGAAAAGGTGGTCACGCTTTTCCATTACCGGGCGATAAAAATCTACATAGCGTTTGTTCCGTTTGCCGGCGATCCTGGCAATGCCCCCGGCGTACAGCTCCAGGTTTTGGTTCTGTAGTTGCGTATTTTCAGGTGAGCCTGCCATTTTTACCGGTATGGTAGATAAGAGGATGGTTTGTGCGCCCAGGGCATCGACCGAGTCGATAATAATTTCAAGGCCTTTCATAAAATGCTCCAGGCCTTCATTGCCTTTTTCCGATTCTACACCGCCGTAGGCGATAAACACATAATTCGGCTTGGCCGCTCTTATCTGTTGGAAAAGCTGCTGGTAGGCTGTAGGCGGGTTGGAAAAAGTACTTCTGGCTTCAGCATAGACATTGTCACCGGTCCATCCAAGGTTCCGGAAAGTAAGGTTCCGGTCCGGCCAACGCGAGGAAAGGGCGAATTCCAGGTAGCCGTTTGCCAGTTCATTTTCGAAAAGAGAGCCACCGAGGAAAACGATTCTTTGCTGATGGCCAAATTCCAATGCGCCGAATTTACCGGTGTTTTGTGCAGTAAGCGGCGTAATTGCGCCTGTCAGCCAGCAAAATAATCCAAAGCAGAGGAGTAGCTGTCGTTTTTTTAACATATAGGTTTTACTAAACAAGTTTGAGCAATGATTTTGTTTAGGAACAGGAGCGTTTATTTCACGCCCTCGTTGAAAAATATCCAGAGGCCGTCTTTCCCGGCTACGATGATGTCTTTGCGACCAGTACCGCGCAGGTCTGCCAGTTGCATAAAAATGCCTGTTCCTTTGCCGGTCCCCGGAGGGCCAAAGGCAATGACGTGTTTCGCGAATTTCTTCCCGTCCCAGGTGAAATAGTAAAGGCCTACGTCGTCATGGGCGCCGGGATCGCCGTCGTTGTGAGCGCGGTAGCGTTTTCCCGTGATCAGCTCGGGTTTGCCGTCGCCTGTGATGTCTTCCCATACGAGCTCGTGATACTGTGAGGCTTTGTCGTCGATTAAGTGCTTTTTAAAGCTTCGCTTCCCGGCGGAGTCCATTTGTTGCTCGTACCAGAAAATCCCGTAATCGTGAGCGGTCCCGGCAATCAGGTCATTTTTCCCGTCTCCATTCAGATCAGTGACAATGATGGGAATGCTGGCATGCCTGCCCAGATCGAAATCCTGGTGAAATTCCCAGTTATTCGCGCCTTTGTTTTCTATCCACCCGTCCTTAACGATGAGGTCGCCTTTTCCGTCGCCGTTAATATCGCCAAAGCCAAGGCCATGGCTTTTGTAAGGTCCTACTTCATGACGGGAAAATTTGCCGGCTGCTTCTTTCCTGAAATATTGCAGCGGGGAATTCGGGGTGTTGGGTACTATTTCGGGTATGCCGTCGCCGTCCAGATCCCATGCGCGAACGGTTTCAACGTTGCCGGTTTTAGCAATTTCGTGTGCCGGCCAGGGGGCAGGCTTCCCCGGGTTTTCATGCCACCTCAGGGTTTCACCAAACCATCCGCCAGTAATAAAATCCATGCGGCCGTCCTGGTTGACGTCCATTGGTATGGTTGCAAAATCATCAAAATATTCTGCGTAAGCGGGTTGATCGCCTATGCGGTGCCGTTTGCGGAAATTTGTTTTCGGGTCACCGTCATTGAGGTAGTAGAAATCTCCCGAAAGCAGGTCGGGTTTGCCGTCGTTGTTGACATCAAATACCCCGACTGATTCAAAGCTTTCTGCTGCGACGAAATAAGGGGTGAACTTTATTTTCTTGGGCTGTTGGCCGACGGCCGGGCCACCGAATAGCGGCAGGAGAGCGACGTATAGAAGGCGCATAGCTTTAACAGAAAGGTTATAAGGTTGTTCTCCGGCGGTTCCACGGTTTTTCCGTCTTCCCCTGGAAGTATCAAAATGCGGAATGATCCAGATTTGAAAGGAAATTTAGAAGGAATCTGAAGGGAACCTAACCTGTTCTTTCCTGTATAAGCGGGAATGTTTCTCGAAATAACCGGAGCATAACCGCCCGGGTCAGTGTTTTTGCCTGGGATTTTCTTTCTGGATTTTATGACCGAGGCGTGCATCCTGTATGCTTACGTTTACTTCGTAGCAAAATATCAGGATGAGCGCAAGCAGATAGAGCCAGAGCATCAGCGCGATAATGGTCCCGATAGAACCATAGAGCTTGTTATATGAGCTGAAATTGAGCAGGTAGAATGAAAAAAGGTAAGTGGAAAGCAAAATTAGCGCGCTTGCCAGCAGCGCGCCGAAATTGAAGAATTTTAATTTCAGACGTACGTCAGGCGCAAAGCGGTAAATGATGGCAACGCCGAAGACGAGTGAGGCAAATGAAATAAAATACCGGAGCAGGTTCACGGTCATAACCGTGAGTGCGCTGCTGAGTATGTTCAGCCGGGTCACAAAACTCATGACGGCATCGCCGACAATAACCAGTACAATGGAGAGAAATAGCACGGCGGCCATAAATCCCATCAGCATGACAGCTGCGCTTCTGGTACGAAAAAAGCCTCTTTCGGTATCTTCCCCGCTGAATACGTTAAAAGACCGCATGAGTGAAACCATGCCGTTGGTGGCGCTATACACCGCGAGCAGAAAACCGAAGGAAAGTACGCCTGCCTGAGGCCGGCTGATGATGTCGCGGATGGTCTGCTCGGTGAATTCGTAGATGCCGAACGGCAGGAATTCACTCAGCAAATCCATGATTTCGGTTTCCAGGTTGGGGATCGGTATGTAGGGAATGAGGGTAAAAAGGAATAAAATAAGGGGGAACAGTGCCAGGGTGAAGCCGTATGCCACCGAAGAGGCTCTTTGGTCGATGTCCTGTTTGACCAACCTGTCCGCGAGCCGGTCCAACACCTCAAACCAGGAAGCCTCCGTGTCCAGGAATTTGTTGTTTTGCAGGGAAGTTTTTATCCCCGACAGGTATTTGTTGTCCAGAAAACCTTTCTCCTCCTGCTCCATAGTCAATTGATTTTCCGGGTCGCTTCATGCCAGCCATTCGTTATTGGAAACGAAAAAAGGCCTGAGTTTGGCCTGCAGATCGGCCGGGCATTGGCAAAGCTTCCCTGTTTGTATGTTTTGAAATACCAGTGTGGTGGATCCTGTATTCAATAGTAATTTGTCCTGGTTCCTGATCTCGTATTCAAAGAAAATCCGCACCGACGGTGGGCGGACGATCTTCACGCTGATGGAAAGGAGGTCGTCGTAACGGGCGGGAAGGTGAAATTTGCAGTTCAGGTCGTACACCGGCATCATAACGCCGGACTGCTCCATTTCCTTGTAATGCAGGTTCAGGGAGCGAAGCGCCTCTACCCGCCCGATTTCATAGTATCTGGCGTAATTTCCATAATACACATAACCCATCTGGTCTGTGTCAGCGTACCTCACGCGTATGCCTTGTACCTCGAACGTGAACAATTTCTTATGGGGTTAGCGGTTTTACCATTCGGGACAGGAGAACGTAATGCACGCTCTTCTGTCCCGGCTTATATTGGGAGTTTGCTTTTTATCAATCCGGCAGAATCCTGATGATTTTACCGCCTTCGGGCGCCTTCCCTTCTACTACTACGTAAATAAATTCATCCGGTCCCTGGCGGATATCCCTCACTCTTCCGATGTTTTCGAGCACGGTCTCTCTTCCCGATACCTTTCGGCCGTCTATTCTGACGTGCTGGATATAGTTGAATTTTAAAGAGCCTACCAACAGGTTGCCCTTCCATTCGGGGTATTTGCTGCTGGTAACTGCAGCCACACCACAGGGGGCTATCGATGGTTTCCAGTAAGTTTTAGGTGATTCCAGTCCCGCCCTGGCGGTATCCTTTGAGATTACCGTATTGTCATAATTGATGCCGTAGGTGATCAGGGGCCAGCCGTAATTCTTTGCTTTCTCAATGACATTGAGCTCATCGCCACCCTGGGGGCCGTGTTCGTGTTCCCAGAGTACACCCGATTCAGGGTGGAGCACCAATCCCTGCGGGTTGCGGTGACCGTAAGACCAGATTTCAGGCAAAGCATTTTTTTTTCCTGCAAACGGATTGTCCTTGGGTACCTTACCGTCTTCCGTCAGGCGTATGATCCGGCCCTGGTGGGTTTTTAGATCCTGCGCCTTGTCCATTTCCCCCCGGTCGCCTATGGAGAGAAAAACGTGCCCTTTTTTATCAAGGACAATCCGGCCGCCGAAATGCGGGTTGCTGGTCCGGTTGGGCGTTGCTTTGAATAAAACCTGGACATCAGTAAGTTGATGGTCTTTAAGCCTGGCTCTCAAAAGTGCGGTGTTGGCTCCGTCACCTGCTTCGCCTTCCTCTTTGGGCGACGCATAGCTTATATAAATCCAGCCGTTCTTTTCATAGTCGGGGTGGGCCGCCACATCGAGCAGGCCGCCCTGTCCCTTTGTGGAAATTTCCGGGAGTCCTCCGATCGGGTCGGGGTGTAGTTTCCCATTTTGTATAAGGCGGAGTTCGCCGGAGAGCCGCTCTGTTACGAGCCATTCATTATTGGCGAGAAAAGTCATGGCCCACGGGCTTTTAAGGCCATCAACCACCACCTCCTGCCGGTATGTTTTCTTTTCTTTTTCTTCACCCGCAGAAGCCTGGATATGCGCGGTTAAAAGCAGGGCACCCAGGCAAATTTTACCCGTGCTGGAAATTGACTTTCGGATGTTGTTTAAGGACATACTTAAATTAAATTATTGTTGGAAAGGTTTGCGCCTTCTGTGGTTAGGCATTAGCCGTGCCATATGGCCGAATTGTCTTTATTACGCGTTTTTATTCGCTCCCCACACCTCAATCCTCACACCTCAATCCTTCTCACAGCAGTGCTGCGCCAAATACCCCCGCGCTGTCGCCCAAAACCGGTTTAACAATGGGTGTGGACACGATTCCCCGGTTGAATATGTATTTTTTGATCCTTTCGAACCCTTCGGTATATAAAAGGTCAATATTTCCTACGCCGCCACCTATTATGATCAGGTCGGGATCTATTACGTTGATAAGGGAAGAAATGCCTTTGCCGTAAAACTCCAGCAGGCGGTCGATGGTCTTCCCGGCGTGCGGGTCGGTTTCGCGGTTCGCAAGAATTTCTTTGAGCGAGCGTTGGGATCCGCTGGTCCGCGCATAGAAGCGCTCCAGAGCAGGACCGGAAATGACTTGTTCGGTACAGCCTTTTTTTTCGCAATAGCAATCATCGCCATTGAATTCGAGTTCGTTATGGCCCCATTCGCCGCCAATTCCATGATGTCCGCCAATAATTCGGTCGCCAACGATCAGGCCGCCGCCTACACCGGTACCCATAATAACCCCGAAAACTACTTCGGCATTGGGATAAAGCCTGCCGGCGCCCATCATTTTTTCGGCCAGCGCGAAGCAATTGGCATCGTTGGCCAGCCTGACGCGCATGCCCAAAGCCTCTGTAAGATCTTTTTCTAAAGGCTGCCCGTTGAGCGACGTGGTATTGGAGTTTTTCATTTGCAACGTCCCCGGATCCAGTACGCCGGGTGTTGCAAATCCTATCTTTTCAGGCTTCTCGCCCAGCTCCGATGATACGGCATCGATAAGTTTTTTAATCTGGCTGATAATATGATGGTAGCCGTTTGCGGCTTCCGTCGGGATACGTTTTCGGATCAGGACTTTTTCAGGGTCATTTTGATCGAGTACGGCGCATTCGATTTTGGTTCCACCCAGGTCAACTCCCCAGTTTTTCATACTACTAATTTTCGGATTGGGTTTATTTTAAATAATTCACCGGGAAATTAGCAATAATTTTCGGTTCCCGGCAACGGAATGCGCTGCGAGGGACCGAAACGGGGCCGGGATGCCTATTGGGGAGCCTTTGCCAGGTCTACATCCAGCTTCAGTTGAATGTTTTGGTTGCCATAGGCGTTTCTGCCCCCGGTGCCGATCCCTACACCCATGCCACCCATGCCGCCATAGCTGCCTGCGCCCATGCCAATGCTGATGCCGGGAGCGAAGCCGCCGGAACGTGAACCGCCTTCCACCTCTATGGAAAGCGCGAGGGTAGGCTGTTGGCCGGGGTTTATATCGGCCAGCGGTAAGGCATAGTCGATTGAAAGTTCACCATCGGGTGTCATATTGATTTTACAATACAGGTCATCGGGATTGTTGATCAGGTTGACGAACCGGTCGCCCGATCCCCGGTTAACCAGTGCCTCCTTGTTGAATGTTTCCAGAAGGAGCTGCATGCTGGGCCCGAGCATTTCCACCTGGTCCATTTTTCGGATCGCACGCCGGTCCTCTTTAAGAACGACCGGGAAAAGGATTTTTACGGGTTTGGCCCGTTCACCTTTGGGTTGAACCGAAAGACGGACTCCGTTGCTGATAATGCGGCTGACGAGCTCCGGCTCACGCGTGGAAATGCTTGCAAACAGCTTTTCTCCGTTATTCTGAACCCCAAACTTAAGTCGGGTGTTCATATCCGACTGATCGGTCGGGGCCTGTTCATAAAAAAGTGTATGCGGCTTCCATTTTGACTGATAGCTGACCGTTTTGTTCGATGCGCAGGCAGTGAGCAGGATCTGGAGTGAAATGAGGGAAATAATCAGTGGTTTCATTTGCTTGAAAGTAATTTACCGGCGACGGGAACGAGGACGACGTCATACCGATCTGGTTATTTGAACGAACACCTCAGCCAAAAAATTATCAGGCGCCCGTAAGGAGTATTACCCGGAAGCGCAGGAGATCATTGCAAACATCGCGGGAAAGTTGATAATTTTAAGGCGGGATACAGGGTTGTGCCGGGCAAAGTGGTATATCGTACCATTTTCGGAGCGCCGGTGACTTCGGGCGTTAAATAATGTTAATTGCCTTATACAAAAAACGGAACCGTTACAACTTTTGTTTTGTAGTTGAAGTCCTGGTTTTAGACCGGTGCGTTTTTAAATACCGGGCGGGTGTGCAACAGAAGCAGACCGGCAATCGTAATCAGTAAGGAAAAAGGAAAAAGTGAAAGCTATGAAAAATGCATTTAAGAGGTGGTGGCTGCCCGTGTGGCTGGTACCTGTATTATTGGGATGTAGCAAGTCTTTGCAAGTAGGTTACGATTATGACTCGTCGGTCAACCTCAAGCAATTCAAGACTTTTAGAGTAGAGACCGAGAAGGGCCTGGCACAGGATCCTTTGCTGGGCAGTGAGCTGAACAGGCGACGACTGGATGACGCCGTTACGAAGGTGATGGAGCAGAAAGGCTACAAGCTCGATCAGAATGATCCGGATATTGTGGTAAAGTACATGACCGATGTAAAGGATCGTCAGCAAATCAGGTCGAATAACAATTATTCGCCGTATTGGTGGTGGTACTCGCCGATGCCGAATAACTATTCTACCTACAATTACCAGGAGAGCAGGTTTATCCTGAATATCTACCAGGATCGCAGCTCAAAAATGATCTGGCAGGGCTGGGCAACAGGTTCTATGAAGGCGCCCTCTAAAAAAGAAGACCGGGCCGATATTATGCAGAATATCATCAGCGACATTCTAAGGAGCTTCCCCCAGGCTACACTGGATACTTACAGCAGGAAATAGTAAACGCTCCCGAGCTTAGCCGAAAAAGTAAAACCGGATTCCCGCAGTCGTCCTGTGACTATTGCGGGAATCCGGTTTTTGGGATAAGGGGTGCTTTTTATTTCGGTCTGAATCCGGACGGATAGGTGCCGTACAGCGTGTTGGAAGGAAGAATTCTGATTTCTACTCTTCTGTTGGATTGCATGCCGGCGCTGGTTTTATTGTCCGATGCCGGACGCAGCTCACCGTAATATTCGGTTGTGATGCGACTGGGGTCCGGGAAGCCCAGTTTTATAAGTTCCCGTCGGGTGGCGTCCACCCGTCTTTTGGAAAGCGATTGATTGTACCGGTCAGAAGCCCGGGCGTCGGCATGTCCTACGAGTACTACACGGCAGTTGGGTTTTGACTGCAAATGTGCCACGAGCTGATTGAGCGATTCACGAGAGGCGGGGCGGATAGTTGACCGGTCGGTGTCAAACTCGATGCTGCCAAAAATGGTATCACAATCGTCTTTTAGTTTGTCCTTCGGAATGGCCGCGCCTATTTTTTGTTCAAGGTCCATAGCGACACCACCCCCGGAAACCCAGCTTCCGGCAGGAGTATTGGGTTCTTTATCGAATAAGTCGGCAACGCCGTCGCCGTCGGTATCGGTGTATAACCGGGCATCCACGGGCTCTGGCATGTTGGCTTTCGCAATGGAATCAGCATCGGAAAGTGTAGGGTTGTATACCGGCGGAATCAATTGGGCGGGTGATGCGTACCGAAGGTGATAACGGCCTTTGGATGCGTCGGTCTGGCCGGTTCTAGGCGCACGGACGGCTTTTTTGCCCAATTTGTAGGTAAGCGCTACTGCCCCGAATGCATACTTGTCTTTATTGGATTCTCCCATATAGAATCCCCATAGGCCTGACTGCCGGTCGTAGTCGGTCAGTGAGCCCACCGTGAGGTCGAGTTTTTCGGTATTTACGTGGTTATAGGTAAAGCTGAGGCCTATATCGAAGCGTGGCGAAAGTTCATAATGGAAGGACATCCCGACGGGGAAAACCCATTCACGGGTATAGGTGGAGCCGTTTCTTCGCCAGGTACCTGCGGTTTTTGAGCTGCCGTCCGTGTTGGTCCGGAGCAACAGGCGGTCGTCAAACATATCATATAGCTCGGAATAGAAGTACATGATACCGAAACCGCCGTGTGCGTCGATTTTCCATCTGCGCATTTTGTTATGCCCGAAAAAGAGCCGGTTGAGGTTCACCGTAGCATCCAGTGTCGCCTGTATGTAGGAAGGACTTTTGAAGTAGACATCGTAGCGGACCGGCTTGCCGTCCGGGCCTGTGATGGGCTCCCTGGAGCCGAGATCAATGCCCTGTACTCCTTTTTTAGAACCCGACAGGCTACCATTGCTGAATGAAAGCTGAGCGCCGAAAAGAGGGGTCAGCTGTTTGTTCAGAGATACCCCCCAGGCTCCCGTAACAGATTCCTTTTCGCCATATGCGAAATTATGCTGCCTGAGGTCGCCGAAGAACCTGGTGATGCCGCCGTAACCGGTAACAGACCAGGTATTCATTTTATGGGTACCCTCATAGGTCCTGCCGTTTTGACCGATAGCGTCCGGCAATACATGCAAAAGAAGACCGAATGCGATGCTAGTAATCTTAAGGTTCATGAAAAAAACGCTTTTTTCAATCTTTAGAAAATAGTTGCCTTTAAAAAAGGAAGAACAAGTCTGTAAGCCGGGTTCTGTAACCACGCTTGCGCGCAGCTCCTATCATTTATCTTGGACGACGGTCACCCGGCGTCTCTAACGGTCTACCCGTGCCGGCATTATTCCTTGCGGAAAAATTCGGAGCGAGCAGCCCCTTCCGACACCTATTTGACCTTTCAACCCATAAGGTTTACCCTGCCCCGGCCGTCACCGGACGGGCGGTAGTCTCTTACACTACCATTTCACCCTTACCGGTGCCGGCAAGCCGGCATCGGCGGTATATTTTCTGTGGCACTGTCTGTCAGACATCTGTCGCCGGATGCCTGCCTTCCCGTTAGGAAGTATGGTGCTCTGCGTTGCCCGGACTTTCCTCCATGCCGGTGAGACACGGCGATAGGACAACTTGTTCTTCCCGGCTAGCCTAGCAAATATCTTGCCAGAGGATCAGTAGTTTATTTTCTGTACGTGGAGATCGAGCTTTCCCGTCGCGCGGATGACGGTGTAAATGTGCCCGGGGGTAAGGTTGATTTTGTCGGGGACTGCCTCGTTTAAGCTGCCTTTCAGCACAATTCCCTCCGAGATAACGTGTTCTGCCATAGTGGTACGTACGGATTCGGTAAGCGAATCCATTTCCTTACCGACCGGAAAAACCATTGCTTCCCGCATCATTCTGAGAAATTTGCCGTGCAGGAGCCAGTTGGCCGCCTTGATAAGCACGCTCCTGGTGTCAAGATCGTATTCCAGCTGGTCCAGGTAAACCGATTTGGTAACCGGGTCGAATTGCGGCACGCCTCTCAGGTAGACGTTTCCGGTGATACTTCCCAAAAGGCCGGCCTTAATGATCAGGTGGTCCTCCTGTCCGTATAATTCAATTTCTTTTATCCTGACGGAGTACTTCTTTCCTGAGAAATAGTAAGTTTTATCCCGGAAATATTCTTCCGCCATTTTGGACGCCTCTTCATAGCTGATTGAAGAGATCAGCCCGATATTGAACAATTGAGGCAAATTGTCCACAATTTTAAGGGGCGGAAGTTTTACAACTGTGCTTCTTACAGGCGGGATACTGGAAATGATTGTTTGGGTGAAGCCTTTGATCCCCACGTTGAGGTTCAGATAGCCGTCGTGTGCGTTGGGAAGCTGTGCCTCCACTGATTCCGGAGAGTTGATGAGCCAGGTATGATAAGCCTCGGAAACCTTGACGGGCTCCTGGGCAAGCCCCCAGGCCGCCTCAATTTTGTCTTTGAAGTGTATATTTTCCCGCACTGCTTTGTCGATAGCCCTGGTGATTTTGGCTGCATTTTTGTTAAGCAGCCGGCTGATCATCCCTTTGATTGGGATGGAAAATCCGGCGACGCTAACAGAGGGTTCGGTGATCCAGTCGTAGCTGTCAACACGCGTTTGCGAGACCAGCTGCCAGTCTTTGGAAAAAGAGATCTCACTGATAAGCTTCACGCGGAGTTTGAATTCGGTATCCTTGTACCCCTCCAGCGTGTAGCCGAGCGGGCTGAATTTATAGCCTGCGCTTGCCCAGATTTTGAGCGGCATGTCAAACAAAAAATGATTCCCGACGGCTTCTATTTTGATGTTGCCCAGCTTCCAGACTTTGGCCTTCAGGTTATCGCCGTCGTCGTCTTCATAGCTTTTGTCTTCATAAATCAGGCCGGTCAATGCCTTGTTGAGTTGTGTTTCAAGCTCGGCGATGGGCATTTGTGCGCTAACGGTCAAAGACGATCTGAACTGGTCCGACTGAATCTCCATTTCCGAATAAAGGTATTTTGGTGTGGGTGGTTGAATTGGGGGAAGCTTCTGGCCGGAAACCCGGAGTTGCAGACACAGAAGCAGCACCGCAAGCCCGGGTATTTTCAAATGGTATAAGGTCAGAAAGCCGGAGCGTTCGGTTCGTCTGCCGAACGCCCAAATGGTGTGGTTCATTTCAGACGGGCAATCGTAGCGCCATACCCAAACTTTTCCTTTTGAGCGTCTTTGTAGTTGGCCACGTTGGGATGCTTGCTCAAAAGCCTGTGAATTTCCTGCCGCAGGGTACCCTGGCCGACGCCATGTATAATGGTGATTTCTGCCAGGCCGCCGGCAATGGCCTGTTCGAGATAATTCTTAAATGCGGTCAGCTGAAGCTCTAGAATTGCCGCGTTTGACAAACCGGCAGCCTCTTCATTCAGCGCTGCCAGATGGAGGTCAATTTGTGCGGGAAGCCGCCCCTGGAGAGGTGGTTGGGCGACTTTGTCATTATCGGCACCCAACATTTTCGCCCGTATTTCAGACGCCTCGATTTTCTCGTTCCGAGGTTTCGGAGAGGAGGCGTCAATCTGGTAGACATGTGCGTTTACGCCGAGTAGCGGAGCCTTTTGCAGCTGATTATGAAAACTCTGGATCCGGCACCGCAGCGAATGTTCCAGGATGAAACTCTCGGGCGACCGGTCGGGGTGGTAGTAAAGAACCTGCGTTTCGAAGACCGGCCAAGATTCAAAATCCTTCAAAAGCAATTTGGTGACCTGGTGCGACTGGTTTTCAGTCAATACACCCGATGCAAGTCCCTTCGTATTCGCCCCGGTTCTTCCGTAGATTGTAAAAAGCAATTGCCAGCTTGTCAGGTTGACCAGGTGCAGCACTACCTCGCGATCGTTGATAGGAACAAACGAAAAATAGATCCCCTTTGTCGCAAATGCAGTTGAAGCAACTACTCCCCCCGGGGCAGTCTGCCTCGGCCGGAACGGCGCCGCATTTTCAGCAACCGGGGCTATTTTTTTCTCTTCTGGAGAAATAAGCACCACCTCATTGGCCAGTACCGGAATGCTAAACCCATCTCCCAAATCAATCTCCAGGTATTTGCCGGATTTGATTTTCGTGATTATTCCTTCCTCCTTTCCGTGAAGGAGCCTTACTTTACTACCTATGTTCATGATCTGATTTGTATCCGAAGTGTATTTACCGGTTTGCAAAGATAACCATCTCTCTATATTTCTGAGTTCATGCATTAACCGCCATTTTTTTAATAGATGCGCTGCTGCAGCTGGTCGGGCGATCGGCGCGGGCAGGTAAAATATTTCCGTACCAGGAAGACTCACAGCGGTCTGAGGGGTGCGGGGATAACGGTGCTTCCCTTGTTATAAAGACAATATTTACGAAGGGAGTCGCGAAATTTTGCGAACTTTGCACGCACCATCATGTCTCGGAACAAACTTATGTCAAGGAATCTAAAGATTGGGATTTTTCTAACACTCGCAATCGTAACAGTAACCTTCACTTTTTATTTTTGGCAAATGTTCAAAACGCCCAATCTGCAGGTTGGGAAATCGAAGAGTTTTGTACTTTATATACCGAAAGGGGCTACCTATAAGTCTGTTCTGGACACGCTGAAAAAGTATGATGTGGTGCAGGACCATGTCTCGTTTGCGTTTATGACGAAGGCGAAGAAATACCAGGAGGCGGTGAAGCCCGGTCGCTACGTGATTGAGGCGGATGCGACCAATGCTGAAGTGGTGGAGAAACTCCGGGACGGGAAGCAGGATCCTGTGCGGCTTACCTTTAACAACATCCGGTTGAAAAGTGACCTGATCGACCGCATCGGCCCCAAATTCGAATTCGGAAAGGAAGGTTTGCGAAAGGCACTCGCCAGCAGGCGCATTACGGATAAGTATGGACTGGATACCACGAAGATCGTGAGCATCTTTATCCCCAATACCTACGATATTTATTGGGATGTGCCGGTTGAAACTTTCCTGGACAGGATGCATAGCGAATACAAGCGGTTCTGGAATGACGATCGCCGGGCCAAGGCCAAGGCGCTCGGTTTATCGCCGGATGAGGTGTCAGTTCTGGCTTCAATTGTAGAGGAAGAGCAGGGGCGGAAAGCCGATGAGCGCCCCCGGATAGCCGGGCTTTATCTGAACAGGCTCTCAAAAGGGATGCCGTTACAGGCGGACCCCACCGTGAAATTCGCGTTGGGCGACTTCGGGATCAAACGGGTACTGCTTCACCAGCTGCAGGTGGATTCTCCTTACAATACCTATCGTTACACCGGACTGCCGCCGGGCCCGATCCGGCTTCCTGATATTAATTCGCTTGATGCGGTACTGAACCCGGAACAGCACCAATACCTGTACATGTGTGCAAAGGCCGATTTCTCCGGGTACCATGCTTTTGCCGAAACCCTGGGTGAGCACGCCCTGAATGCACAGCAATACCAAAATGCCCTGAATAAATTGCAAATACGCAAATAACGGGTCGTTGTTGGCCGCTTGAAAGATCTGTAAAAAAAAGTCGCTCTACTTACAACTTTGTTGCAGTATGGCGGGTCTTAATTGATATAGAGAGAAAAAAGCGCATCAACATCTATGAAATTTGTCACTGTTTTGATTTTTTCGGTTTCAGCAGCTCTTCTGGGGTGTAAAGCCCTGGATTCCGAGCCGCTGCCATTGAATAGTTTAGATTCAAAAAGTGTTGTGAAAATTCCGGGCAACGCGTCCCGGGAGCTCGCCGTATCGCTCGTTTCGCTGACCGATACGCGCTGTCCCCAAAACGTAATCTGCGTTCAGGACGGCAGAGTGGATATGACTTTGTTTGTAAAAGATCAGACTGACTCGGTGATGGTAGAGACGGTTTTCCGGGGAAGTGTTGAAAAGAACAGCGGAAAGATCTTTGACCTGGGCGGCTACCGCTATGCACTCTATGTAGAAAGGGTTCTTCCCTACCCGAAGGAAGGGAAGAAACCAAAACTGGAAGATTACCTGATCGACTTCAGGATAAACAACCAGTAAGCGTTATCGTTGGCGGACGTTAGCCGCAATAGCCAGGCTATCGCGCACCAAACCGGTAATTTGCTCAAAATTGCCGGTTTCGATCAGGTCTTTCGGGAAAAGATTGGAACCCAGGCCAACTGCATAAGCGCCGGCATCAAACCATTCTTTTAGACTTTCATGTGTCGGCTTGACACCGCCTGTTACCACAATCCTGGCATCAGACATAGGGCCTTTGATAGCCTTGATAAACTTGGATCCGAGTACATCGCCGGGAAAAAGCTTGACAATATCAGCGCCCGAAAGCCTTGCGTTGTAAATTTCAGTCAGGGTGGAAACCCCCGGAAACCAGGGAATGCCGGCTTCCTGGCAAACAGTTCCTACTGCCGCGTTGAAGATGGGCTGAACTACAAAATCAGCCCCGTTGTCGATGAAAACCTTTGCAGTTAGCGCGTCGTAAACGGTGCCGATGCCAAGCCATAATCCCGGCAGCTCCGCCTTGGCGTATGCCACCAGGGGCTTAAAAACTTCCAGCGCGCCTTCTCCCCGGTTGGTAAATTCAAAAATACGGCTTCCGCCGTCGTACGCGGCTTTTAGAACTGCTTTTGCGACCTCGAAATCAGGATGATAGAAAAGCGGCAGAATCCCGTCGTGTTGCAGGGTTTGCAGGATGGCTTCTTTTTTATTTTGCGTCATATGGAAATGAATTACTGTAGTGCTTTATTAACAAGACGAACTATCGCAGCGGTTTCCCGCATGGTGCACTAGCCGACAATTACCTCTACCAGGGTATCGGCGTCGAAAAGCTGCCGGGCTGTTGACTGTACGTCTTCCACGGTGACGGCCCGCAAGCGGTCCAGGTAGTTGGCATAAAAGTCTTCCGGTAAACCGCAAATAATAGTAGTTTGATTGAGATCACCAATTTCAAAGGCGGTTCCCAGCGACCGGGCGAATTCCCCGGCCATTACGTTTTTAACCTTTTCGAGCTCCTGTATGGAAACCGGTTGGGTTTGGAGCGCGGCCAGTTCTTTCCGGACCTCATCCGATAACTCGGTCAATGCTTCCTTATTGACGTCAGTGGCGATCATAAAATAGGCCGAGTCTTTCAGCGCAGGCAGATAGGAGGATATGCCATAGGTAAGCCCTTTTTCTTCCCTGATATTTTTCATGAGCCGTGACCCGAAATAGCCGCCCAGCAATTCGTTGGTCACCAGCATATTGAAATAGTCGGGATGCAGGCGCCCGGGAACCCTTTTTCCCATCCGGACGGTAAACTGGCTGCTGCCCGGTTTTTCTATTCTGAGCGGTCCGCCTGTGGGTACCGTTGCGGGTAATACCGGCACGGTCGCCGGCGTCTTTGGTGAGAGCGGGCGGTTTCCAAGATATTTCTCAAGCAACCCGACTGATTCGTCAGATACTTTGCCGGAGGCAAAAAGCAGGTAGGGGGCTGTTTTTATATGGCCTTCGTAGAAATTCCGGGCATCCTGCAGCTGTATCCCGTTGAGGTCCGTTTCATTTTGTGAATAGCCGTACCGGGAGTGATCTCCGAACAACAGGGACTTGAATTTTGACGCTGCCAGCCAGGAATTCTGTTCCAGGTTGACTTTCAGCTGTTGGCGGACGATATTAATGAGGTTGTCCCATTCTTTCTCAGGAAAAGATGCTTCATCCAGGATTTCAGCCACTACCGGGAGGATATTGCCCAGAAAGCGGGGCATGGTATAAATGGATATCCCGAAGTAATCCGGCGTATGAACGGTCTCCGTAAAGGCACCGTAAAGATCCAACGCCTGGCTGATCTGTACGGAACTCCTGGACCGGGTTCCTTCCATCAGCATTTTTATGGCGAAGAAGGATTCTCTTGGGTGCGGCGATGTCCAGTTTTCCGCCGGGAAAATGCATTCGATACGGATGGCTTCCTGGTCGCCGATGCTGATCCAGTACAAGGGCACACCATTGTCGAGTATCCTCTTTTGAGAGCTCGGGATGACGGGTGCAGGGACCGGCTTGAATGGTGGCGGGAGGGTTCTGTTGTGCATCGAAAAAAGAAAATAAAAAAGGCGAATGACTTCTGTTAACGGTAGTCATTCGCCGGGAATACAAAAAAAGACGTTTACTCTGCGACGTCAGTCGCTTTGTTGAGCGCGAAGCCTAAAGTGAGTCTCCAGGTCTGGGCCAGAGGCGAAGCCTGGCGGAGCGGTATCATATAGGCGAAATCCACGTTGAATGTCTTTTTGAATTTCGCACCGAGACCGAAAGAAACGTTGCTGTGGCCGAGCTTTTTCTCGCTTTGGCCGAAGTATCCGACCCGTGCGGCAAAAACATCGTGGTAGATATATTCCAGCCCCGTTGCAACCGCGATTTCGCTGAGCTCTTCGCTGAAGCCGTCCGGGGCGTCGGAGAAGGAGCCGAACACGCCCTTCATCAGGCCAAGGTCTGCCATGCTGCGGCCGGCTACCACCCTTGTTTGCGTATTACCGTTGCCGTCAACATAGTTTTCGAGATACGGCGGGGTGGGTACCATGTGCTTGTTGGCATCCAGCAAGAGGTTGAATTTGTGAATACCGTCGCCGGAATAGGTAATCCGGCCACCAAGCCGAAGCATGGTCGGAATAAAGTAGCTGCCGGAACCGTAGCTGATTTTACCGCCGAAGTTGGAAAAGGTAAGCCCCAGCCCGTAAGTGAATTCTTTTCCGGAAGTCTGGTCCTTGAAGCCGTCGTTGTAGTAAAGGCTGATGTCACCGGCAGCGGTATTTGCGGGTTTAACGGAGGCGCCGGTGCCCACGTTGTTACCGGCCAGGTTGGAGTAAATCCACTTTAGGGTGAGCCCCAATGCGAGTTTACTGCTCAATTGGCGGCTATAAGTACCGGAAAGAGCAAGCTCCTTTGAGTTGTAGTTTCCCAGGGACCCGCCCATTCCGTCACGCAGGTCTATTTCGCCATTGTTCATGTAATGGAGCGAGCCGGCAATGGTTTGTCCTTTTTCAAGTTTTTTAAAGCCGGTGAGGTAACCGATAAACATGTCGTCGGTCAGGTCGCCGAGCCATGGCGTATATGAAAGGGAAAGGCCGTGGTCCTGTTCGATAAATGCAAGTTTTGATGCATTCCAGTAAGTGGCATTTGCATCGGGGGTAGCGGCTACGCCTGCATCGCCGAGGGCGGCGCTTCGTGCATCGGGTGCGATGTTGAGAAATGCCAGCGTAGAGCCGGCCGGGATACGGCCAATGGTCTTGTCGGAGTTGTTAACGGGTTGAGCGAGGGCGCCCAGATGGAGGAAGGTAATGGACAGTACTGCTAAAATACGTTTCATAAAATGTGCTTTTGCAATTGGCGATATGGGCCAGCCATGGATATGAGCGGATGAATCCGCTGCGAAAATAGTTTTTATATTAGTTTTTTACAATTCTTTTGACCTATTCAGTCTCTGTGAATTAACTTGCCGCTCACCCGGTCCACTGTCATTTCCCCTAAAGAACGTACCGTTAGGTCATAAAGGTATAATTGTGTCTCAGGTTTTATTTTAGTGAACGGGATGACCGTTCTGCTTACTACCGAAGGAGCATTGTAAAAAGTGGATTCGTTTTCGAAAAGAAGCCTTCCGTCCCTGGAGAAAATACGGAAGCGGACTTCCAGGTCCTGGCCTGCGCGGTTATGCGTTAGCCGGTAGGTCAATTGATCCCGGAAGGGGTTCGGGAATAGGACGGCAGATTTCAGTTTCAAGCCGGTGTCCTTCCGGATCCGGAAGGTAAGTTCTGTCTGGGCCTGGTTCCCGGCTATATCGCAAAATGATAGGGTGAGCCTGTGGTTTCCTTCCGACTCAATAGTGAGCGGCATTTCGACCTTTGCCGTTTGGAAAGCATCGGTGTCGGCCCGGTAATATTCGGTGACCGGGATTTCCAGCGTATCGTCCAGGATGGCTGAAACCCTGCATCCGTTTCCCTCGCCGGACATTGTCAGGCCGGAATCATCCGAAATTTTTACCAGCAAGATCGGGTTAGCGGCTATTTCCTGGTTGTTCCTGAAGGTAGAATCGTTTAAAAAAGCCTGGACAACCGGGGCGGCCGTATCGTTCGGAGGAGGTAATTTTGACGGTCCGATAGAGGTCTTTATCAAGGCGCCGGCATCGGCTTTACCGTCATTGGTGTGCGCATAAACCGCAGCGATGCCCGTTTGTACTTCATTTTGATCGCCGTCGGGCATCCTGAACCGGAGTGTAAACTTCCCGCCTGAAACTGTAACGGTGCCGCTGAACAGGCGGTCCCGGTATTCATTGTAGGCGGCCGGCGGGCTTACGGCTCCCAGCGTTTCAAACCGGGTAGGCGCGCGAAAGAGCGTGATTTCGGCTATGCCTTCAA
The DNA here is from genome assembly GCF_039540405.1 of Ravibacter arvi. Classification (NCBI taxonomy): domain Bacteria; kingdom Pseudomonadati; phylum Bacteroidota; class Cytophagia; order Cytophagales; family Spirosomataceae; genus Ravibacter; species Ravibacter arvi. Next base: position 107,157 of record NZ_BAABEY010000005.1, read on the forward strand.
AAGCCACGTCGGGGCGACCGGTCTCCGGATCAAATATTTCTCCCTCCAGTACCGTCATTTCGAGGGGTCTGAGGGTATCGGCCCTTAACCTGATCCCTTTTTCGGGTAAAGCAAGCTTCATGGCGGGGTCTCCAAGGAGGGTGAAATTTCTGTTCAGGGCGCCTGCAAAACTTCCGTTTTTAGTGGTTTTGAAAAGGTCTCCCAGCCTGCTCGTCCCCGATAATAAAGTCTGGTAAAACGCCTTATTAATAGCAAAGTTGGTACTTGAAAATACCGGTCGTGTGGTGGTCATGGCGCCTATGCCCGCCCCCCGGGGGCTCAGCAGCATCAGCTCGGCCCCGGATACGACTGCCGGGTTGTCATAGCGGCCGAATTCGCAAGTGGCTGTGACCAATACCGGCATATTGTTGTAACCGCCTGCAGACTGCATGTCAGCGAGTGTAAGGATCTGCTCATCCGTCCATCCCGATTCATTGCCATGCCCGGTAAAATTCAGGATGAGGGAACCTTCATTGATTTTTCGCCTGATTTCCTTATTGATAGCAGGAGCGCGGTTGCCGAGCGCGGTAGCCACCAAGGGGAGCTCATCGGTAAATACCCTTGAGGCAAGAAAGTTTTCACTCACCACCGTAGCGAGCGCGTCGGCATGTTGCTGGTGAATATTGCTGTCGCCATTGTCCGCCACGAAAGTGATTTTGTTTCGCCAGGGACCGCGGTCGGAGATAGTCGCGTAGTCAATCAGCTTTTGAATAACCAAAGCTGCTTCCTGTTTGTTTTTTACCGGAAGGCGCCCCACGCCGATTTGTAAAAGATGGTCGCCGGCCTCTTCCTCCGGCCATGTCCCCGCATCGTCGTCGAGCAGGGCGAAGTAATCATCCGACGCGTAGGTATACACCGGATGGAGTGATTCCCGGCTTTGGTAGGAAGGTACCCACGCAGCCCTTTGCTGTGGTGAGTAAACAAGTTCCTTATTCCGGAAATCGTACGTGGCGTCACCGAAAAGAAGCAGGTATTTCAGGCGTCCGGGTTCACGCTGATAGAAGTAACGGCATAAATCCCGTATGGCGGTTACATCGGGTTTGCCTGACGCGAATTCGTTGAATACCTGCCGGATGGTGAAGGTGGCTACTTTGAGACCGTCGTTAGACTGTCTGAAATCGGCCAGGCGTTCGGCTTCTGCAAGCCATTCTTCAGCGGTGACGATGATCATATCGGGAACAGGCGAAGAATGAATGTCCTGGTTGGGTATTTTTGAAGCCGGAAAAGGAATAAGTACCTGTTTCTTGGTAAATCCTATCAGGCTGCCACTCTCCCCGGGGGAAACCGGTACCGCCCAACTTTCGTTAGCTTCTTTTTTGTGAAGGGTGATCTGTGCCGGAAGAAGCGGATTGCTAACGTCCCAAAGCAGGAAATCTTCAGGCAAGTCCGAGAAAACCAACACCCTGTTCTTGGCATCCGCTGCCGGGAACCGATAAATGGTAGGCGTGGCAAAGGCCCGTAACGAGCGACTGGTTTGCAGGCTGACATGGTTGAGGTAGGCTGTGGCGCCTGGCTGCCCGCTTTTGTCATAGGTCAGGGAAAGCTTTATTTTTTCTCCGGCATCCGGTGCAAATGTGTACCGCGCGGCAACTTTTTGGGCTTTCAGATCATACCGGTAAGTGGAAACGGTACCGGCGGTTGCTTCGCCGATCGGTTTTCCGTTGGTTTGCCATCTGAATTTAGTAGGAACCTGTGCGGCAGCTATTGCGCTGAAATCCAGTATAGCCTCCCGTCCCTGTACGAGCCCGGGAAGATCAATTTCGAGATTGAGAAAATTGGTAGTCCCGAGGTAATCTCCCCACCATTCGCGGCCGGAGCGCAGGAGATTGACGGCTTCTTTTTCATAAAACCAGTAGTCTTCGAAAGTATGCACAGGGATCGGGTTTGCCGGTACCGGCGTGTTTTTCGCCTGGATCCTGACATTCCGCGGGTGCTGGAAAGTGAAAAAGTAGAAGGTGGTGTCGGTGTAGGGATTAATCTCGTGCCGGTACCGGTTTTCCGTCTCGTCGGGAAATATTCGGGTAGGTCCCTCGCCGTAAAAATACACTGCCTCCGTCATACCGGCATTGTTGGTTTCCACCTGAATGGCGACCGGCAGAAGGTCCTGGGGGCGCGGTTTCGCGTTGGCCTGGGGAAGTATGCCGCTGCCGTTTCCGAAAATTTGCACCTGCCCGGCCGGGATCCCGCTAATGTCAATTCCTGCTTTTTTGAAATAGGCAGCGTCGAGTTTGTAAACACCGGTGGCGGTGACACCGATTTTGAACCAATCGCCGGTAGCAAGCACCGAACCTTGCTGGGAAAAGGCGCTGATCGGTACAAACCACAATAGCAGGTACCAAAAAGCTTTGGCGTTATAATTCTTCTTCCACCAGCGCATGGGCCGCTATGGTATATTTTTTCTTAGATGCCTTTTCCGTACACAGAACCCGGGTCCTGCGGAGCGGGCCCTTGGAAAATACCCGCCCATTGAAAACGAATAAACTGCCTTCATCCAGATGGCGCAAGGTCCTTTTATTGCCGTTTTCTACCTGGCTATCGTACTTTTTCAGGGACTCGGCAAGCCGGCTGTCTCCTGACGTGGTGGCTTTGGGGTTTCGGGCGTATGCTGCCAGGGCTGCCAGTACGTCAGGGGGGAAATAATCCGGTCGGATAACGGGAAGCAGAATCTCTTTGAAGGTTGTCTTCCATTCCGACCCATGGGGGGCTACTTTACGCCGGTACCGCCGGAACACGGCGCAGTGTGCAACTTCATGAAGGTAAGTGATCAGGAAGCTGTACGGATTTAAGTTCGCGTTGACCGTAATGACCGGCCGGCACCCCGGGCGGTAGGTGAAATCGCCCAGCCGGGTTCGCCGTGGCCTGGAGACCCTGAACTCAAAATCGTACTTTTCTTTTAGCTCCACGCAATAGGGAACAGCAACAGGGGGGACTAACGCGGAAATTTGTGTTAAAAACAAAGCAAAAAACGTGGTTGACGTTGCGGCGGCAGATGTATGCCCACTACTTTTTTTGCATAATGTTAACAAAATAGAGCGGAATAATCAAGTCGTGCAGCACCGGGCCGGTAGAATCCGGACGGCTTGTAAAAAGAGAAGGCCGGAAACCAGGGTTTCCAGCCTTCTTGACTAGTCTTGTGTACTTTGCAGTGCTTCAGACCCGGCTAAAATTATTTAGCGGGAGCAGGAGCAGCAGTAGTATCAGCAGGAGCAGCAGTGTCAGTAGCAGTAGTGTCTGCTTCAGGAGCAACCGGCTCAACTACAGTTTCAGTAGTTTCTTCAACTACTTCAGTCTCTGATGGTTTGCTAGTACAAGCTGCGAAAGAAACCATAGTGGCGGCGATCGCGAATGCTAAGATCTTTTTCATTTTCTTCTGGTGAATTTTGTTTGAATTTGTGCAACAAAGTTAAGGGATCTTTATCTCCGCTTCCAAATTTTTGACGTTGTATTTTTTCTAGAACTTAAAATTTCCTTAGAAAGTTATATTGCAGCATTGTTTTATTTTGAATCCCCTTTTCCGGAGAACAGCTGCGGTATTGTAAAGATTAGATCTTGGCTAATTCCGATACCAGCGCTTCTATCTGCGCGACATCGGTTGCCGGAAAGTTGGCTATCCTTACCTGAGTGGCTTTTTTGTCGCCGTAGCCGCTGCCGATGACGAGGTTGCGCTCTTTCAGGCGGGCAATTATTTCAGCGGCGGGTAATTGCGTATCCAGCACCGCCACCGTCCGCGACCGGTGATGTTCAGAAAGTACAAATGGAGAAAATGCATCATTTGCCCGGGCAAAACCGTAGAGGAGACCGGCCTTTTTCTCGGTCTCTTTCCGGATCGTGTCTACCCCTTTATCGTTCATATCCGCTGCGATTTTCCCCAACAGGTAGATTAGCATCACATTCGGGGTGGCAGGGGTTTCGTTATTCAGAGCGTTCTTCCAGAGCGTCGGCAAGTCGTGGTGTGCACCGATGGAAAGGCCTTTTCTCTCCTTGAGAAGGATTGCTTTTTCCAGGCATTGTTTGCCCACAATCCAGACTCCAAGCCCGGCGGGAAGGCCGAAGGCTTTTTGCACCGAGAAGAAAGCGGTATCCACCAGGCTATAGTCCAGGGCAGGGTAGGGAGCCGAAGAGACCATGTCAACCGCGATCATTTTGTCGGGGTGCGCCTCTTTGAGGCGGTGAATCTCTGTTTCCGTCATTTGCACGCCGCAGCTTGTCTCGTTGTGGGTGGTACAAATGAGCTCGGCTTCTTCCGGGACGGTTATCTCGTCAAAGTCGAAGCCGTTGCCCGGCGCCTTTTCCATTTTGGTCGCTTTTTTGCCGGCGGCCAATGCGTACTGATAAAATTTCTGTGAAAATGACCCGTTTACCAGGTGGAAACTTTCTTTTTCTACCATACTTAAAAGAATCCGTTCCCAGACTTCCGAGGCGGAACCGAGAAAAAGAATGGCGTGCGTATCGGGCACGCTGAGAAGGGACCTCAGTTGACTGACCGTGAATGCATGCAACTCGCGGTACACCTGGCTCCGGTGAGAGACTGAGCCAAGCTGGCGGTCAACAAAGGTTTTCAGGTGTTTCTCAAATGTCGGGTAGAGCTGGGCCGGGCCCGGCGTAAAGTAAGTCTGCATCAATATAACATTCTAAAACGGATGGTTCCATCAATCGCCCGTACTTCGCGAAGGAATTCGCGGTCGTAGCCCTTGGCGATATCCACAATCACGTAGCCCACCGATTCATTAGTCTTAAGGTACTGACCGGTGATGTTGATATTGTTTTTGCCGAAGATGCTGTTGAGTTTTGCGAGCACACCCGGAACGTTGGCATGGATATGCAGAATCCGGTGCGAATCGGTGAGTTTGGGCAACTGAACTTCCGGGAAGTTGACGCTTCCGTAGGTACTTCCGTTGTTCATATATTCGAGCAGTTTTGCGGGCACGAACTTCCCGATATTTTCCTGGGCCTCGAGAGTGCTGCCTCCTACGTGCGGAGTCAGGATCACATTGGAAAGGCCCTGCAGCTCGCTCACAAAAGGTTCATTGTTCGTTTTGGGCTCATGGGGAAATACGTCGATCCCTGCTCCGGCAATTTTTCCGCTCTTAATGGCTTCCGCAAGCGCAGGAATATCTACCACGTGGCCTCTCGAAAGGTTAAGGAAAATAACACCGTCTTTCATGAGGTCAAATTCCCGTTTGCCTATCATGGCCGCGTTACTTTTGCGTCCGTCCACGTGGAGGCTGATAACGTCGGAAATTTTGAGAAGCTCATCCAGGGAGCTTACTTTTTTTGCGTTTCCAAGCGCAAGCTTCTCGACTGCATCATAGAAATAAACTTCCATACCCATCGCTTCGGCTACTACTGAAAGTTGAGTGCCGATGCTTCCGTACCCGACCAGCCCCAGCTTTTTGCCACGGATTTCGTAGCTGCCAATGGCTGACTTGTCCCACTCCCCACGGTGCATTTTATTGCTTTTGGTAACGGAGTTGCGGACCAGGAGTATAATTTCTCCGATCGCCAATTCTACCACCGAGCGGGTGTTTGAATAAGGAGCATTGAATACAGGGATCCCTTTTTCGGTCGCCGCATCCAGGTCGATCTGGTTGGTGCCGATACAGAAAGCACCTATTGCCATAAGACGGTTGGCGTTTTCAAGGACTTTCCGTGTAATGTTTGTTTTGGACCGGATGCCGATGATGGCGACATCCTTTATTTTCTCGCACAATTCGTCTTCGTCGAGCGCGCCTTTCAGGAATTCTACCTGGAACCCGTCCTTGCGGAAGGCCTCGACGGCCGCAGGATGGACGTTCTCAAGAAGAAGCACTTTAAGAAGGCTTGTAGGATAGGATTGGCTTCGGTCCAGTTTATTGTGAAACAGGAACTCGTCGAGTGAAGCCACCACATAATCCGCCACTGCCACGACCTTTTCCCGCCTTACGTTTTCGGTAAAAGCATAGAAACGGCTGGCAAGCCCTGACTGGCGCAGTTCGTAGTCCGTATAGCCGTCGCCGATGGCGTAAACTTCGCCTTCCGGCTGCAGGCTTTGCAAAGCCTTTATTTTTCCGCCGTCGGAGGCAAGCGGATTACTTTCGTCGATGCCGATGATATTGCCCTCCTGGTCGAAACGAAATTCGTTGGCAAGTACATGGTCGGGAAGAATGCCTAATTCCGCCGCCACCGGCACAATGAATTCTTTAAACCCGCTGGAAACGATATAGATATTTTCAGCATGCTCGCTGAGAAACTGCCTGTTCCTGAGGAATGAGTTGGAGACCTGGGTACGCAGATATTCGACCAGTGTCTGTATATGGCTTTTGTTGGCGGAAAGCAACTCGATACGCTTTCTGAGTCCTTCCGAAAACGAAATTTCCCCATTCATGCCCATATCCGTCAGATCCCGAATTTGTGCAACTATTGAAGATTGATTCGATTGTCCCGACAGCGCTATGGAAGCGAGTTCGTCCAAGCCCTCGACTTTCGTAAAGGTGCTGTCAAAGTCAATTACATACAGGATAGGAGCATTGATGGTTGCAGTTGCCATATCATACATTAGGGTGATTTTATACAAAATTACGAATCAATCAGAGAACCTGTATTCCCAAATAGATTACATATGCATTATGTGGGTTATGTGGTAATGTGTCTTTGAAAAGTTATGTTTTTGAGGTGTGGGGTTTGAGGTGTGGGGGGTGAGGGTTGGCAACGCTCATACCTCATACCTCACACCTCATATAAACAAATACAAACTCCCGGCCATGAGCAGCATGCCGGCGATCATTCCCCAGATGGCGAGGTGGTGCTCACCGAATTTTTCAGCGGTGGGGAGCAATTCGTCGAGCGAAATGAAGATCATAATACCGGCGACTGCGGCAAGAACAATACCGTTGATGGTCGCTGACCAGAACGGAAGAAGGAAAAGATAGGCAATCAGAGCGCCTATGGGTTCGGCAAGTCCCGAGGCAAAGGAGTACCAGAAGGCTTTTGACCTGCTGCCGGTTGAATGGTAGATCGGTACAGCCACTGCTATTCCTTCCGGGATGTTGTGTATGGCAATTGCCACCGCAATCGGGATTGCAATTTCCAGGCTGACAAGGGCCGAGGTAAAAGTAGCGATGCCTTCAGGAAAATTGTGAATGGCAATAGAAAGTGCCACGACGGTTCCGACCCGTTTGAGCTTTGTCTTTTTGTGCATGTCTTCTACGCCGTGTACTTCGTGCGGGTTAGCGGCCGGTGGTACCAGTAAGTCGATCAGCGCTATGAGTGCTATGCCCCCGAAAAAAGAAAGGAGCATATAGAGCGTTCCGGCTTTTTCGCCCCACTCGGCAGCAAGGCCTTTGAGTGATTGCGGAAGCAATTCCATGAAGGAAACGTACAACATGACACCTGCCGAGAAACCGAGTGAAACGCATAGAAAGCGCGTATTCGTTTTTCGTGCCATCAAGGCAATGCCGCTTCCGATGCCCGTGGAGATACCGGCCAGGAGGGTCAGCAGAAAGGCTGTGGTAATAGGCTGTTCCAAAATTTCAGTTCAATAGGATAATTTGTGCTGCACAAAAATAACCAAATTGACTTATGAACTGAAAAAATATTTAGACTCGTCTAAATATTTTTTCAGAACTGCTTAACACGTTGATTTGACAAGGTTTTGGCCGACAGTTCCTGCCGGATTTTACTTTCCATAGAGCGACTTGGCAGCCTCTTCGTATTTGTCGCCGGCCGACCATTGAGGTGGTGTAGTGCGATTGGCAATCAGCCTGGCGGCGCGTACGTAGGCTTTGCTATATCGAAGCAGGTAGTCAAAGTCGATACTCTCGGGGTTGTCGATCGCCTGGTGGTAGTATTTCATGATATCGGCGTCGAATTCTTTAAAGCCGGGTGTGAAGGTCGGTGCAGGAATCCCCTTGATCGCGAAATTGACGTTATCCGATCGGTCAAAGAGGTTTTGCTCGGGGGCGGGGTCGCCTATTACCTCCAATCCGAAGGTTTTCGCTGCTTTTTCTATTTCTGCTTTTGCTCCTGTCCGGTCGAGACCGATTACGGAAATGATGCCGGTATCGTCGTAGCCCGCTCCATCGCAATTGAGGTTAAATACGCATTTGTTAAGGGGTAATACGGGGTTTTGGGCATAGTAGCGGCTCCCCAGCAACCCCAATTCCTCACCTGTAAAGGCGAGAAGAAATACAGATCTTTTGGGTTTGAGCTCAGAGAAAGACCTGGCTGCGGCCAGTACGGCAGAGACGCCGAAGGCATTGTCCCGCGCGCCGTTGAAAATACTATCTTCGGCTGTGTAAGGCTGCCCGCCCTGGCGTCCGACGCCAACATGGTCGTAATGTGCGGAAAGTGTCAGGTATTGGTCCTTTAACTTCGGATCGGATCCTTCAATGTAGGCCATTACGTTGTAGCTGGTTACTTTTTTTATGGACCGCCCCTCTGTTACCAGCTTAAGGGATTTGGCTTCGCGAAGCTTTTTGGTCAGGGCCGGTTCCTTACCGTTTACCCAGAGATGGGGGATGGTCGCGTATTCTTCGGCAGGGGTTTCCGCCAAGCCCAGTCTTTCGCCGGTGAGGTAAGTATTGATGAAGTTCCAGGGTGTGGTTGCACCATATAGCTCAATGAGTGCAACGGCCCCTTTGCCGGCTGCCAGGCGTAATTTTGAAGCGCCCGCCTGCAGGCTTTCCCGGGGAGATTGAGATTCCGGCAGCCCGCTTTGCACCAGCACAATCTTGCCTTTCACATCGAGGCCTTTGTAGTCGTCCCAGCCCTTTTCACTGTTTTCAAGGCCATATCCTGCGTAAACTACCGGAGCTTCTGTCCGGGTGGCGTTTCCGGAGATCGTGAACCACTCCTTTCCGTAGGCGAGCGTATCCCCATCCGCGAGGAGCACCCCCGGTTGATCATTGGTGGTTTTGTCAAAAACAACAGGCTGAAAATAAGTTTGCTGGCCCGGCACCACGCCGGCGCCGTATCTCCTGAACTGTTCCGCAATGTACCTGGCCGCCACGCGATTGCTTTGTTCTCCGGTGCGGCGCCCTTCCAGTTCATCTGAAGCAAGAAAGCGCAGGTGTGATTCCAGTTCTTCCTTTTTAAGCGTGAATTCGGGCTCTTTTTGTGCGTGGGATAACAGGGCTGTGCCGGTAAACAGGATAGTGACCAGGAGTGACGAACGTTTCATACGGTTAGCTTTGAGCGGTTGGCTATGAGGAGTTGACCAATGAAGGCCATTTCATCAGGATTTTTCTTACAATACGCCGTTAAACTACTTAATAAATTCGAATCGGCCTAGTCTGACCGGCCGCGCCTGTGCCGGCCGCGCCTGATCCTCTTTGTTGCAGAAGATTGAAGTCACGGCCGGCCGTTGAATGCCTGTTAGCGGGAGATTTCTTCTCTGAGTGTCCGGGCGGCGTCTATCATGGTGACAAGCGCTGCTTTTGTTTCAGGCCATTTTCTTGTTTTCAGGCCGCAGTCCGGGTTTACCCAAAGGTTTTTCGGGGGAATGGATTTGAGTGCCTTTTTCAGGAGACCGACCATTTCTCCCGCCGCCGGAATGCGTGGTGAATGAATGTCATACACACCGGGGCCGATCTCGTTGGGGTATTCAAAGTCGGCAAATGCATCCAGCAATTCCATTTGTGACCGCGAAGTTTCAATGGTAATGACATCGGCATCCATCGCCGCAATGGATCCAATGATATCGTTAAATTCCGAATAGCACATATGTGTATGGATCTGGGTAGCGTTTTTCACACCGGAAGCGCTCAGTCTGAAGGCTTCCACTGCCCAGTCGAGATAGGCTTTGTGCCCGGATTTCCGGAGCGGCAGGCCTTCCCTGATCGCAGGCTCGTCAATTTGTATGACTTTAATGCCTGCTTTTTCCAGATCAATTACCTCATCGCGTATGGCCAGGGCAATCTGGAAGGCGGTGTCTCTGCGAGGCTGATCATCCCTGACGAACGACCATTGTAAAATGGTTACCGGCCCGGTGAGCATTCCCTTTACCGGCAGCGCGGTTTGTTCCTGCGCAAAAGAAGACCAGCGCACGGTCATGGCAGTCGGACGATCCACATCTCCGTAGATAACGGGAGGTTTTACGCAACGGCTTCCGTAGCTTTGAACCCAGCCATTTTGTGTGAATGCAAATCCGGAAAGCTGCTCGCCGAAGTATTCAACCATGTCGTTTCTTTCGAATTCGCCGTGAACCAGTACGTCCATGCCGACTTCTTCCTGCCACCTGATAGAGGCAACAATTTCGTCCCTGATCGCAGCCTCGTAAGCTTCCAGGGTTACAGCTCCCTTTTTATATGCGGCTCTTAGCCGGCGCATTTCCTCGGTTTGAGGGAAAGAGCCTATGGTGGTGGTAGGAAACAAAGGAAGTCCGAGCTGTTTGTGCTGGAAGGACTGGCGTTCCGAAAAAGTTGTTCCTCTTTCGCTGTCTTTCGGTCGGATACCTGCGACCCGGCTTTTTACCGCGGCTTTGTGGATTTTGTTTGATTGTTGCCGTTGTTGAACCGCGTTTTGGTTTTCCAGGTACACCGGGCATTCACTCCAGGGGCGTTTGTCCAGGAAAATCTGAGCGAGAATTTTGGTTTCCGACAGTTTCTGCTTTGCAAATGCGAGCCAGTTCCTGATGTCCCCGGGAAGCGCTGTCTCAGTGTCCAGATCATAGGGAACGTGGAGCAGCGAGCAGGAAGGAGCAATTATGAGCCTGTCTTTTCCGAGAACTTCTTCAGCTTTCCGGATAAGGTGAAGTGACTTTTGGAAGTCGTTTTTCCAAATATTCCGTCCGTCTACAACGCCTAGCGATAGTTGCCTGGTTGACCGTACGAAGCCGGTGTTGAGGAGCAGTGTTTCGAGTTGTTCAGGCGACCGTACCAGGTCGAGGTGGATGGCGTCCACAGGCAAGGAAAGTGCAGTCTCCAGGTTTTCCTGCAGGTCTCCGAAATAAGTAGCTAAGAGGATCCTGAGGTTCGGGGCAGCCGCACGAAGGGCGCTGTAAACCAAAGAAAAGGCGTGCCGCTGACGCTCCGATAGATCTGTGGCCAGTACAGGTTCGTCCAACTGGACCCATTCTGCGCCCTTGTCGGCCAGCTCCTGAAGGAGGTCCGTATAAATAGGAAGCAGCTTCGGGAGCAGGTCGATCCGGTCAAAGCCGGGCTCTTTCTCCTTCCCGACCGCAAGGAATGTCACCGGGCCTGTCAGTACGGGTTTGGTAACGATGCCAAGTGCTTTCGCTTCTTCAAATTCTTTTACGGGTTTGTCGGATATCCTTTTAAACTCCTGGTCCTTTGTGAATTCCGGAACTATGTAATGGTAGTTGGTGTCGAACCATTTGGTCATTTCCATCGCTCCTATGTCAATTCCTTCCTGCTGCAATCCGCGCGCCATGGCAAAGTAGAGCGTAAGCGGATCCTTTTTTACCAGGGGCTGGTACCGTTCGGGGACAGCGCCGGTAAGCAGGCAGGTATCCAGGATTTGGTCGTAAAGCGAAAAGTCGTTGGAAGGGATCAGGTCTATTCCCGCCTTTCGCTGTGTTTCCCAGTTTTGTTGCCGGATGTGGCGTGCTGTTTGATCCAGCTCCTGTGCTGAAACCGCCCCGCTCCAGAACTTTTCTTCAGCCTTTTTCAGTTCGCGCCGGCTGCCCACGCGGGGGTATCCCAAATTTTGTGTTAACATGGTGATTGTTTAAAAGGTTGTAGATCACTTTGAATTGTCCGGGACGAACTGCCTTTGCGTGACACAGGGCCGGAAGTTTCCGGTATCCCATCAACCGTTTACAGCAGCACATCTGCCAATGGCCGGCCCACGATCCTTGTGCGGCGCTCACCCGGCTGTCACGCTGTTTTCGACGCCGGAATCCTTCAAATTTTTACAAATAACTGGATATTGATTTGTTTATGAACTATTAATCTAGATAATAAAGTTATTTTAGATTTTAAATCTATTTTATATATATATTGTAGTGTTTTTGTTTTTATAAAATGAATTTTCCCGAATGCCCAGGAAATTTTGTCTGCACTGAAATCCACAAAAAAAGCCCGGACTGCTTGAGCAATCCGGGCCGGGTATGGAGGGTTATAAAAATCTAGGTGTCTATCCGGAGAAAGCCTCCTTCCAGGTTAAATACCAATTCGATACCATTGTCCAATTCAACTTCCTGCCGGTTATCATCGAGCTCCCAGCTTCTGATGAAACGATCCGGGTACTTTTCTTCGACGTAAGCGCTTATTTTGGACGGGATAACCGATGCCGGGAGTTCCGTAACACTTTCTATGCTTTTGATCTCATTTTTCTTGTTGAACTCCAGTTTCGTGGAGCCATCCAGGATAACTTCATAAGAGGTGTTGGCCCACTCGCGGTCTTTTACTACCTGGAGGATGGAGTCGCCTGGAAAATGTGTGCTGATGTAGCTCTGTATGGAGGCAGGGAGCTTTTCTTCGGGAACTACCGACTCTTTTGAACAAGCACTGGCAATGAGAAGTAAAACTATCGGCAGCATCCAAAACTTACCTTTCATATCGTATTTCGTTTTTTGTTTTCCCCTACTTTTTTTGGGTTTCGGGTAATTCCCTTTCGTAAGGGATGTCCCCTTGTCATAGTGACAACGAGATCTGTGCTTACCCTATTTTTTTTCGGATTTTTTTTTGATAGGTGAAAACCGGCGGTAAAATGACGGTCTGCTGTCAGGCAATACGTACGCTCTTATACGGGTGTTCCGAGGTAATTTCCTGTTGGAACGTGTAGTTGTTTGCAGTGGTTACTTTCAGTTGGGTATACGTGTTCCCGGGACCTATAAACGTCTTGATCCGAAGTTTTGCAGACCGACAGCTGATCGTGTGTGCAGATGTGGGGTCGTTGCTTAAAGCCGGTGTAAATAAGCCGGGTAAAGCGTCGTAGTCCCATTTGCCAGCCGATTTGACCAGTGCCTCCAGCTGAAAGCCCGTCAGCGTGGCGCTTTTTTGCCAGATTTGGTTTTTATCCTGCTCAAAAAAAAGAACGGCCAGGTCTGATAAGCCTAATCCGGTACCGCCGAGTCTGAAGGGGATTATACAGATCTCTTCGGACACAAACGGTGTCAATGCCGCGTAGCCCGACTCCGATAAAGCTGATGCATGTTTTTCGTATTCAGACCTGAGTGCCGGATCATGATCCAGAGCTTCAGGGCTTTTTTTTGCGCGGATCATTTCCAGGTACCGGTCTAAGGTGCTTTCCGGTCCGGGTGAAAATGTCCCGAAAGCAAAGAAAGTAGTGGACAATAATGCGCCGGTGCCCAGCACCGACGATGCGAGGAATTTTCTTCTGCTGAGTATCATTTTAATCGAGGGGTTAAGTTGACAAGGCAAATATAGAAGGCGCAATTGCGATTTATCCTTCAGAAGATAATTAAATTTAATTTGACAAATAGATAGAAAATTGTCCAAAACTTTGTAAAAAGGTTTCCGTTGGACCGGAAAGAATATAACTGCCCCCAAAGAAGACGATTTTTAGATTGTCTTCTTTGGGGGCAGTTATATTAGTTGGGATTAGCGGCCGGTAACGCAAAGCGCTGATTTCCGACAGCCGGTCTCTTCCTATTTGTTCAAGACCTCGATTATTTCCTCGGATATGCCGGTGGACGAGTATCCGCCGTCATGGAAGAGGTTTTGCATGGTCACTAACCGGGTCAGATCAGAAAACAGGGTAATTACATAGTTGGCGCAATCGTCTGCCGAAGCATTTCCCAGCGGGCTCAACTTGTCGGCAAAATCGTAAAACGAGTTGAAGCCACCTATTCCGCTGCCTGCGGTAGTTTTGGTGGGCGACTGCGAAACGGTATTTACCCGTACATTCTTAAGTTTCCCGTAGCGATATCCGTAGCTTCTTGCAATGCTTTCCAGTGTTGCTTTGGCATCGGCCATGTCCGTATAAAACGGGTAGGTCCGCTGTGCTGCAATGTAGGAAAGGGCAACTACCGAACCCCACTCCGCAATGGCATCCTGTTTTTCGGCAACCTGAAGAAATTTATGCAGTGACAAAGCGGAAATGTCAAGGCTTTTCTGGAACCACTCATAGTTGAGGTCCCCGTATTCTTTGCCTTTCCGGATATTGGGCGACATGCCAATTGAATGGAGTACAAAGTCAATTTTACCGCCCAGCACTTCGGTAGACCGGGAGAAAAGATTTTCAATATCGGCCACAACGGTTGCGTCGGCCGGGATAATCTCAGCCTGTGTAGTGTCGGCCAGCTCCCTGATCGCTCCCATACGCATGGCCACAGGGGCATTTGTCAATACGAGAGAGGCTCCTTCTTCTTTTGCTTTCAACGCTACCTTCCAGGCGATTGAATTTTCATCCAAAGCTCCTGAGATGATTCCTCTTTTGCCTTTTAGTAAACCGTAAGCCATAATGCAAATAATTTGTTATTGGGTTGGTAATATGATCGGTGTTGTGCCGGCAAATGTATGCTATAATTTGCATTGGGACAAAAGATTCGGTTCACAAACACGAAGGGAGCGGAGCTAATTTCCGAAGTTCCGGAAGCCAAGGGGAGTCACGCAGGCATCCAGCCTGATGTCGTGCCAACCGGGGTCTGAAATTTTGTCCACGGGCTCGAAGCAGCAAATGCCTATTTTCCAGGTATCGGGCCTGCATTCTGCCAAGAACCGGTCGTAGTAGCCGCCTCCGTAGCCGACTCTGTGGCCCTGCCGGTCACAGACCAGCATCGGCACCAGCACGGCGTCGATAAGCCGCGCCGGTATCGTATCATTGCCGGTTGGTTCGGGAATACCCCAGCGATTAAGGGAAGTGCCGGTATTTTCGGTGAAAAGATAGTGTGAAAGCAACGGCTCCCGGGCGGCCATGCGTGGAACGACGATCCGGATCACGGGGAAGTCGGTTGCAATCCTCCGGATGATGGAGAAGGTGTCTATTTCCTTTTTATTCCGGGCAGGCAAAAAGGTATGAAGGTGCCTGATTTCCGGATGTTCGGACAGCCAGGACACAATTTTGTCTCCGATTCCGGCTGAGCAGTCGCCGATGGTTTCATCCGTCAGTAACGCCCGCTTTTTTTTGTAGATGGTTCTCAGCTCATCCTTGTTCATGGCTGTTCCGCGACACCTTCTTCCATAATGACAAAACGGAAATCGAGCGGGTCAAACATCAGGAAGAGATTCGGGATAAAATGTCGGTTGGCCAAATGAAAATCCAGGAAATTGGCGAACCTTTCCTGGGGAATGCCGCGCGGGAAAAAGCTGTCCAATACCGTCTGAAGTTGCCCCAGTATTATGCCGTGCTTTCTTTCTTCTGCCTTGTGGATCCGTTTTTCCAGTTTGCCGAACGATTTGAGCCACCTTGTTTTTTCGGCAAGGGCCGCCGCTTCCATGGTGACGTCCACCGCTTTTGCCTTGGCGGATACTTTGTCAAAAAGTGCCTTTAGCTCAGCTTTTTCGTCATCCAGAAACAGGTTGTGCTCGGCGCTCATTTCTACTATTTTTTTCCGGAGCGCCTCTTTCCCGCGAAATACGTCCTGGTAACTGAGCTTCAGCTTTTTCATGCGGCGCTCTTCCGATGCGGTCACGTATAGAGCAAAATTGCGGGGGATAAGCGCCGGGAATGGCACGTTATAGTGCTCGAAAATGCCTTTCAACTGCATCCAGTAAGGAATTTCCGAGGGGCCACCCACATAGGCGAGGTTGGGCAGGATCCACTCCTGGTAAAGTGGCCTCAGTACAACATTCGGACTGAACCGTTCGGGGTGTGCTTCTGCTTCCTGAAAGATTGTTTCCCGGTCGAACCGGATACCGGAACCGAGCGGACGGTATTCGTCACCGTTTCTGACGATACGGTCGCGGAGGCCGGGTTGCAGATAGAAAAGATTGATCTCACGGGCATGAACCGGGGTGTCATACCCCATCCCATTTAATTTGGCGGAGGTTTGCGCTACTATATCGGCGCAGGCTACTTCCGTGAGCTCGTCTTTAATAACCGGCAGAAACTGGCGTTTGAGGTCGGCATCGGCCGCATCGAGACAAATCAGCCCGGCTTTACCAAAAAGCTCATGCATGTATTGCCGGACTGCCCCGGTCAGTGTATCATTTTCACCATAGGCGCGTTCGAAAAGGCCAGCCGGCTCCGGGAACCGCGAGGCCATGGCGGCCAGCTCACGCGGATTGAGCTCACCGACCGCACCTGAGGCTTCGTGCTGCCAGGTGTAAGTCCTGCCGAATGCATTTACCGACGCGATTTCCGCAAAGTCGTGATCTTCAGTCGCCATCCAATAAACGGGGACGAAATCATATTCGGGGTACGAGATCTTAAGCAGGCGCGAAAGATTGATCGTAGTGACAATCTTATAAACAATATACAGCGGTCCGCCGAAAATATTGAGCTGATGACCCGTGGTTACCGTAAAGGTATTGGGACTGAGAAGTGATGAGAAATCCGGTTTTTCGGGCAGATCCTGGTATTGCTTTTCGAGAACAGCTACCAATTGCTCGCGCTTACTAAGCTCAAATGAAGCTTTTTGGTCGATGAGGTGCCGGAAGTTTTCCAACCTGGGGTAATGCGAGTAGAACGACCTTAGCTCCGGTTTTTCGGCGAGGTAATCGGTAAGAAGCCTTGGGAACTGCCCGGTCTGCTGCAGCTCAAGATAATGTTGTGTCATAAACAGAAAATCGGAGAATTCCGGTATTTTATCCTAACGTCAAAAGGCGCCTTCATAATTCCCCAAAAGCTTTTAAAGATGAGTTTTGTCCTTATTGCTAGTCTGTAATACTTAATTCTCTGAGGATTAAGTCGGGATCGAACCCGTCTTCTATGGAGGGTAAATGTATTTCGTATGCTTCTTTCTGAAGTTTTGTGGCGTAAGTTCTGTGGAAGAAATAGCGCCCGTATTTGATTACATAGTTCAGAATAAAAAAGCGATAGGCTTCTTTCATAAAGCGCACCTCGTTTGCGGTAAGCGGGTAAACTGCGTGGTAGGCTTTCAGGAACAGCAGAAAGCGGGGTTCGTTCAGCGTACGGATGCCGTAGCTGAAAACGGTACGGTCGCCGACGTCGGAAACCACACGGCTGAAAAAGTAGAAGTCCATGATCCGGTTGGAAATCCGGAACCAGTCATAATCCCATCTCGAAAAGAGGGAGAGGTCCTCGTCGACGGAAAAATTGCCGATGTTCCAGTCGACAAAGACCGGCATCCGGTCGAAGGTGCTGATTTTCAGTGCATCAATATTGCGGATAAACTGGTCGCAGTGGTTTTTGATGGCGTCAATATGAAGCCGGTATTCAAATTGCCCGGCTTCGCTTTGAAGTATGTTCTGCAGTTCCTGTATGTCGGTTCGAACGGTTTTCGACGACTTTGGAAGTACCTTTCCGACGCGATGACATGCTTTGTGGAAGGCGGCCATCTCCTTTCCGAATTTCTGGATTTCCGCTTCATTTAGCCTGCGTGGCAAACGGTGCGCGCTTCGGATCGGGTTGTAAAACACAACCCAGGTGTCTGTAATTCCCTGTTTGTGCCGATAGGTATAGACCTGGTTGTTTTTAACCAGCGACTTTGCCAATACATTTTCGTAGGGGTACAGGAGGTTGTTCGCCAGCGAGTGAATGATCCGGTGGTCTTCTCTGAAGTGTTCATAGACGCCAAAATAGGAGAGCTTGGCAATCACCATTTCCTCAGAATCGAGCCTGACCCTGAAGACGTGGTTGGTGGAAACCCGCGCGCTGATGTCCTCTATTGAGAGTACTTCCCGGTTGGGGTCGTACTGGTGCCATGCTTCTTTAATAATAGCCGGATAGTCGATAATACGCATATTCAAACCTTGGAAAAATGGGCCGGACTTTGACGGGCTGTTCCCGATTCGCCTTTCCGGCATTGAAATAAACGCTTTGGGCCGGAAATACGCTACATCCGGGCCCGGATAATTTGCGTTTAATAAAATTGTTGCGGGGGTGTTATTTGAAATGTTCAATTAATTTCGGAGATTTCGAAACGCCCGTCCGGCCTCGTATTCTTTTAAAAATACAGCGCCGGTTTTAAGGGTGGGCCTGGATCCAGTACGTCATTTACCTGTAATTGAGTAGCATGATATCTCATATTTAACCTTTACCAATAATAATTCAACAAAAGCGATACAAACTCTTAAATAACCGTTAATTCCTTTTTTTTATCCTATTTCATTTTCAGGCGTTCGTTTACAGCTCCTCCCGGATGCAATCGCGGGTTTCGGGACGCTGTTTTTAATGGTATTCCTGGTCTTGGCACCCATCTTTTACTACGATCATGACTAAAAAATCAGTTCAGGAGCTTGCCGTTCTAATCGGCACCACACTAGACCGTTTCATTCATCAGGAGCAAAGTGCATTTCCGTACGCCACAGGGGAGCTGTCTCACCTGCTCCGCGACATTGCTTTAGCGGGGAAGATCATCAACCGGGAGGTAAACCGGGCGGGCCTTGTAGACCTTTCGGGGGCAATGGGGCAGTCGAATGTGCAGGGGGAATGCCAGCAAAAGCTGGATGTGATCGCGAATATTCGTTTTCTCAGGGCCTTGCAAAGAGGCGGCGAGGTATGCGCCATTATTTCGGAAGAAGACGAGGGGATTATCTATACCAATAACGATAACGGAAAATATGTCGTGGCAATCGATCCGCTCGACGGTTCCTCGAATATAGACGTGAACGTATCGATCGGGACTATATTCTCCATCTACCGCCGTGTGACGCCGATCGGTACGCAAGCCAATATGAGCGATTTTATGCAGGGCGGAAGGAAGCAGGTTGCGGCCGGATATATCCTTTACGGATCGTCCACCATGCTGGTTTATTCGACAGGCAGCGGGGTAAATGCCTTCACGTATGAATACTCGCTGGGCGAGTATATTCTTTCGCACCGGAATCTGCGCTGTCCGGAAGATGGTGGCATCTACTCCATTAACGATGCTTATTTTGAGCAGTATGACCCCAATATCCAGGCATATCTGGTAAATAGCAGAAAGAGGGGATTGACGGCGCGGTACATCGGTTCCCTCGTAGGTGATTTTCACCGTAACAGCCTGAAGGGAGGAATTTATCTCTATCCTGCTACCGAAAAGGCAGCCTGCGGCAAGCTGCGACTCCTGTACGAGTGTTACCCGCTGGCTTTCCTGGCCGAACAAATGGGGGGCAGCGCTTCGGACGGACAGCAGCCTATCCTGGACATCGTTCCGCAGAATTACCACCAGCGTACGCCGTTCATTGTGGGTTCTTCCAAAATGGTGGGAGAGGTGGTAGCCGCACTGAAGCGGTCAGTAACCGGCAGTGTGGAGGCGTAGCAGGCCACTTCCTAAAAAAATGCGAATCATGGCCCGAATACGGATCATAAGAATATCTTTGTGACTGAAAGCAACTAAACACAGTCGATAAGCAGATCTGATGCCGTCAACTCACAAAGTCCCGGTTACCGTTGCCTACGGCGACGGAATCGGACCCGAAATTATGGAGGCCACATTGGCTATTCTTGAAGCCGCAGGGGCGGAAATAGCGCCGGAAGTGATAGAGGTGGGCGAGAAGGTGTACAAAAGCGGTGTAGCGGGTGGTATACACGACAGCGCCTGGGCGACATTGAGAAGCACCAGGGTGTTTCTAAAAGCACCCATCACCACCCCGCAGGGCGGCGGTTATAAAAGCCTCAATGTAACCACCAGGACCGCGCTCGGACTTTATGCGAATGTAAGGCCCAACCTCGCCTTTGCACCTTTCGTACGAACGCAGCACCCCGGTCTTGACGTGGTGATCATCCGGGAGAACGAGGAAGACCTGTATACCGGCATCGAGTACCGCCAGACCAACAGCATGTATGAAACGCTGAAGCTCGTATCGCGGCCGGGGTGCGAGAAAATTATCCGGTATGCATTTGCATACGCGCGTGCATACAACCGGAAAAAGGTTACCTGCTTCTCCAAAGACAACATCATGAAAATGACCGACGGTCTGTTTCATAAAGTCTTTGATGAAATCGGCGCCGAATATCCGGACATAGAAAAAGATCATTGGATTATCGACATAGGCTCTGCTTTGCTTGCCGATCAGCCGGAGCGGTTCGATGTGATCGTAACGCTGAACCTTTACGGCGACATTATCTCGGATATAGCTGCGCAGGTGGCCGGATCGGTCGGCATGGGCGGTTCAGCCAATATCGGCGAGCAATGCGCGATGTTTGAAGCGATACACGGATCAGCACCCGATATAGCCGGGAAAGGAATTGCCAATCCGTCGGGCCTTTTGAATGCGGCCATTATGATGCTGGTTCATATCGGCCAGGGAGAAACTGCGGCCCGGGTTCACAATGCCTGGCTGAAAACCATCGAGGACGGCATTCACACAGGTGATATCTACAAAGAGGGGCTGAGCAGGGAAAGGGTAGGGACCAGGGCTTTTTCTGAAGCGGTAGTGGCGCGTCTGGGGATGCTCCCGGAGCATTTCAAAGCGGTTAGCTACGCCGGCGCACCGGAACCCATTAAAGGGGAAGAAAGGATTGTAAGGAAGGAATCAAAGGTGCTTGCAGGTGTGGATGTGTACCTGGATTGGGAGGGCAATGCCACAGCGCTCGGAGACTCTGTCAATGGGTTGGCAGCCGGTAATTTCGTACTTTCAGCTATCACCAACCGGGGCGCGAAGGTTTACCCGGGTGCCTTCCCGGAAACATTTGTGACCGATCACTGGCGCTGCCGTTTCCTGTCGGCAACCGGGGGGACAAACGGGAAGGAAGTGGTAGATCTGCAGGCGAGACTGCTGCAAGCCGGGTACGACGTTGTAAAAACAGAGAATTTATATACGTTTAACGGGGTTCCGGGATATTCGGCTATCCAGGGGGAGGTGTGACGGAACCTGCCACAAACGGCGTTTTTTTGCGTAATGACGAATGTAGACAAATGTCCGGCCGGAATTTTCTCTGGTTTGTATTATTTTTTTGTAGATATCGTTTAATGTTTGTGAACCTTTCGGGTACAAAAGGAATCCTTCAAAATCTGTGAAGAAGTAAAAAGGACTGTAGGTCAGTATGGAAAAACGAAGTTATATACGCTTATCTATTTCGGGGGCACTCCTGTTGGGTTTCTTTCTCTGGTCCTGCAATTCGACCAAAAAGACATTCAACTCCGGTGTCCGTAAGTTTAAAGACGGCGAGTACGACCTTGCCATTAAGGACTTTCAAAAGGCTGCGGAAGCGAATTACGAATCGAAGGAAGCCAACCGGTTCATTGCTGAATCGTACCGGCTTTCCAATCGTTTCCGTGAGTCGATTCCCTACTTTAAGAAGGTGCTGGAAAACGATCCTGAAAATGCGGACGCACGTTTTCAATACGCCTATGCCTTAAAAACCACCGGTCAGTACGACGAGGCGAAAAATTATTTTTCGGCGGTGGCAACTACCGCCAATGCACCCGAAGCCTTAAAAAACCGGGCGCTGCGGGAAGTGGAAATCCTGAAAATAATGGACAGGATTGCCAGGCAGAATCCCGGGATTACCGTAGACAATCTGCCGGTCAATACAGCCGGCTCTGAGTTCGGGCCGGCCATTCTGGGCCAGGAGCTGATCTTCTCGTCTTCAAAAAAGCAGAAAACATACAAAAACAATGGCCAGCCGATGCTGGGTATTTATAAAACCGGGCTGAGCAGCGATCCTATGCGTATGGCCGCTGGTAATACGGCTTTGTTCAGTGACGCTATCTACGACACGGAGGCAAATGAAGGCTCTCCTGCCTTCTCCCCCGACGGGAAGACGCTTGTTTTTGCGCGGGGAAATACCGGCAAAAAGAAAGGAACGACCGACGTGAAACTGTACCTTTCCAGGAATGTAAATGGGAAATGGACGGAGCCGCGCTATATTCCGGTTAATGATTCCCTCGCCTGGGATGGCTCACCTGCCTTCTCCCGCGACGGGAAAACGTTGTATTTTGCATCCAACCGGAAGGGAGGATTTGGCGGAATTGATCTTTACAGTACCAATATGGATGCCTCCGGCCGTTTTAGCAGGCCGGTGAATATGGGAGCGGCGATCAACACCGCCGGTGACGAGATGTTTCCTTACGTTTCTCCTGAAAACAAGTTGTATTTTGCCTCCGACGGACATCCCGGTCTAGGGAAATTGGATCTTTTCGTTGCCAGCCGTTCACAGGGAGTTATCTCGGTTGAAAATATGGGAATACCGTTTAACAGTCCGCAGGATGATTTCGCCCTGGTCTATCTGGACGACGAAAGCGGATTTTTCTCCAGTAACCGGGAGGGAGGCAAAGGTGATGACGATCTCTATTATTTCCATGTGCCGGAAACCAATGTGGACCAGCCTGATACAACGCACAAACCGGAGGATCCACGTTTTGTGGACGGCAAGCCCAAAACAATCAGTTACTTCCTGGCAGGTACCGTGTTGGAAAATGTTCCCGACGCTACGGTTCCCCTCGATTCTGCATTTGTGAAAATCATGGCGGAGGGCGATACTTCGGAAATAGAACTGGCGAGGTTGGCCACCGATACCAAGGGCGATTTCGGAACTTATCAACTGGAAGAAGGTAAATCGTATGATCTTCTGGCCGGGCGCCGCGGGTTCATCAGCAAGCGCTTGCCTTTTACCATGGAAGGAAAGACCATACCTTTTATCTTCCTGGATAAGCTCCACACGGATACGACTTACCGGGTAACCATCAAACTGGACCGGCTGGAATTGAACAAAACGTTCACGCTGGAAAACATTTATTACGACCTGGATAAATTTGATATCCGGGCGGATGCCGCGCCTGAACTGGATAAGTTGGTGCAGCTTCTGAAAGATAACCCGACGATGGTGATAGAACTGAGCTCGCACACCGATACCCGGGGGTCTGATGCTTACAACATGACATTGTCACAAAAACGGGCTGAGTCAGTGGTGAATTACCTGACGCTGAAGGGAATCGATGCCGAGCGGATGGAGGCAAAAGGATATGGTGAGCGTAACCTGATTATTCAGAACGCAAAAACAGAGGAAGAGCACCAGCAAAACCGCCGGACCGAGTTTACGATTCTTAGCTACTGAGTGCTTTGATTTCTTTCCCGCAGATCCATGCGGGAAAGAAATCAAATCTCGGGCTACGCTCAATAGGTAGCCCTGCCGCCGGAAATATCGTAGATGAACCCGGTTGAAAAGCTATTTTCCTCCGAGACGATAAAGGCTGACATAGCAGCAACCTCATCGATTGTTCCCAGGCGCCCCATCGGGATTTTTGCCGTCATATAAGCGAGCTGTTCCGGGGCGGTATCTGCATTCATAGCCGTTTTGATTACAGCCGGGGCCAGCCCGTTAACGGTAATACCTGCAGTGGCATATTCCTTTGCAACCCCTTTCACCAACCCGATTACCCCGGACTTGCTGGCGGAGTATCCGACCATTCCCGGGTTGCCTTCTTTCCCGGCTATTGACGCAATCAAAAGAATGCGGCCATAGCCGTTTGGCTCCATCGCTTTTACCGCGTATTTGGTAAGAAGGAAGCTGCCGATAAGATTGACCCGAACTACTTTTTCGAAATCGGAGAGGGAGAAATCGGTGATTTTTGTATTGGTTGCGCCGACGACCCCGGCGGAATGCACCATAACGTCCAGTTTTCCGTACAAAGAGATGGTTTTTTCGAAGACGTTGGCCACATCGGCTTCATTAGAGACGTCCGCAACTATTCCGGTTGCGGTGATATTTTCATTCCGCAATTCAGCCACTGTTTTTTGAAGTACGCTTTCATTAAGATCCAGGAGCGCGAGGCGGGCTCCCTCTTTTCCGAGCCGTTGGGCGATAGCTTTTCCGAGCCCGTCGGCCCCGCCTGAAATGAGAACTGTCTGATCGCGGAAGCGGCCAGGAAATGGGTTATAACTGATAGACATGATACGGGATTTGAGCGCTTATTTTAGCACCGGTTTGGTTTAGGATCGCAATATAGGCTGAATTTGCCAGTAATTCAGTTGAGATTCGGATCAATGGGATAGTGCGCTATGGAGCGGTATTCTCCTCCCATGCGCTTGAGCACCTCCCGCCAGAAATTCCTGGGGTGGGTAGCGAAAAGAAACTCACGGTCCGCCGGTGTTACGATCCAGGTTTTTTGTTGCATTTCGTCAGAAAGCTGACCGCCGGACCACCCTGAATAGCCCACAAAAAAGCGGATTTCTTCAGGTTTAAGCTGGAAAGCATTCAGTTGTGTTTTCACAGTCTCAAAGTCGCCGCCCCAGAAAATCCCGTTTGCAACTTCAATACTTTCGGGTATCAGGTCCGGGCGGCAGTGCAGGAAATGGAGGGTGTTTTTTTCTACCGGACCGCCAAGAAAGAGGGGGATGTCCTCGTAAATGTTTTCCTCCAGGACGTCGCCGAGAAAAAGATTGGTTTCGTGATTGACGACAAACCCCAGGGAGCCGTTTTCCGAGTGTTCACAAAGGAAGATGACACTTCTCTCAAAGTTGGGATCGCTCAAAAATGGCTCAGCAATGAGGAATACCCCTTTTTTTGTCGATTCTTTCATGAGTATTTTAGGATGGCGGAGGTGGAAATCGGAAATCGGAGATCAGAAATCGGCTGCGCCGCTCAGGTTTTCTTGCTTCCAGTCTCTGATTCCCGATTCACTTCCAATTTCCAATTTCCAAATTCCGATTTCCGATTTCTGATTTCCGATTTCTGATTTCTGATTTCTGATTTCCGATTTCCAATCAGCTTGTCTGCTAATCTACCGAAGTTTTTAAAATTGTGCATGGCAATTGGCAGGAAAGCTTAACGTTTTATTAACAGGAGTAAGTGAAATAGATGACAAGGATCATATACGTTTGTTCCGGGTTGTCGCATCTTGCCGGTAACTATTTAGTGACCATCTAACTACCTGACAGATATGAAAAATTTTTTGGTTCCTGTAGATTTCTCTCCCAACGCCCTGCGGGCCTTGAAGGCCGCCGCGACTCTTGCAAAAGCGCTCGGGGCCAGGTTGTTTGTTTTGCATGCCTTCCAGCCTTTTTTCTCCGAAGGAACGCTGGGTGGTGAAAGTATCAATGCTGCGGCCGATTTGGAGGATGCATTTAAAGCCGACTTGCGGAAGTACGTGGACGATTTGCAAAAGGAAGGGATTGCGGCGGAAGCGGTATGGGCCGTTGGCGGCGTAGCCGAAGTAGTGAAGGACCGCATAGCAGAGTTAAAGCCTGAAATGGTAATCGTGGGGCGCACCGGGCGAGGTAGCTTTGTTGATAAGCTATTCGGTACTTCGGTTACCGACATTGTAAAGGTTTCCAACGTGCCGGTGCTGGTGGTGCCGCCCCAATCCGATCCCGTTCAGTTCAAGGAAATTGTTTACGCGACACAGCTGGAATACGAGGAGCGTTCTACCATCGGGAAGGTAATGGAACTGTCGCGGCAGCTCGGAGGCAGGCTTAGCTTTTTCAAGGCAAGCGCGCTCACTCAGCCCAATATCCAGGACGACCGCCAGTTTATTAAAGAAATAACCGGGAGCCTGGGGTTACGCGACGAAGATTTCGAAATCAGCGAGGCTGGGTCCGTGCCCGGCGGAATTGTTGCCTATGCAGAAGAAGTGAAGGCCGATTTACTGGTGGTTGCCAGCCGTAGCAGAGGGTTTCTTGAAAGGCTTTTTATAGATCCGAGTGTTACTTCCAAACTGATTGTGAATACATCGGTTCCATTGCTGATTTATCATTTGGAGAACATAGGCGAAGCGTAGTGAAGGGGCATCCAGACCGGCGGGTCATCCCTACCGCAGTGGCGGGATCTCCGGCCGGACGGTCATCCCGACGTATCATAAGCTTCGCTTACTCCTGGATCTGGTGACATCTGAATGCACGCA
>NZ_BAABEY010000006.1:0-2583 GCF_039540405.1 Ravibacter arvi
CACCGTTGTCGACATAGGAGGTAGCATTTGCGGGCAGCCTAGCGACGACGGTATAACCTGCATTGTCGGGCAGGCCGGTCTGGCATTGGTCGAGCTGCAGGTCGGAACATCCTTCTTTCCTGTAGACGACGATCTGGGCGCCCGGCAGCTGGCAGGTATAAGGGTCCCATGAGAGGTTGAATGCCCTTGTGGGATTTTCGACGGCTGTTGCCTTGAGGTTTTTGGGCGCGGGGGCATACACGGTTATTTTAAGGGTAACCATGTCGACCAGCTTCCTGTAAAGGCTTGGGTTGGGATACCCGGGCCTTGGGGAATCTTCGACCTTAAAGGTGACTTCATAAGGTTCATTCCTGACATGCAGGCAGCCGGTCTGCCATGTAAAAACGGCAGAGGCGGTCCCCGGCGGGGGTGATTGGCCTACCTGGAAGGAAGCCAGCTGAGGGTCAACGAGCGAGGACTGGTAGACGCCCCCTGTAGAGGTAAGCCTGAGGTTGTCGCCATCCGGATCGGTAGCGGTGACGGTGTACCGCGCCGTTGTGCCAGCTTCCACACAGAGGTCCGGGGGTATAGCGAGCTTTGGCCTGGCATTGGGCGCATCCCTGATCCTGATCTGCATGTCCCTTACGATTTCGCCTATTTTGCTTCCGTCACGCCATTCTTCGACGATGAAGGCTACGTTGTACATTCCGGCAACGGAGGGGGCATCCCATATGAGGTCTCCTGTTATGGGGTCGATTTTAAAATCGGCCTGCCCGGTACCGTCTTCTTTGGGCCCCAGGGGTGGCACGGTATTGGGGTGCCTGTAGTCAAAGGGGATGGGAGTTTTCCCGTCGGTGGTAGCACCCAGCGGGGTAAATAACCTGTAGGAAAGGCTGTCGCCGTCTGCATCGAAGGCTCCCGGGTTATGAATGAACCGCTGCCCTATGGCGCCCTGGTCGATGGGCGAGTTGAGCAGGACCGGAGTCCGGTTCATGCCCAGGCTGGCGTTAATGGCCAGCGTGCTCCTGATAAAAAAGTTGAGGCGGTCGGTAGGCTGGGGGCCTATATTGAGAATGTCTGCGTTCCGGTTGTCGATTCCGAGGTTAATAGTATAGACGCCGGGAGCGGGGAAGGTATAGATCAGGACGTACTCGTTGCGGGTGGTTTCATTGCCGACATCAATCATACCGTCCAGGCCGCCCACCCGTGGGGTTTTGATACCTTCACGCTCTCCTGTGATCCAGAACCATACATCGGTCGTAGCACGGGCTGCGTTAATCCCTTCAGAATCCATGTTATAGTGCCCGGTGAATTTAATCTCGTAGGTGAGGAGCGAACTGCCGGGAACTCTTCTCGCCGTAATTTCACCGGCCCGGACGTGGGTGGCATAGACTTCACCCTGAAAGAAGGAGAGAAGAATGGCAAAACAGATGGTAAACAGAAGTCTCATATACGGGAAACTAATTTTCTATCTCTGGACCAGATATAGGAATTCATTTTTTAAACAGCACGCTAATATAGTGAACGCCAACCAGAATCTTTAAAAATACAGATAGCCAATACCAGCCGGTAGTTTTTGACCAACCCGCCACCGGAGATTTTAACTATCTGTACGCAAAAGACCTGAATTTTGTGGAAAAGGTTGTTAACGTTTATCTCATAAGTTGTATCCATCCTTTCATGGTAGTGCTTTTCCCGTTCCTGGTAATAGATTCGATGGTGGCTTCGCACTCGTAGAAATACTGCCCTGCGGGGAGGTCGGTTCCTGCGGAGCTTTTGCCGTTCCAGTTGATTTCGGCGTTTTTGGACTGCCATACCAGTGCGCCCCAGCGGTTGTAGACTTTGAAGTTGACCGACATGACGAAAGACGGGCACCCGATGGGCTTGAAGGTATCATTTTTCCCGTCGCCGTTTGGCGAAAAGGCATTTGGGAAAGCGATGAGGGCACAGTTGTCCCTGCATACGATATTTGATTTCGGTCCTTCCTCACCGAACCTGTTGACGGCCACCACATAATAGCACCCTGCATAGGAAGACAGGCCCTGGTGGAGGAAAACACCTTCAGCGCCGGATGCGGCGGGCACTGTCCCCACGAGTTTGAACTCTTCGCCTTCATACCTTGAGAAATAGACGCGGTAAGCGGTCACTGCCTGGATATCGCAGGTCTGGGGGTAAGTCCATTTGGGGTCGTTGGTATATCCCTGGTCCTGGCATGTGCCTGGCTCCATTTTGGAGCAATCCAGGGGAGCGAGTGTGAGAACGGGGGCGCATGGCTTGGAAGTGTCGGAAGGTATAGCGCAGAGCTCCTGTGAGAAGTTGAAGAGCTTGTCCGGCCTTACCTTTGGACTGTTATAGGACCCAGCCGTTTCGACGCGGTAGCAATACTCCTGGTCGGGTTGTATGGTAGTAGAGGTATTGCCGTCCTGGGGGAAGTGATCTGTTCCGTCATCGGTGTAGGTGAACTTTCCGTCGGAGACCGGTACTTCAGCGATCCTGTTGAAGTTTCCTGCGGGGTCTTTCCTGTAGACATAGTGGACCTGTGCGGAAACGTTGTCCCATGGGACCTGTGCTGCCCATTCGAGCTTGACCTGCTCGACTACGCCT
>NZ_BAABEY010000007.1:0-13335 GCF_039540405.1 Ravibacter arvi
TATTTACTTGAAACACAATAAGTTAAAAAAGATGTCATTGGCACCGCAGTGGAGGGATCTCCCGCTCCCCGTACCTAATCCCTTTCAGAGGGCTTTTTTCTAACAACAGGAGATCCTTCGGCTCCACTGCGTTCCGCTCAGGATGACAGTCCGGGTGGCAGCCTCCGGCTACCATTGACTTCCATTGACAACATCTATTTGTCATCTCCGCTACAAGGTGTTTTCGCAAAAAACTTCTTTTTCAGGATGACCGTCCGGGTGGTAGCCTCCGGCTACCATTGACTTCCATTGACAACATCTATTTGTCATCTCCGCTACAAGGTGTTTTCGCAAAAAACTTCTTTCTCGGAATGACAGGTCCCGGACGGTCATTCCAAGCCCATTTCAAATCACAAAAGCCGGGGGCAGCCCCGGCTTTTGTGATTTGAAATGTATAATTCACGAGTCCGATTTCCGACTTTCGACTTCCGACTCCCGATCCCCTCACCACTGCTTATACTTCGTTACAACCACATGCGATCCTTTTCCGTTTACGAGATAAACGCCTACCTGTTCCATTGTGCGATCACCGGTGGAGTAGCCAAAATACCATTGCGGCAGGCGTCCCATTTCAGGATCAAACGGCTTCGTCATGTCTTTGGTAGCCAGACTGATACGCTCAAACTTCTTCGCGTAGCTTTTTCGACCCTTTATTTCCGAGAACTTACCATAGAGTTGTTCCGCGGCATCACCTTCCCTTATCGTCTCTTTCGCAGAACCGCTTTCCGGCCAGCGCGACAATTTTTTACCGCTATTCAGGTAAATGCTTTTGACACGACCATTCTCAACCGTCACCTGTACCCCCGAATCGGTTCCTTTCCGTTCATCCAGCAAAATGTAGCTATAGAGCGGGATACGCTCCGCGAGGGCAGTCAAATCGGATGAAGAATTGCTGACCATATTCATTTGAGCGATGTTCCGGTCTTTAAAAATTTCCTGCAGCGCCGCATACATGGCAATGGGTTCGCTCGTTGCCAGGTAAGCTTCCACTGAAAGACTGTCTTTCCCTACTTCCATCCACGGAGTCGGTTCAGGGCCTGTAGTCTCAGGGCCTTTGTTTACCTCGCCGAAATGGCAACCCGCCAGTAAAAAAATGGATAGAATGGCTGAGAACGTAGAATGTGCTTGTTTCATAAAGGTTACTGTTTTGTTTTATTGAGGAGCGCACGCAACTTCAATTGGTTGGAATCAATCTTCGAATAAACCCCGATTGTGTCTCATTTTTGACCTTTTTTTAACTTCCTTGGGAAGGGACATTTTTGCCCGGGAGTTCATAAGGCCTTTAAAATACGCCGCAAAAGCACTTTATTCGCACAACAATTGTTATACGGACATGGATTGTGAAATGCCCCGAACATTTTCATCGTTCCATGACCAATAAATCGAGATACCCAATGAAAAGGTATTCTTTCATACTCCTGCTCGCCGCCGCGACGGTTTCCATACCGTCGTGTGTGATCCCCATAAGCCAGAAAACTTCTTTCCCGCTCGACGTATTCTACGAAAACGAGACCCCGCAAAGGCCATATTCTGAAATTAAATGGCTGGAAATCAGCCGGGAGGACGCCGTCCTGGCTTACCAGAACACAGCTGAAAAACGCCTGCTTCAAAAAGGCAACAGCGCGGAAGCCAAAAGCCTTATTACGGCCCAATTGGTAATGAAAGCCCAGAAAATCGGCGCAGACGCACTCGTAAACGTCAATTATCAATATTATACAGGCAAAGATTACGAGGGGTATAGCATGCGGGGGCTAGCCGTAAGGTACCGTGGCGAATAACCACGTCCACAAAATTCACGGCCGACCATTTATTGAGGCCATACTTTGCTTAGTTTTGTAGAAAAAGCCGCATAAGTTTTGTCCCTGATCGATCAAATCCAACACCTCCGTAACAGTCTTACCGACCTTTACCCGGAGCTATTCCTCATTATTTTCTTCCTCGCTACGCTGGTTTCTGAGCTGGCTATCTCAAAAAACCACACTCCGGAAACGAAATTTTCAAGATTATTGAAGCTGCAATGGGTAGGCGCGTTCCTGCTCCTTGCTCTCTTGGCCATACAATGGACAACTACTGAACGGGGCGCGTTGTTTCATAATCTGCTCCTCCTCGACAGCAAGGCTATTTTTTTCAAAATCCTGGTTGCACTGACCTGGGTCTTTGCCCTTTTCCATCTGCAAAAGCTGCGGTACCGGTTTCAGCCCGAGCTGCTGATCTTGCTGGCCAGTGCGGTCCTGGGATCTCTGTTCCTTTGTATGGCCGCCAATTTGCTGACTGTTTATTTGTCGATGGAGGTCATTTCGCTGAGCTCCTACCTGCTGATCGGGCTTTCGCCAAAGGCACAGGCTTCTGAAGGGAGCCTGAAATACCTGCTTTTCGGCACCGTAAGCTCAGCTATCATGCTTTACGGAATTTCATTTTTGTACGGTCTGACGGGCTCCCTGGACTTATCTGCCGAAGCCTGGAGCGCGCTAATGGAAAACGACCCGTACATCATTACCGTTACGATCCTGCTCACCTTCGGCGGATTGCTTTTCAAGCTTTCGCTGATTCCCTTTCACGTGTGGACACCGGACACTTATGAAGCCGGTCCCACTCCTATTATCTCATTCCTTTCAACGGCCCCGAAAATTGCGGTGCTGCTAGCACTTTCTCGCCTTCTGTCAGCGCTTCCGGAAGCCGCAGCACCCATACTCGGGGGTATTGCGCTGATCAGCATGACGGTAGGCAATACCGGGGCATTGTGGCAACAGAACGCCAAAAGACTGCTTGCGTATTCCACTATTGCACAAGCCGGGTACCTGATGGTAGGGCTCGTCTCGGTCAACCAGACCGGCTTCGAAACCGGTGTATTTTACCTGGTGGCTTATGCATTTCTATCCATGAGCGCTTTTCTCCTGGCTGACCTGTTCTCGCCCCGGTCGGATCTGAACTTTGCGCATTTTAACGGAAAGGGAAGCGCCTGGACCATTGGCGGCGTAGCGCTTACCTTTGTTATGGTCGCCCTTGCGGGCCTGCCGCCAACCATCGGGTTCACCGGGAAATGGCTGATTTTCTCTTCTCTATGGGAATCTTATCGCGCCGCGGGGAACACATGGATGCTGGTTCTGCTCGTCGGCGGCATCCTCAACGCTGCTATTTCGCTGGCCTATTACCTTAAGCTTCCTTTTCTGCTCTTCTTTAAAAAGGACGAAAACGGAGCAGAAGCCCAGGCCGGGTGGGCAACGCCGGTCAATTCGATCGTTGCCCTCTTTATACTCTGTGTAGTCATCGGCCTGTTCCTTCAGCCGCAGTTGCTTACCGGCTTGATTCACCGGCTTTAAGCACTCATTTCGGCGGATTCGCCGGGCGAACCTCAATTTTGCTCGGCAGTGTCCGGGCCGGCATTTTGATAAGGTCCGAAACAATTTGTCCGATGTCCTCGGGCTGAATCTTCCAGGCATCTTTTTCCGTAACCTCCCTTTCTCCAAAGCCGGTAGCCACAGAACCCGGCATAATGGTAGTAACTTTAATACCCTGAGGTCTCAGATCGAGCATCAATGCCTGGGTAAACCCAACTAACCCCCACTTGCTTGCATTGTAGGCCGTGCCATTCGCAAAAAAATTGGTACCTGCCAGGCTCGCGATGGTAATAAAATAACCCTGTGTTTCTGTCAGTGGCTCGATCGTGCTTTTAATAGTATTGAATACCCCGGTCAGGTTAACATCAATCGTTTCATTCCAAAGCTCGGGCGTCATCTCGTGGATGGGGGCAAAATGCCCTACCCCCGCATTGGCAATCACATAATCGAGGCGCCCCCATTTGACAAGGAGCAAATCAACGGCCCTTTGCTGCGATTCCAGGTTGCGAACGTCAGCCTCCAGCCCGATGGCATATCCCTCCCGAAGTTTGTTCAGCGCTGCGGCCGCCAGATCGGCCGACTTCTGCGTACGCGCCGTAATGGCGACTTTAACACCGTCCTTTATCAGGGATTCAGCAATGCCGTACCCGATTCCTTTCGACCCGCCAGTAACCAATGCGATTCTGCCAATAGTGCTCATCTATGCTTAATTTGTTTTTTGGTGTTTAAAAATACGCATTTTGTCCCAGCCAAAAAAGGTCTATCTTGCAACACCAATCTTATGAACGAGTACGAGCTACGCATCACCAAAATAGAGCCGAGGCCGGGTGACAACATCACCATTTCGATGGAAACGACCAACGGATACCCCCTGCCCTACAAGGCCGGTCAATTCCTAACCCTGAAATTCTTATTCGGGGAACGGGAAGTCAGGCGGTCCTATTCATTCAGTAGTTCTCCGCACGTCGACGAGCCGCCGGCCATCACCATCAAAAGGATAGATAATGGCGAAATTTCGAGGTTGCTGCACCACAAAACCCACGCGGGCGATCTCCTTTCCGTGTTAGAACCGCAAGGGCTCTTTACCTACGAACCGGAACCGGAAAAAGAACGCACCGTTTTTCTTTTTGGAGCGGGGATCGGCATTACGCCCCTGTTCTCGATCATGAAGACCGCGCTGGTGGCCGAAAGGGCCTCGAAGGTGGTTCTCATTTTCAGCAACAGCAATCCTGAGGTAGCGCCGTTCATGGACGAAATCAAACAATGGGAAACCCGGTACCCGGAACGGCTTCGGGTAATCTGGCTTTTCAGCAACAACAAAAACCTGCTCCGGGCTCGCCTCAATCGTTTCAACCTTGAAGAATTCGTTCGTCAGCATCTTCAGTTCGACCGGCGCGATGCCCTGTTCTATTCCTGCGGGCCTGTGACTTACATGGACCTCTGCCGGATTACCCTTCTCGGGATGGGTTTCGAATCCGCCCAAATCAGGCGGGAAACTTTCCTGCCGCCTGAAAATGAAGAAGATGAAGACGACGATACCGAAAAAGTAATCGACAAAACGCCGTATGAAGTACAGATCCATTTTCAGGGCAAAGTGTACGACCTGGTAGTCCCTTATGACCACAGTATCCTGGATGAAGCGCTCAAACATAAGATCCGCCTGCCCTACAGTTGCCGCTCGGGCATGTGCAGCACCTGTATCGCCCGGTGTACTGCCGGTAATGTGCGGATGGATTACAACGAAGTGCTAACCGACCAGGACATTGCCGCAGGCAGCGTCCTGACCTGTACGGGGCACCCGACCGAAAATCATACCGTGATTGTCTATTAACGCGCCTGGGGGCGGCTCAGGGGCTCATCACAAACTGTCGGGAAGAGCTGGTATTCCCATCTGTCACCTTCAGCACGTATAACCCCGCGGGTAATTTTACCTCGGCATAAGAGGCGATATTCCAGCCCCGCGTTGCCGTCACAACCTGGTCGAACATCCGAACCCCCGTTAGGTTATATACCTCCAGATAAGTGCGTTCTGTACCTGAGGAGAAGAAATGAACTTCAGGAAACCGCGAGGATGGATTAGGGAAAACTTTTAGATTCTCAGCTTTGCCATGCCGCGTAACCGAGACCAGGTTCGTATATTCAAAACTCCCGTCAAGGTCCACCATTTTTACGCGGTAATATTGTATGCCGGCAACCGGTTGTTCGTCTACCCAGTGGTAAGTCCCGTCCTGCGAATCCCCCAGGCTCACAGTCGCAAGCTGTACCGCCTCGAGATCTTTATTGAGACGTTCTATACCGAAATGACTGCCGTTTACCTGTTCGGTTACCTTCCAATCAAGACGAACGGCATTTTCCTGGTTAGTCGCTTTAAATTCGCGTATCAAAATGGGCAATGCGCTCCCGGCGGAGGTAATCGTCCACTTGCCCGCCTGCGAGCCAGCCAGCCAGTGCTGCACCTCTGAAATACCATTTTGAGGTATAAATGCATTGAAATCTATCGTATGGACCGGTGCGCCATCAGAAATGGAGCCAGCGCTATTCTGAAGCCCCATGCTCGCCTTCCGGTTGACAAACGCATACGAGTCGTCCGAGGTTTTGGTAATACGCCACTGCTGCAGGGGATCGGCCGGATTGGCGCCCGAAAGCACCGCCTGAGCACCGGCAGAGCCGGTTCCTGCCAGTACAAGCTGCCTGCCCACGTTGTATAACTGGAAGAAACCGTTCGGAAGCGGTTTCACTTCCCATAGGAAATCATTATTTTCGGAGAGCGTTTTCTGCACGACACCGGTCCCTGATGCCGGGGCGGCAAGGGCTTTCCCGTTCTGGCGGTTCACAATCTGGTACCGATAGTTTTGCGACAGGCCATTGATTTCTGTGTCGAGCCAGTCTATGCGCTGTTCCACATAATCGGACAAAAAATTGACATGATCCTCGTAACTCCCGTTCCAGAAAACCTCTTTATACACTTTGGTAGAAAGTACCGGCCAGCGCGTATAGTTTTGCTGCTGTGACCCCGAACTGGTCAGTAAGCTGGTATATTCATTGATTTTGCCAAGGAGATGGTCTTTCAGCCCGTTATTTTTCAACTCGTTCCAACGCAGCTTCACCGCGCTCATAAACACGTCGTCATTTCTCAGCCTGACTATCCACCGCCGGAAAATATAGTCCTGACCGACGTCGGCCATTAACCTGTACCTGGCGGAAGCGATACGGTCGTCGTTATCAAAGGCAATGTCAAAATCCCACAGGGGTCCCAGGAAAATGTGGTTGTCAGATCTTCGCTTGTGCAGGTAGACACTCCAGAAGGCATCTGAATTGCCCGTAATTTCGCAGGCTATATACCAATTGATCAGCGATGATTTATCGATTCTTTCCAGGTATCCGCCGGGCGCCTCGGGGTGGATATCGGAAAAAAGCCGCTGCTCAAAGTCATTGATGTCGTTGGTAATGGCTTCAATTTTGGCATCATCCTGCGGTTTCACCAGGTCAGGGTACTTAACTGTAGCGATCAGCCCCTGGGTAGTCCGGATAAAATACGGCTCCTGCCACGCAAAACCGTCCAGTTCTACCAGGTACGCACCCGGGACCGACGCAGGCTGCCCCTCCTCGATATCTACCCGGCCCGAACGCACCTCCATATGGTCGGTCAAGAGGTATGAGCCTATAAAATCGCCATTCAGGATTACGTCTACATAGCGGAAAGGGCTGGAATAAGGCAACCCCATATAGCGCGACAGCTCCAGGGCCAGGGAATTCCGCACCAGGGTTTTTTCCGCGTGATTGGCCAATAACACCCAATTTTTGGCAACGGAGGGCATACCCAGCAGGCTGGCCGCGGTATTCAGGTTAATCCGGTAAGGCTTCTTATCCAGCAGCCAGGTAGAGTTGCCTCTGCCTCGTATCCGGATTCCGCCGTTATACAATTCAACCGGTCCATTTTTTTCTTCCACAATTTGCATGCTGCCTGCAACATAATCGTCCTTACTTGTGACGGGGGCAGTGGTAGTAATGCAGAGGGTAGGTAGAGAAGAGCGCGGGCTGCAATTCTGCCCGACTACATAAGCAGGGACAAACACTGCCGCAATGACAATGAGTGAGGTACTCAATTTCGTTTTCATAAAATCAGTGTTGTAAAATGGGGGGCATTTACTTTTCCGATAAAATCAACGCAATATCCTCATTATAAAAACAGTAAGTAAAAAAGCCAGCTATTACTTAGCGAACGGCTCCGCAGCTTCCAGACGATTTCCGGTACATTTCTATTGCAGCTCCGCATTTCGCCATAACTTTGGTATTTAGACAATCATCAACTATCCATGAAATGGCCCAAAGACGACTGCTACTTATACTGACCCTGCTATTGGCGGCGAATCCGGGCTTCGCCTGGGGTTTGCTCGGACACCGGATTGTAGGGGAAATTGCCCAGAATCACCTGTCAGGCCGCGCAAAAAGGGAAATAAGAAAAATTCTTGGCAACGAATCACTCGCCATGTCGGCCAATTGGGCAGATTTTATCAAATCCGATACGGCCTATCGCTATCTGAACAATTGGCACTATGTGAACATCAGGACCGGAACAAACCGGGAGGCGTTATTCGCCCAGCTCGAAAGCGACAGCTCAAACAATGTCTACAACCGGCTGCATTTCCTGGTCAAAGAGCTCAAAACCAACCATACGCTTTCACGGGAAACAAAAAAAATGTACCTGCGCCTGATCGTACACCTCGTAGGCGACATGCATCAACCCATGCACGTCGGGCGTCCAGACGATCTCGGGGGCAACAAAATACAGCTGCATTGGTTTTATGAGCCCAGCAATTTGCACAAGGTGTGGGATGAAGACCTGATCAACTATCAGCAATTAAGCTACACCGAATACACCCGTGCGATCGACTTCTCTTCCAGGCAGCAGCGCCGGCAATGGCAGGCCGCTCAACCCGGAGAATGGTTGTTCGAATCGTTTCAAATTGCCGAACAGCTCTACGCCGGCGTAAAGAAGGGCGACAAGCTTCGCTATGACTACAATTTCAAGCACATTGACACCCTTAACGACCGCCTGCTGAAAGGCGGCATCCGCCTGGCCGGACTGTTGAACGGGATGTTTTGATGGGAAATTGGAAATCAGAAATCGGAAATCAGAAATCGGAAATCGGAAATGGGGGCTGAATTCTGATTTCTGATTTCCGATTTCCTTTTTATATTTACCTGTCAACAAAGTTTCCGGGCTGCACGCCCTTTTTACCAGCACTTCATTCAACAAGGTTTTAGTTGTGCGCATTGAGTTGTGAGCCGCTGCGACGGCCCAACCCTCATCCCTCACCACTCAAACCTCAAACCTAAATTCACAAATGAAAATCCTCGTGATTGGCATGGGTAAAGTCGGTTCACTGGTCGGCACCCTGCTTCATAAGTCTTTTAACGTTACCGGTCTTGACCTGGAGGAATCCGATCTGCCCTTCCCGGTTGTCAGGGGGGATGTGACCGATCTTAAGTTTCTGAAGAAAACCATGAAAGGCTTCGCCGCCGTGGTTTCCTGCATGCCTTATCACCTTAATCTACCGATAGCCACCCTCGCGCACGAGGCCGGGCTCCATTACTTCGATCTTACGGAGGATGTCGCGACCACCGCAACCATCCGGAAAATGGCTGAAAAAAGTCAATCGGTCATGGCGCCGCAATGCGGGCTTGCGCCCGGATTTATCGGTATCGTGGGCGCCGATCTCGCAAAACGATTCACACGGCTCCGTGATATAGAGCTGCGGGTGGGCGCACTGCCCCGCTACCCCAACGGCCTGCTCGGCTATGCATTCACCTGGTCTCCCGCCGGGGTGATCAACGAATATATCAATGATGCCGAGGTAATTCACAACGGCAAAATGAAACTTGTTCCCTCTCTCGAGGGCATCGAAACGATTAATATAGAGGGCCAGGAATTCGAAGCTTTCAGCACCTCGGGCGGTCTCGGTACCATGTGTGAAACCTTTAACGGGAAACTCGATACGCTCAACTACAAAACGATCCGGTACCCGGGTCACTGTCGCCTCATGCGCTTCCTGTTGTATGAGCTGATTCTGAAGGACCAGCGGGAGTTGGCCGAAAAAATTCTCACGGAAGCCAAACCGCCGGTCCAGGAAGACGTAGTCTACGTATATGCAGTTGTGGAAGGCTGGAAAGGCGACCGCCTGGAAAGAGAGGAATTCTACCGGGCTTACCATCCCATCCATATTGACGGCCGGCACTGGCGTGCTATCTCCTGGACCACCGCGGCGTCTGTTGCATCAGTTATCGAGCTGGTTGCAAACGGGGTAATCCCCCCGAAGGGCTTTGTCAGGCAGGAGGACATTCCGCTCGACCAATTCCTGGAAACCCAGAATGGTCATTACTACAAGCTGAATTAGTGCTCGTATCGTCTTAATTCTCAAACTTTTCTGCTATGATCGCAATATCCGACCTATTGATGCCGCTCGACGTTTCCCCGCAAAATGACGGGGTGTCGACCGGCACAATCTCCCGGCCCGGCGGCGGAAAAATACTCGATTCCTATTCACCGGTAGACGGTAAGAAGATTGCATCCGTATCATCGGCAAACGAAACCGATTGCCTGGAGGTAATTGAAACCGCAAAAAAGGCCTTTCTGTCCTGGCGTAGCCTCCCCGCGCCCAAGCGTGGTGAAATAGTCCTGGAAATTGGGACCCGTATCCGCCATTTCAAAACCGAGCTTGGCACGCTGGTCAGCTATGAAATGGGCAAAAGCCTGCAGGAAGGGCTCGGTGAGGTACAGGAAATGATCGACATCTGCGTCTTCGCCGCCGGCTTGTCCCGGCAACTCTACGGACTGACCATGCAAAGTGAGCGGCCGGACCACCGTTTGTTCGAGCAATGGCACCCTTTGGGCGTTGTAGGCATTATTTCCGCCTTTAATTTCCCTGTTGCAGTCTGGTCCTGGAATGCGGCCATCGCCTGGGTCTGCGGCAACACCTGCATCTGGAAGCCTTCGGAAAAAACGCCGGTTTCGGCTATTGCCGTCAGGAATATTGTATGCGGGGTCCTCAGGGAACACCATTTGCCGGAGGGCGTGTTTTGCCTGCTGACGGGCGACGGTACGATTGGCCGGCAGCTTGCAGAAAGCCCGGACATAGCGCTGGTAAGCGCCACCGGCAGTACCAGAATGGGGACGCAAGTGGCACAGGCCACCGCCCGAAGGTTGGGAAAATCACTGCTCGAACTCGGCGGAAACAATGCGGTAATTATTGCCGGATCCGCAGATCTGACCCTGGCAATCCCGGCTGTTGTATTCGGGGCAGTAGGCACGGCGGGACAGCGCTGTACCACCACCAGGCGCCTCTTCGTCCAGCGCGCGTTGTATGAAACAGTTCAATCAAAACTCCTGCATGCGTATAGCCAATTAAAAATCGGCAATCCGCTCGACGAGGCCAGCCACATGGGACCGCTGATTGACAAAGACGCGGTGGATAACTATTTTAACGCAGTCCGGCGCGCAGGTGAGCAGGGGGGAAAGCTGTTGACGGATGCCCGGCTGCTCACAGAATTTGAATCGGGCTGCTATGTTACGCCGGTGATCATTGAAGCAGAAAATCATTGGCAGGTAGTACAGGAGGAAACGTTCGCCCCTATCCTTTACCTCATGGCCTTCGATACCATCGAAGAAGCGGTCGAAATGCAAAACAGCGTTCCGCAGGGCCTTTCCTCCTCCATATTCACCAATGATCTCAGGGAAGCGGAATATTTTCTTTCCAGCGCCGGTTCAGACTGCGGGATAGCCAATGTGAACGTAGGTACTTCGGGGGCGGAAATCGGCGGAGCCTTCGGCGGGGAAAAAGACACCGGCGGCGGCAGAGAATCCGGATCGGATGCCTGGAAAACGTACATGCGCCGGCAAACCAATACCACCAACTACGGCAGGAAACTACCGTTGGCCCAGGGCATACGTTTCGATATTTAGAAGGAAATCAGGCACTTACCGGGACCCTCTTCCCGCGCAAAAAATGGAATTGCCGCCGCCCGGAGCGCATTATCACACTTTTTAGCGCCCGGTTGGCTGGTTTTATCCTGCTTTCTGCTAATTTTGATGGCGTATTGGCATTTCGTAAGCAATTGCACATACGACCGGAAAGTATTCGCTGACTGGCGTGCATCACCATCGATCCATCCGCCGCTCAGTACTTTCAACGGAACCATGACAAGTTAACTCAATAGTACATTCACGTAATATGGCTGAAGTAATTAGAATGCCCAAAATGAGCGACACCATGGAAGAAGGTGTCATTGCAGAATGGCATAAAAAAGTTGGTGACACTGTGAAATCCGGTGATATTCTTGCTGATGTGGAAACAGACAAGGCCACCATGGAACTGGAGTCGTACGAGGAGGGCACCTTATTATATATCGGCATTGAAAAAGGAGCTTCTGTGCCCGTGAACGGAATCATAGCCGTGGTCGGGAAGGAAGGTGAAGATTACAAGTCCCTGCTGGAGGGGGGCGCTGCTGCTGAAAAAGCGCCGGAAAAGGCGCCTGAGAAAGAAGCCGCGCAACCGGAAACAAAAGTTGCAGACGCTACACCTGCCGTGAAAAAAGCTGCGGTAAATGTCAATGCCGCCATTATCCGCATGCCGAAGATGAGCGATACCATGGAGGAAGGCGTGCTGGTTTCCTGGCAGAAAAAAGTAGGCGACAAAGTGAAGTCCGGAGATATCCTGGCAGAAGTCGAAACCGACAAAGCCACGATGGAGCTGGAGGCTTATGACGAGGGGACGCTCCTATATCAGGGAGTTGAGCCGGGCGCTTCAGTACCTGTTGACGGCATCATTGCCGTTATCGGCGAAGAA
Organism: Ravibacter arvi; assembly: GCF_039540405.1. Taxonomy (NCBI): domain Bacteria; kingdom Pseudomonadati; phylum Bacteroidota; class Cytophagia; order Cytophagales; family Spirosomataceae; genus Ravibacter; species Ravibacter arvi. The sequence continues at coordinate 12,224 of NZ_BAABEY010000007.1, forward strand.
GGGGCCGACTACAAAGCGCTGCTTGAAGGTGGCAGCTCCGAACCGGCCGCAGCTGAACCCACCCCTGCCAAACAGGAAACAGCCGCACCGGTTGCCGCGAGTGTGGCCGGCGAACAGGTTGTATCCGGAGATCGCCTGAAAGCATCTCCCCTGGCGAAAAAGCTGGCGGAAGAAAAAGGAATAGATATACAACAGGTTACAGGATCCGGGGAAAACGGACGTATTGTCAAACGTGACGTCGACAGTTTTGTACCTTCCGAAAAAGCGGCTGCACCTCAGGCCCCTGCTGCAAAAGCAGCAGCACCTGCGCCGGCGCCTGCAGGCGGTTACGAAGACCTGCCGGTTTCGCAGATGCGGAAAACTATCGCGCGCCGCCTGAGCGAAAGCCTGTTTACCGCGCCGCATTTCTATGTGACCATGGAAATCAATATGGACAAAGCCATGGCGCTTCGTCCGCAGCTTAACGAGGCTTCTTCAGCCAAGATCTCCTTCAATGATATGGTGATCAAAGCAGCAGCCCTGGCATTAAAAAAACACCCGGAAGTAAACTCCGCCTGGTTAGGCGATAAAATCCGCCGGTACCACTATGTCAACATTGGTGTGGCTGTCGCAGTTGAAGAGGGGCTGCTGGTTCCGGTCGTAAGAGATGCGGACCTGAAAGGTTTGGCCGCTATTTCCGGCGAAGTAAAAACACTTGCCGGGAAAGCCAAAGACAAGAAATTACAACCCAGCGAATGGGAAGGAAATACGTTTTCAATTTCTAACCTGGGTATGTTCGGCGTAGACGAGTTCACCGCTATCATCAACCCGCCTGATTCCTGTATCCTTGCGGTTGGAGGAATCAAAAAAGTGGCCGCCTTTAAAGAAGACGGAACGGTTTACCCGGTTAATATCATGAAGGTTACGCTTTCTGCAGACCACCGTGTGGTGGACGGCGCGCTTGCCGCAACCTTCCTGCAAACCTTGAAAGGGTTACTCGAGAATCCTTTCAGCATGCTGATATAAGACATCAAAAGCGGGCATAAAAAAAGGAGGCGCGAAACGCAGTCGTGGTCGGAAGAAATTCCGACCTTTTTTTATGTTTTAAAGACTTTTTGTGGATCTCCTCCAGC
>NZ_BAABEY010000008.1:0-32608 GCF_039540405.1 Ravibacter arvi
CAGCTAAAAAATAAAAATAACAGAAATATCAGCTTATAAAATTGCTTTTCAACATAGAAGGGCACGGAGAGCGCAGAGGTTATTTTAAAGAATCAGGCGTCAAGAGCCTTTGTGCTCCTTTGTGGTTAAAAATAAACCACAGAGGGCACCGGGAGCGCAGAGGTTATTTTAATGAATCAGGCGTCAAGGGCCTTTGTGCTCCTTGTGAGCTTTGTGGTTAAAAATAAACCGCAGAGGTCACGGAGAGCGCAGAGGTTATTTTAATGAATCAGGCGTCAAGGGCCTTTGTGCTCCTTGTGAGCTTTGTGGTTAAAAATAAACCGCAGAGGTCACGGAGAGCGCAGAGGTTATTTTAATGAATCAGGCGTCAAGAGCCTTTGTATGCTTTGTGGTTAAGCCATTTGGGGCTGTTCCGGCGCTTGGTTTCGTGGTGCACCGATTCACTGATTATCGCGGTTTCCGAAAATATTTTGAAAAAAAATGTAGATTGTTTTAGGGATCCGGCCCGCAAGTAGAACCCTATACAAAATGGACACGATGCGATACCATGAGATGACCGATGAATCGTTGGTAATGCTGTTGAAGGGGGGAGACACCCGTGCCTTCGAGGCGATTTATCAACGTTACTGGCGTCAATTGTACGGGTTCGCCAGCCATCAGCTCGGAGTCAGGGAGGACGCTGAAGAAATTGTTCATGATCTGATGCTTAGTCTCTGGCAGAACCGGGAGCATTCCAATATCGGAAATCTCAGAATTTACATTTTTATCGCCGCCAGGAACCTGGTCAATAAAAGTATAAAATCCCAGATTAACCTTCGCAAGTATTTGGAATTCAGAGTTTTCCAAGAGGTTTTTGAGCACTCAAGCGTGAACGAGATATTGACAAACGAGGCGCTTGAAACCGCCGTGGAGCAGGCCATGAAACAAATGCCTGAAAAAACAGCCGCCGTGTTCCGCATGAGTAAACTTGAAGAAGTGCCGGTGAAGCAAATTGCCGCGGCACTCGGATTAACCCATAAAGCAGTGGAGTACCATATTACGAAGTCTATCAAATTGTTGCGTCAGCAGTTGAAACCCTATTATCACGAAAACTGACTTTCAAAATGACACAACACGAGTTTGACAGGCTTTCCGAAAAATACCTCGCCGGGCAATGCACCGAGGAGGAAATGATGCTCCTGAAGAAGTGGGCCGATTTTCACTATGAGGAACAATCGAATGAAAGTTTGTTCGCTTTCGGAAACGAGGAGATTACGCCTAAGGAACGGATTTGGCGGGCAGTGACCAATAGTGCGGGGATCCCGCAACGCCGCAGGGTTTTGTGGCGCCGGCTTGCCGGTGTTGCAGCCGCGGTTCTGTTGTCAGGCAGCTTTGTTTTTTACGTATTGACGGACCGTCAGGTTGCTCCGGAGAAGGCTGCAGTCATTCAGCCGTTCGCTACCCCGGTTGTTCAGTCTTCGAAAGTGACTCTCCCGGACGGAAGCTTTGTATTCCTGGAACAGGGCGCCGATATCGTCGCCGATAAGGATTTTGGCGTCGGCAACCGGAAGGTCTGGTTGAAAGGAGAGGCCTTTTTTGATGTGAAGCCCAACCCGAACCTCCCTTTTACGGTTTATGCAGGCGAGCTTGTGACTGAGGTGCTCGGCACTAGTTTCAGGATAGCGCCAAAACCGGCCCAGAAAAAAATCGAGGTGTCAGTAGTTACGGGAAAAGTATCGGTATATACCGCGCAAACCGAAAACCAAAGGAAAAGGGACGGGGTGATTGCGATGCCTAATCAGCGCGTCTCCTATGACCTGGAACGTAAATCGTTGAAGCAGGATGTGGTGGATGTGCCCGTGCCGGTATCGAAAGCGGAGGCAAGCCGGGATTTTGATTTCGACGAATCGCCCGTTTCAGAGGTGCTTGCAAGGATAAGCGAGGTCTATGGCATACAGGTGATCGCAGGAACGCCCGATCTGAAGCGGTGTATTTTTACCGGCGATCTCAATGACCTTGACATGTTCAGAAAGCTGGACTTTCTGTGCGAAGTGGTGGGAGCTACCTACGAACTCCGTGGCGCAGCTGTTTTTGTAACCGGTAAGGGCTGCAGTGAGGAATTGAAGTAAATAGTAATACGTAAACCAGTAAACTTAAATGTAGATACCATGAAAACAGCGTTACGGATCCGATCCGGGCTTTGGAGAATGGCAGTAATAGCCTGCTTTCACCTGCTGGCCGTTGCAATAACCCCACGCGGGGCGCTAGCGATGAACAGACAGAGTATTCTCGAAACCCGGATTACCCTCAATGAGGAAAACCAGCGATTTAAAAAAGTGCTGGGGGCAATAGAGGAACAGGCGAATGTCCGGTTTATCTATAGTCCGAGTACGATTGACGTGCGGCAAAAGGTCTCGGTTAAAGCAAAAGACCAACGCTTGGACCAATTGCTGCGCGGTCTTTTGCAGCCGCTTTCCATTCAATACTCGGTGGTGGAAGACCGTATTCTTTTAAAACTTGCCGAAGATAAAAGAACCGGTGCAGCCGTTCAGGAAGCTGAAGCCCTGATGGACCTTGCAATTGCTGATCGGAATATTAAAGGTAAAGTGCTCGACGAAAAAGGGGAACCATTACCCGGGGTCAATATTCTTGTAAAAGGAACACAAACCGGCACAGTCACCAACGTAGACGGTACCTACTCCATTTCGGTGGCCAATAATAATGCTGAGCTGGTTTTTTCATTCGTAGGCTATCTCACACAGGAAGTGAAAGTCGGCAACCAGACCGATTTACAGGTAACCTTAAAAGTCGATCAGAAATCGTTGGACGAAGTGGTGGTGATTGGCTACGGCTCGCAGTCCCGGGGGGATATCTCTTCCTCTATCGCGTCGCTTTCGGTGGCAGATCAAAAAATTGCCGAATTGCCGATTACCGGCCCGGAGCAGGTTTTGCAAGGGCGTTTAAGCGGGGTGAATGTAACACAAAACACAGGTACTCCCGGTGGCCGTTCTACCGTCAGGATCAGGGGAGCCAGCTCTATCACCGGGGGGAACGACCCCCTTTACGTAATTGATGGCGTACCCATTAATACCGGTTCATACGCGTCGGCGAGCGGTGGTGCAGTTGCAGAAAACCCGCTTTCTTCGCTCAGTCCCGGCGATATCGAGTCAATGGAAGTACTGAAAGATGCCGCTGCTGCTGCGATCTACGGTTCCAGGGCTTCGAACGGGGTGATTCTTGTGACAACGAAAAGAGGAAAGGCAGGGGCCGCCAAGATTAATTTCAGCACCTATGGCGGTGTTCAGCATGAAACAAAACGTCTTTCTCTTCTGGATGGCCCAAGCTGGGGGGAGCTGGTGAACGAAGCGCGGACTAACGTCGGAATGAAGCCCTATTTTGTCGACGCCAACGCGCCGTCCACGCTTCCAACTACCGACTGGCAGGATGTTATTTTCCGGACCGGCGTGATCCAGAGCTACGACCTTTCAGTTTCGGGTGGAAGCGAAAAGACGCAATACATGGTCTCCGGCAACTACTATGATCAGAAAGGAGTGGTGATTGGCAGCGGTTACAAGCGTGGAAATTTCAGAATTAACCTTGACCAACATATCAACGACCGGTTGAGCGCCGGCGTTAATCTTACCCTTAGCCGATCGAAGACGGACCGGATTGACGCCGGTTCCAACACCGGGATTGTGTCGGCTGCCATTATCAAGTCGCCCGCTATCTCGCTGTACCTGCCCGACGGTACGCTTAACCCCACCGACCCCTATATCGCCACAAGCAACAACCCTGCGCTGATGGCCCGGGAAATAAAAAATTATGCGTTCAACAACCGCGCGATCGGAAACGCTTTTATTAACCTGGATATTCTCCGGGGACTTACCTTTCGCTCATCCATTGGTATTGATTATCTGAGCCTTGACGAAGTCCTTTTCATTCCGCCGAACAACCTTACCTATGAAGGAAGAAGCACCAACGGCTCCGGGACGAATTCATTTACACAGGATAAAGGCTGGATCAACGAAAATACCCTGAATTACAATACATCGATTGGAACCAAGCACCGGGTCAACCTGCTGTTGGGGTATTCGCAACAGGAATCGCACATGACCCGGACGACGGCATCGGGGACGAATTTTGCCCTCGAATCTATTTCTACCCTGGAGTCGGCTTCTATCCGCAACTCCAGCTCCGGCGGCAGCAGCTGGGGGTTGGCCTCTTATTTCAGCCGGTTCAACTATACCTTTGACAACAAGCTGAACATTGCCGCCAGCTTCCGGATAGACGGTTCGTCAAGATTCAGCCGCAACAACAAGTACGGAACTTTCCCGTCGGTATCGGCCTCTTACCGGGTGGACCAGATGGAATTCATGAAGAGTGTTCATTGGTTGGACGACGCCAAAATCAGGGCAAGCTGGGGACGGACCGGGAACCAGGAAATCGGAAATTTCACGTCCAGGGGGTTGTCAAGAGGGGGTTTCAACTATTTGGGACTGAGTGGTCTGGCACCGGTTCAGCTTGAAAATCCCAACCTAACATGGGAGACAACCGAACAGTCCAACCTCGGGGTGGACCTTCGTTTTCTGGGGAACCGGTTGAATTTTACATTTGATTATTACATCAAGAAAACCCGCGGATTGTTGCTGGAGGTGCTCCTGCCAACTTCGTCCGGGTATGGAAGCTCCATACAAAACGTGGGCAACGTTCAGAACAAAGGGGTGGAAATGCAGCTGGGCTCAACTAATTTTTCTACGAAAAATTTCTCCTGGCGCACCGACTTTAACATTTCATTCAACCGGAACAAAGTCACCAGCCTTCCCGACGGAGACGACAGGCCACTGGGCTTCAACGGCTATGCATCCGTGCTGAAAGTGGGCTACCCGCTTGGCACCCTGTTCGGCTGGAAGATTATCCGCGTGAACCCGCAGACAGGGAATTATGATTTTGAGGATGTCGACGGGAATGGAAACGACCCGTACCCCTCTACCAGCACCGATAACAGGGTGCTGGCAAGTGCTCAGCCTAAATTCACCGGCGGTATGACCAATACCTTTACTTTCTGGAATTTTGATGCGAGTGTGTTTATGCACTTTAACTACGGAAACACCATTTTCAATCATCCCAAGTATTCCTACGGCCGGATGCACACCTGGTTCAACTCGTTTACAGAGGCGAAGGACCGGTGGAGAAAACCCGGTGATGAAACCTGGCTGCATCGTGCTGCCTGGGGAGACCCGACACGGAACGGATCCGTTTCAGACCGCGTGCACGAGGATGGATCTTTCCTCAAAATCAAGTCGATCAATGTTGGTTATACCTTCAAATTTGAAAAGTTGAAACAAATCGGAATTCAAAACCTGCGGTTGTATGCAGTCGGACAGAATTTGTTCACCTTCACCAAATATACAGGCTTTGACCCGGAAGTAAACTCTTTTGGCAACGATGCGCAATTCGGCTTTGATATGAATGCCTATCCGCAAATCAAATCATACACCCTTGGCTTAAACATCGGCTTCTGATTATGAAAAATCTAAAATATTTATTGCTGGCAGGAATTGCGCTCTGGGTAGGGGCATGTGATGTCATTGACCAGGAGCCTGTAGATTCCGTTTCGAACGAACAGTTGTTTACGAAAGGCGCCGATGCGCAGGCTGCCATCATCGGGGCTTACAAAGGAGTGCTCGACAATGGGTTCAATTATATGGTAATGGCAGAACTGCCTACGAAAAATGTGCGTGGAAACGCGCTTAACCGGCAGTTTGAGCAGATTAATAACCTGCAGTTCCTTGATGACAACGGCTATTACAACCAGTTATGGACGCAGAATTACCTGATTATTAACCGGGCTAACACGATTCTTGCCCGGGTTCCGGGGATACAGGACCCGTCATTCTCTGAGCAGCAAAAAAAGCAGATCCTCGCAGAAGCAAGGATGATCCGGGCGTTCGCCTATTTCAATATGATCCGGTATTTCGGCGATGTCCCGCTTATCACCGAGCCTACCGCTTCCCCGAATCTGCCGACGCTCCAGGTGCGGCGTGACAACGTGAATGACGTGTATGCACAAGTGTTCCAGGATCTTGAGGTGGCCCGGACTGATCTGCCTGATTCTTACACGAGCGCTTTACAGACCAAAGGCAGGCTGACTAAAATGGCCGCCCATGCCCTGGCGGTCCGGATTTATCTCTATCGCAAAGAGTTCGATAAAGCCTCTACGGCTGCCGATGCGGTTCTTGCGCAAAAAAGCAAATTGAACAATACCTACGCGGCACTTTTTGAAGACAAGAACGCCGACGAGTCCATTTGGGAGCTGCAATACGACAACCTGAATCCGAACACGATCGCCAGTACGTATCTTCCGCCGTCGCTGGGAGGAACCCGGATGATCCAGGTGCACCCGGATATTGTTGCCCAATACGAAGCCGGCGATTCGCGCAAAGCGGCCACTTTTGCCGTCGGTGACGGTGAGGAGTATGTGAAGAAATACACGCGGCGGGTTTCACGGGATGACAACTTTATCATCTTCCGTTTGGCTGAAGTACTGCTTTCCAAGGCAGAAGCGGCGGCGGAGGTAGCTTATCCCAACGCAACTTCGCTTGCGCTGCTGAACCAGGTGCGGGTGCGGGCCGGCCTGAAGGAGCTGACTTCAGCAGATGTACCCGACCTGGCCTCGTTCAGGCAGCGCATTTATAAGGAAAGAAGACTTGAGCTTTGCTACGAAGGACATTACTGGTTTGACCTCGTCAGGACCGACCAGATCGGGCCTGTCTTAGGCCTGACCGATCCGAAATACAAACTCTGGCCCGTACCCGCAGTTGAAATTTTAAGGAATCCGAATTTGCTGCCGCAGAATCCCGGATATGGGGATTGAGGTGTGAGGTATGAGTTGTGAGGTATGAGCCCTCATGCCTCACAACTCATACCTCACACCTAAACTAAAATCCGTGGATTTACGTTATAAGTCCAGTTAACTGCTGAGATTGTATGAGAAAGCCGGTGTTTCTTTTTTTTGTTGTGATGATTTTGTTTCAGTTGCCTGTCAATGAGGCGCTTGCTTCACCGGTTGGGACTGAGTTTCATGCTGCCAAGAAAAAGAATAAAGGCTATAAGAAGCCCCGGAAGAAAAAATTCCTGGGAATTTTCAAGCGCAAGAGCTCCTGCGATTGCCCCAAGCATTAAGGGACATTGAAATATTAAGCCACGAATTCACGAATCGACCAATTTCATTCGTGAATTCGTGGCTTATTTGTACTTTTACGGCCTGATCACCAAGACAATTACGAACAAGAAAAAGGTCAGTAAGCGCTTCCAACAAATGAAAATCAATCTGCATGCAACCGAAAGGTTCGAACAAAGACATCACGGTAAATCTGCCTCGGAAACGGAGGAGATGCTGAAAACGGTGGGGGTAAGCTCTGTGGACGAGCTCATAGACCAGACTGTTCCGGGCCATATCCGGCTGACGGAACCGTTGGCGCTCCCGACGGGTGTTTCCGAACAGTTGTTTTTGACTGAATTCAAGCGGATCGCCCGCCTGAATATGGTTCTGAAATCCTATATCGGTACCGGATATTACGACACGATCGTGCCCAATGTCATTTTGCGGAATATCCTGGAAAACCCGGCGTGGTATACGGCGTATACGCCTTACCAGGCCGAAATTGCACAGGGCCGCCTCGAAATGCTGCTGAATTTTCAAACGGTTGTGATTGAACTGACCGGAATGGAAATCGCGAATGCCTCGCTTCTGGATGAAGGTACGGCGGCAGCGGAAGCTATGACGATGCTGCACGCTTTGCGCCCGGCCGGGAAAAAGGATAGCCACCGGTTCTTTGTTTCCCAACAGACGCATCCGCAAACAATTGATGTCCTACGGACCCGTTCGGAGCCGCTGGGCATAGAAATAGTAGTAGGTGATCATAAAACGATTGATTGGTCCGACGCGGCGGTCTACGGGATTTTGCTGCAATACCCCGGCACTGACGGGAATGTTGAAGATTATACTGACCTGATCGCGTCTGCGCACGAACTGGGTGTACAGGTAGTAGCGGCAGCAGACTTGCTCGCCCTTACCCTCCTGAAATCTCCCGGCGAAATGGGCGCCGATGTTGTAGTGGGGTCTGCACAGCGTCTTGGAGTACCCATGGGATTTGGAGGGCCGCATGCCGGCTTCTTTGCTACAAAAGAGGCTTACAAGCGGCATATTCCGGGCCGGATCATCGGGGTGACGGTAGATGCAGAAGGAAACCGTGCGTTGCGCATGGCCTTGCAAACCCGGGAACAGCATATCCGGCGGGAAAAAGCCACGTCCAATATTTGTACGGCGCAGGTTCTGCTGGCGGTTATGTCAGGCGCGTATGCGGTTTATCATGGTCCGGAAGGGCTGAAGTCTATCGCCTCCCGCGTGCATGGACTCGCCGTGCTGTTTGCCCGAACCGTAAAGAAATTCGGTTACAAAGTAGTAAATGATAACTTCTTCGATACGGTAACGGTACAGACCCCTTTCGCCAAAAAACTGAAAGAAGAATCTGTCAAATGGGGAGTAAACTTGCGACACTATCCCTTTCCCGATACAAGGATTGGTATTTCGTTCGACGAGTCGAAGTCTTTCCAGGACGTAATTGATTTGCTCAATCTTTTTGCCGATGCGGCGGCGTTCCAGGGAGAACTGGAAATTGAGGAGGAAGTGAGCAGTACGCTGCCTGAAAGCCTGTTGCGTCACAGCAGGTACCTTACTCACGAAGTTTTTAATTCCTACCACACGGAGCACGAAATGCTCAGGTACCTGAAGTCGCTGGAAAACAAGGATTTGTCGCTCGTACATTCCATGATTTCCCTGGGAAGCTGTACCATGAAGCTCAATGCAACGGCCGAGATGATTCCGGTTACCTGGCCGGAACTCGCCAATATGCACCCTTTCGCACCGGCGAGCCAGTCCAAAGGCTACCAGCGTATTACGGAGCAGCTTGACCAGTGGCTGTCAGTCATTACCGGTTTTGCCAAGGTTTCTTTACAGCCTAATTCCGGGGCGCAGGGAGAGTATGCGGGACTTATGGCGATCAGGAACTGGCACCTCAGCCGTGGCGACAGTCACCGGAACGTGGTTTTGATCCCTGCTTCCGCACATGGCACCAACCCGGCATCTGCCGTAATGGCCGGTATGAAAGTGGTTGTCACCAAATGCGACGAGCGTGGAAATATCGATGTGGAGGACCTGAAGGCGAACGCGGAAAAATATAGCCGGGAGCTGTCGGCGCTCATGGTAACTTACCCTTCTACCTACGGGGTGTATGAAGAGCGGATTAAAGAAATTTGTGAACTGATCCACGAACATGGCGGCCAGGTATACATGGACGGGGCCAATATGAATGCCCAGGTGGGGTTGACCAGCCCGGGAATGATTGGCGCCGACGTTTGCCACCTTAATTTGCACAAGACTTTCTGTATCCCGCATGGCGGCGGCGGGCCTGGTGTAGGACCTATAGGTGTAGCGGAGCATCTGGTGCCGTTTTTGCCGGGTCATGTCAGCCTTGAAACTGAAGGCAAGCCGAAACCTGCCGGCGCCGTTTCGGCAGCGCCTTTCGGCAGCGCAAGCATTTTGCCGATTTCGTATGCGTATATCGTGATGATGGGCGGTGAAGGACTGGTGAATGCTACCAAAACCGCTATTCTTAACGCGAATTACATCAAGGCGAAGCTTGAGGCTCACTATCCCATTTTGTATACCGGCGCCAACGGGCGGTGCGCGCACGAAATGATCGTTGATTTGCGCCCGTTCAAATCTGTCGGGATTGAGGCCGAAGACGTAGCCAAACGGCTGATGGATTACGGCTTTCACTCACCGACCCTCTCTTTCCCGGTAGCCGGTACACTCATGATCGAACCAACCGAGTCGGAGTCAAAGGCCGAGTTGGATCGTTTCTGCGAAGCGATGATTTCAATCCGGGAGGAAATCCGGGAAGTGGAGGAAGGTAACGCCGACAAGTCGGTTAACGTATTGAAATTGGCGCCGCATACTTATCGCGTAGTGCTGGCAGAAGAATGGAACCGCCCCTATTCGCGGGAAAAAGCGGTATTTCCATTGGCCCATTTGCGGTTCAGGAAATTCTGGCCGAGCGTGAGCCGTGTCGATAATGCCTACGGTGACCGCAACCTGGTGTGTGCCTGTATCCCGACGGAAGACTACGCCCACGCAGAATAACCAAACAGTAACTGATTGATTTAAGAGAATGCCGATTAATTTTTTAGAAGAGCTTAAGTGGCGCGGGATGTTGCAGGACATCATGCCGGGTACCGAAGAATTATTGAACAATGAGAAGATATCAGGCTATATCGGGTTTGACCCCACAGCTTCGTCTCTTCACATAGGAAACCTGGCCACCATTATGCTGTTGGTGCACCTGCAACGTGCAGGCCATAAACCCTATGCATTGGTAGGCGGCGCTACCGGCATGATTGGCGACCCATCATTCAAGGCGGCGGAGAGAAGCTTCCTTTCAGAGGAAACCCTGGAAATTAACCAGGCAGGGATCAAAAAGCAATTGATGCATTTCCTGGATTTCGATTCGCCCGTGAATGGCGCCGTAATTGTGAATAATTACGACTGGTTCAAGGAAATGGGCTTCTTGCAATTTCTGCGTGAGGCGGGAAAGTACCTGTCCGTGAACTACATGATGTCAAAGGATTCGGTTAAGAAACGCCTGGAAACCGGGATCTCTTTTACTGAATTTTCGTACCAGTTACTCCAGGGTTACGATTTTTACTACCTGTATAAAAAGTACAATATCCGCCTACAGATGGGCGGCTCCGACCAGTGGGGAAATATTACCACCGGAACGGAAATAATCCGGCGGAAAGAGGGGGACGAAGAAGGTTATTTCAAAGCCTATGCCCTGACTACCCGGCTGGTTACCAAAGCCGACGGGACCAAATTCGGGAAGAGCGAAGGGGGGAACATCTGGCTCGACCCGGAGCGTACTTCTCCTTACCAGTTCTACCAGTTCTGGCTGAACCAGTCGGACGAGGATTCGCACCGGCTTTTAAGGGTTTTTACCCTGTTCGACCAGGCCGAAATAGAACGCCTGGAGGCAGCGCATGCAGAAGCGCCCCACATGCGTATCATGCAAAAGGCCCTTGCCAGGGATGTGACCGTTCGCGTGCACTCGGAGAAAGATTATGAGCTTGCCGTCAAGGCGTCTGAAGTACTCTTCGGAAAAGCTACGCTTGATACCCTGAAGAGCATAGGCGCAGGTGACTTTGACGTCATTTTCGAGGGCGTTCCGCAAAGTACCATCAGCAGGGCCGCGTGGAGAGAAACCGCCAACGTGCTCGACCTGGTTTCTACGGCGACCCACCTGGAAATATACCCTTCCAAGGGCGAGGCCAGGCGTGCCATTCAGCAAGGCGCGCTGAGCATCAATAAGACTAAAGTAGGGAATCCGGAAACACAGTTGGCAGAATTCGAATTGTTGCAGGAGCAGTTTTTGCTGGTTTCAAAAGGGAAGAAAAACCATTTGATCAGGGTAACAGATTAATTTCTTATTACGGCAGGTTTGTCAAACGGAGAAGATCGATGGTAGACTACAATCCGAAGGAGTGGGTAAAAATCATTTTTTCGATTCATAAAGCGGATACCCTTCGCAAACTTTTCCCGTTGCTGATATTTGTTTTTTTGTATACCAGCGCGTTCGCCTATCTTGTTCTGGAATATTGGGATGTAGGAGAAACGGCCGATCTCAAGAACCTTTCCGTTCTCCATTCACTCCTGGGGTTTGTCATATCGCTATTGCTTGTTTTCAGGACCAATACCGCGTATGACCGGTGGTGGGAGGGCCGCAAGCAATGGGGAAGCCTGGTGAATGCCAGCCGGAATGTGGCGGTTAAACTGACTTATTTGCTTGGGGAAACGCATACCGAGGAAAAGCTGTATTTCCAGAAAATGATAGGAAATTACTGTGTCGCGCTAAAAAATCATCTCAGGAAGACCAACTTTTATCACGAATACGAGCATATAGAAACTTTCCCCATCCAGCGTATCGGAGATGATTCTCATGTACCCAACCATTTGATAGGCCTGATTCAGCAACGGGTATTCGAGCTTCAGCGCAAGGGCGTTTTTTCTGCCGAACATATCCTGATCCTGGATTACGAGTTCCGGCAGTTTACCGAGATATGCGGTGCATGCGAGCGGATCAAAAATTCGCCGATACCCTATTCTTACAGCTCCTTTCTTAAGAAATTCATCATCATTTATTGCTTCTCCCTCCCGGTAGGGTATATTTTCAACCTGCACTACCTGATTATCCCGTTTGTGGTGTTTGTCTTTTATGTTCTGGCCAGCCTGGAAGTAATAGCCGAGGAAATCGAAGATCCCTTCGGTGCAGATGCCAACGATCTCCCGCTCGACCGCATGTGCGAGACCATCAAGCGCTCGCTCCGCGAAATCATGACGCCCCAGCAGGCGTCTTAGTATTGGCTGATTTTTCAAAAAAATCTTAAAAAAAGATAAAAACCGGAGCGGCCTGGGAAATTTTCCTATCTTGCCCTCCGATTTTTCATCTATACACAGCGCTTGACCAGGCGACCACCCGTATGGCGCTCAAACCTCAAACCTCACCACTCACAGCTACCCGTATGAAAAGCATCTACTTATGCCTGTTTTTTTGGGCATGCACCTTTCTGACGGCGGAAGCCCAGATCGAAAAAGGGACCCATTTTCTCGGGGCGACTGTTCAGGGATCGGGCTATTTTACAAAATTAAGTAGCCCCGGCCACCCGAATGCACGGGTTCAGCAGCAAATCCTTTCTCTCGCACTGCAATGGGGTATGTTCGCGAAAGAAAATTTTATGTTCGGAGTGGGCTTATCCGGCAGCCTGGTGCCCTACCGGAGTTGGAGCGATGCGAGCGGAGGGTCAGATTTCAAACAAAGGATATCGAGGTATGGTGTGGCGCCCTTTGTAAGGTGGTACAAACCTGTGTTCAACAAGCTTTCCTTGTTTGTGCAGCCTTCTATTGGAGTTGATTGGTCAAAGACGACTTATTCCCGGTCAGCAACGGAGAAGAGTTTTGCCACCCGGCTTATGGTTAGCCCCGGTATCTCTTACCGGGTCGGCAAGCGGTTTGCCGTTGAGGCCGATCTGAATATCTTCAGCCTGGGTCTGAGCTACAACAAAACCGATACGGGGAGCTCGTTTGCGTTTTCATCTCATATGAGTAGCAGCCTGCCCAGTGTTTTTGGTTTGAGAGGTGCATTTTATCTAAATTAACCAAGACGGGCATGAAGAATCTCATTTATATACCAATCATTATTCTACTGGGAATGACCTCCCGGGTAATGGCCCAGTACAACGGGCGGCATTTTGTGTCGGGCTCCGGGTCAATCGGGTTTAATACGCAAAATTATAAGGCCATCGAGGGAGCGAAATCCCGTGGAGCGATTGGCTTTGACATGTCGGTGGGAAAATTCGTAACGGAGCAAAAAGTAACCGGGTGGAGCCTGCGGGGCGGGCTCACTCTTCAGAAAACCACAAAAGATGTCACCGACTCTTCTATATGGTCAGACAAAGCGGATGGTATCGAGGGGTATTATGCAGGGATAGGGAAGTTCTGGCAATATTACAAGCACGTAAACGAGCACTGGGGGTTTTATGGGGGGCCTGATATTGCCGCCTCTGTGAATGTAGACAACGAATACCATATACAGGGGACAACCGAATACGTACACACCCGTACTACGGCGTTTGCGCTTGGCTTTTCGCTTAAGGCGGGGGCTTACTACAAGTTGTCGGAAAAGTGCTGGCTGAATGCTTCCTTCGCGTTTATTAACCCGGTTTACCTTTCTTTCGAAAGAGGTAGCAATACCGAATACAACGGCAGCACCCACAATGTTCTGCGGAAAAGCAAGATAGACAAATTCAATTATGCGCTATCGCCCAACCTGAATCTGCCTGCCATAGGTTTAGGTTTGACCTATTTTGTAAGGTAGGGCCGAATGCCCTAGTGCATTTGTACCAGGCTGCTTCCTCTCAGTACGGGCACTACGTCATACAGATCGGTTTGCAGGGAATAGGCAATATCCTTTTGAATGCCAAGCCGCTGCAGCCGCCTTACATGGGAGGAGTTGGCCACGAACGACAGCAGGTTGCCTTTCCCCTGGTTATACAGGCGCTGGGCCATCAGCGCGCTGTCCTCCTGGAGGGTGTATTCATTCTTTAGTGATTCTGCCAACGCGCCCGCAAAAAGCGTATCTTCCAGGTTGGGCCTTCCTTTCCATCCGGAACAAAGTACCAGCACGTCGTAGGGTTCTTTGCGCAGGTGGTCGGCGAGGGCGCCGAGGTTCAGAAAAGCACCTACCAGGACTTTAACTGCCGATCCTTTGGCCTTTGCGATTGAAAGGGTACCATTGGTAGTGGTCATGGCAATTTTGGCCCCGATCAGTTTTTCGTTCATGAAGCTGAACGGCGAGTTGTCGAGGTCAAAGCCTTCCACTTTTTGGGCATTACGCTCGGCGGCAGCGATGTACCCCCGGTCCTGGAGGTTTTTGCATTCTTCAACAGTAGCGACCGGTGTGATGCTTTCAACTCCGTGGGCCAGGCCGGTAACCATGCAGGAGGTGGCCCTGAAAATATCAGTAACGACCACAATACTATTTTCCAACCTGTGCAGGTGTAGCAGGTCAGGGGTTAAACAAACGTCAAAATTATTCATTCGGGTGCTGCAGCAATAGATTTTGGGATGAAAGCCAGCCGGCAGATTACCTGACGAACGGTAGTTTTGAGATCCTGGCCTTGATCAGCTTGTCGCGGACCTTGATATAGACTTCGGTGCCGGGTTTTGCACTGGTGACCGGCACATAACCCAGGGCAACGCCTTTCTGAAGGGTGGGTGATTGAGTACCCGAAGTTACCTCCCCGATTTTTACCCCGTCGGCATCGGTAATTTCATAGTGAGGTCGGGGTACTCCCCGTTCTACCAACTCAATACCCACAAGCTTTTTCTGAAGACCGTTTTCTTTCCGGGCCCGGATGACGGCCGAACCAACAAAGTCCTTACTGAATTTGGTGACCCAGCCCAACCCGGCTTCCAGCGGAGAGGTGCTGTCGTCAATATCATTACCATACAGGCAATAGCCCATTTCGAGCCGCAGGGTGTCGCGGGCACCCAGACCGATAGGTTTGATGCCATATTCCTCCCCGGCTTTAAAAATCTCCGCCCACACGTGTGCGGCATGTTCGCGGCCTACATAAATTTCGAAACCGCCGGCCCCTGTGTACCCTGTCGCCGAAATAATTATATCATCAACACCGGCCAGGGAGCCTTTTGTGAAAGTATAGTATTCAAGGTTGCCCACAGGCACGTCGGTGAGCTTCTGTATCGTGGCGGCAGCCTTTGGTCCCTGGACAGCAAAAAGACAGGTCTGATCGGAAATATTGGTCAACGTCACGTCATCTGTCTTAAACTGTGAGATCCAGCTCCAATCCTTATCGATATTGGAAGCATTGACCACCAGCATATAATCATCTTCCCCGTTTCGGTACACGAGCAGATCATCTACCACGCCGCCCTGCTCATTGGGAAGGTAGCTGTATTGTACCTTTCCGTCGATCAGTACCGAGGCATCATTGGCCGAGACCTTTTGAATAAACGCAAGCGCGCCTTTGCCTTTCACGAGAAATTCGCCCATATGGGAGACATCGAATACGCCGACGCCATTTCTCACCGTATGGTGTTCTTCGAGATCGGAGCTATACCGGACGGGCATCTCGAAGCCGCCGAAGGGTACAATTTTGGCACCGAGCGAAACATGCAAAGCATGCAGGGGAATCTGTTTCATGAACGGGGTATGGTTGTGATGAAATGAGTGGCAAAGGTACGAAAACCGGGGCAAATAGTGATTGCCACGAAGCATTATTGGCAGGTAACAAACACGGGGAAGGCGAAAATGCAGCTGCATTCTCGCCTTCCCCGTGTTTGCTGAAGCGGTTTAAGTGTTATATCAGTGTTTGGCCCACCAAAGCGGCGTAGAGGTCGCGTCCGCGCCACCCAGGTGCTGGAGCGCCTGATTGTAACCGGTATTGTTGCTCGCCGGAATGCTGGACGGGTACTTGATCCGCTGTGGGAAAAACTTCACATCGCTGGTCATGTAGTTGCTTGCATTAAGCGCAGGCAAATTCACAAGCGGGTTTTCTACAGCCGGGTTGTCAAAGAACGGCAATCCAAGGCGGCGTTGGTCATTCCACGACTCAAGCGGGAGCCACGGTGTCTGCGCGATGAATTTTTGCGTGATGATCTTCGTAAGGTGATCGTTTCTGACGGTACCGTTTTTGTACAGATCGTTTTTCGGGTATGTTTTCTCAACCGTACCTGCCGCATTGGTATATCCGTTCACAAATGTTGCCGAATAGGTAGCGGGCGGTTCAGCCACGTGGTCCCAGTTTACGGAAGTACCCACCTTGTTGTAATCTTTAGAAGCTTTGTACTGTGTGGCGAAACCAGAGACTCCCCAGTAGGTAAAGCTGGCGTCGATACCTGCTTCGTAAGCTGCTTTGCCGCTCATGGGTGTTGTCCACCCTCTTTCTGCACCTTCTGCCAGCAGGAAGTAGGTTTCCCAGGGAGCGAAGAAAATACGCTTGCTGCCGCTGGCGCGGAACTGCTGACCGTGGCGTGGTATGGCGCCGTTGAACGAGCGAAGGTTATTTTTGGCTCCTTTCGCCCCCCAGTCGCCATAGCTCGGGGCATTCCAGTGGTATTTCGCATTGATTTTTTTGACCTCTTTGCCTGCAGCATCTACCAAAGTCCGCTCGGTTGTCTTGGCGGTTTCGTCCCAGGAGGGATAGGCGTTGAAATCGCTGTTGGTGATGTCTCCGGGAATAATGTAGGTTTTGTAGGCCCGGGGATCGATGCTGTATGGGAGGCCGTCGAGCCAGTAACCTGCCGAAGGGTCGTTGGTCATTGTTGTGAAATGATCTTCAAGCTTCAGTCCGAGGTAATTTTGCGGTTTTACAAAGGGAACCTGATCTGCTTTTACCTGGTCGACAGATTTAATACCGCCGAGACCGAGGTAGAGATTGTTGATGGTCGACGAAATCTGGAAGTAGTTCCACTCACGGCTCATTACGCCTGTCAGGGCGTCCCAGCCTGGTTTTTCCTGGACCTGGAAAGTTTCGGCGGAAGTAGTCAGCAGCGGCAATGCGGCGGCTGCTTCGAATTCAGCCTTAGCCTTCGCAGCATCCACCTCGGAAAGGCGCATCGCCAGCCGCAGCCGCAGAGAATTTGCATACTTCTGCCACTTCACATAGTCATAGCCATAAGCCTGGTCGAATTTCGCAATGGCCGTGCTGGAAATTTTGGTGTCCAGCTTTGAGGACGCGTCCTTCAGCTCGTCCAAAAGGAAGTAGTACACGGTTTTAACGTCACTAAACTCCGGGTTTTTACCTTGGAAACCATTGATGGGGATGGGGCCGAAAGTGTCAGCGAGCTCGCTGAGCAGGTAGGCACGCCAGATACGCGCAACTTGCAACAGGTTGTTGGTGTATTCCTTGACGTTACCGGTTTTGATCTGGTTTTCTGCTACGGCAATCCCGGAATAGATGCTGTTTAGCCATCCCCCCATGTAACTCATACCGTAGTAGTCGGCCGACCAGCCGTCATTGTAGCCGCCGGTTGCGATCCCGCCGCCAACTTGCTGGCGCCCTGCCGTTTTCCAGTACAGAACAAAAATCCGTTCTGCAATATGCGGGTCCATTTGGGAATTGATGATCGAGCCGTTAATAAAGTATTCGACCTGTACCTGGTTTTCCGTAGCCATGTACGGATCGGCATTTATTTCGTCGAAATCGTTGCAGGCAGTCGTAGTAAGGAGGAGCGCAAATGCTGGAAAGACGATCCTTTTAAAAACTGATTTCATAATGATGCTATGTCTTTTATGACGAATAATATCTTGATTAGAAGCCTAATGTGAGCGAGAAGAGGAAAGACCGCATGGTGGGGAAGCCGCCATTTTCGAATCCTACAGCGTTGGTGCCGGTGGCAAAAACTGATTCGGGGTCAATGCCGTTCAGGTGGCTCTTGATCATCCAGACGTTGTTGCAGGATGCAGACACCCTTGCGGTCTGGAATACCTTCCCGAGCATTTGCTTGGGCAGGCCGTAGCTCAGCATCACGTTCCGCAAACGTACGTTGCTTGCGTTGTACAGGTAGGCCTCACCAACCCCGAGGTTGTTAAGCGTCGCTACGCGCGTCCAGTATTTTTGCTGGGTGGTCATTTCGCTATTGGCTTCATAGCCGCCGCCGTCTGCCGCCACAACGCCATCTACTACGAGGTCCGGTCTTTCTCCGCCCGGGGCCGTTACTTTCGCTGTACCCGCAGACTGAAGGCCTACCTGGCTACCCGAGAATATGTGACCGCCGATACGCGCGTCAACCAGGAAGGAAAAGCCGATGCCTTTATAGCTGAAGCTGTTGGTAATACCCAGCAAGCCTTTTGCCTGCTGGTTGCCCAGCTTAACAATTTCAGCATCACGTTGAGGTAATCCGTCACCGTCAAGGAGCAGCTTTCCGAAATGGGGGCTCGCTTCGTCTTTCACCCGTAGGAAACGGGTCCCGTAAATATCGCCATACAAGCCGCCCGCTGCTGCGCGGATAAACAAGTCATCAAATGCACCCAGCTGGTATTCATCTACACCCTGGTCTGTCGCGATGTCGATGATTTTGTTTTCATTGCGTGAGAAGTTAGCGCTCAGGTTCCAGGTAAGCGAGCTGGGAGCGGTGAGGATCCCGACGTTGGCTACTATTTCAAATCCTTTGTTCTGTATGTTGCCGGCGTTAATTTTCATAGTGGAATAACCACTCAAAGGATCCATCGGGATGTCGATCAGCTGCCGGGTAGCATTAGATTTGTACCAGGTCAGGTCTAAACCCAGGCGGTTGTTGAAAAAACGGAATTCTCCGCCGAACTCCAGGTTTTTGATCAGCTCGCTTCTGACGCCAGAATTTTTAAGCAGGGATTGACGTTCAGCGATGGTATTGCTGAGCGGGTCTTTCTTGATGTTATAGCCATTGAACAACTGGTAAGGAGCCAGGTCGTTACCCACGGTTGCATAGGAAGCCCGGAGTTTTGCGTAGCTCCACCAGGTGGGGAGGCTTGATCCGTTGGCTTCCAGCATATCCGAAAGCACGTAGGAAAGGCTGAAAGACGGGTAGAAGTAAGAACGGTTTGCCTCGATCAGCGCCGATGACCAGTCATTTCTGGCGGTTACGTCAAGGAAAATCCAGCCGCCGTAGTTAATGCCCAGAGAGCCGTACAGCGAGTTAATTTTTTTGCGGCTGAACGCAGGTGAAATGGTAGCAACACCTGCTGCGTTGGTGGGGGAGAACAGGTTGGGCACCTCGAGCGCGCCGGTATTGACACTCAGCGAATTGTATTTTTGCTCCATCAGGTTTCCTCCCAGCGTGAAACTACCGCCGAATTCACCGAAAACGTTGTCACGCTGACCTTTTAGCAATGCCGAGTAATTGACCTCGCTGAAGGTTTGTTTTCCTGTAGCATAGGAATTGGTCAGCGGGCTGCCGGCGTAAGTTTTATTTTCAGTAGTGGTAGCGTACAAATCACCACCGGCTCTTACTTCAAGGTCGAGCCAGTCTGTAAAAGCGTACTTCAATGACCCGTTCATGATAAACCGGTTGCGGGAATCCCTGTTGAGGTTGTTTTGATACAGCCAGTAAGGGTTGGTTTGCGGGCCGGGGGCGCCGGGGTACCAGAGCATCTTGCCGAACTGGTTGGTTGCAGCTTCAAAGTCGGTAATGTCCAGGCTCCTGGGCAGGCGGTAGAGTACATAGACACTGCTATTGTCGCGTCCATTGATAGGGCGGTTGAAGCCGGATGTATTGTTGTACGACATTTTGACGTCGCTGGTCCAGCGGTTCTCCTTTCCGAAGCGGGTGGTAGCCCTGGTGCTGAAGTTGACGCGGTTCAGCTTGTTGCCCGGGATTATGCTGCGGTCGCTCAGGTAGTTGAAAGAAGAGTAGATCGAGGTAGAGCCGAACTGTTGCTGCAGAGCCAGGTTGTAGATCTGGTTGGAACCTTTCCTGAGGAATGAATTCAGGTTATCATGGATGGTAAGGGGGGAATCAGTGCCGTCCCATTTTTTCACGCTTTGACCGGTTGCTTTTGGTCCCCAGCTAAGGTCGCTGGTAGCGTTAAATACGTTGTCGGTACCCTGGCCGAAGCTGTTCTGCAGCTCGGGCCTGATAAAGATGTCTTCTACACCCTGGGTGGTTGAGAACGTGATGCCAAGCCCGGGCTGGGTCCGTCCGGATTTGGTGGTGATCAGGATCACACCGTTTCCTGCGCGGGAACCGTAAAGGGCCGCAGCAGAGGGGCCTTTCAGTACGCTCATGCTTTCAATGTCATCGGCGCTGATATCGCCCAGACCGCTACCCATGTCAAGGCCTGCGCCCCAGTAACCGTTTTCGGTGGTGCCGGTGAAGTTGTCAATCGGGATTCCGTCCACGACAATCAATGGCTGGTTGGATCCGGTAAGCGAGTTATTTCCCCGCAATACAATTTTGGAGGAACCTCCGGCGCCGTTGCTGGACCTCACTACCTGGAGACCCGCCACTTTCCCTGTGAAAGCGTTGGCGAGGTTGGTCTCTTTGGCTTCCGAGAGGACTGCGCCTTTTACCTCCTGGATGGCATAACCGAGCGATTTTTTCTCGCGCTGGATACCGAGGGCGGTTACTACGACTTCGCTCAGCTGGGCGGCGTTTTCTGCCAGTGCAATATCAATAGTGGTACGGTTGCCCACTGTTTCTTCAACCGTGGTGAACCCGATAAATGAGAATACGAGTGTATTGGTGGCGGCCGCGTTTATGGAGTATTCACCGTTTGCGTCGGTGGCCGTACCCACGGAACTGCCTTTCACCAATACTGAAACGCCGGGGAGGGGGCTGCCGTCGACACCGGAGGTGACTTTCCCCCGTACAGCCTGTGAAAATGCATCCAGACTTCCGGTGAGGAAGAAAAACGCACAGAATAGTACAATTTGTCGCATAAAATACAGATAGTTGATAACGCTTGTTTAACTTAAAAAATGGGGCACTTTAAAAGAGTTGCGCGCGCAAGTAGTTTGCCGGCGAAAATAGCGATTGTCAGTTTTTCCGGTCCTGTCATGCCGGGAGAGTGGTCCTATACTTTGGATGTGAGGAATGAGCTACGGGCCATAAGCAATTTGAAAGGCAGTACCGGTATTCTTAGAAATTGTTGATTGATGTTATAGCAAAAAAGCCTTTCAATGGTACTTATGGGCTAATTATTAACACAAAAGTAATAGTTTTTTAAAAAAAGGAAAATTAGTGCGCAAGATTTTTGAAAAAAATTTAAAAAATAAGACCGTGAACGTACCCGTTTGAAGGGGTGAGGTGTGAGCCGTGAGGTGTGAGGGCACAACTACCGGATGGCAAGGCTCACGCCTCACACCTCACCCCTCACCGCTCAAATCCCATAAAAAAAAGGGAAGCCCGACGGGCCTCCCTTTTTTTTATGGGATTTGAGCGGCTATACCGCAAAGCTTTCGCCGCAGCCGCAGGTACGGCTTGCGTTCGGATTAACGAAATGAAAGCCCTTCCCGTTCAGGCCGTCTGAAAAATCCAGTACGGTCCCTGCCAGGTAAAGCACGCTTTTTTTGTCGACGACAATCTTGATGCCCTTGTCCTCAAAAACCATGTCATTGGGTTTTGAATCTGTATCAAACTCGAGGTTGTACATCAAACCGGAGCATCCGCCGCCCACTACGCCCACGCGGATGTGGTGATCATTGGAATGACCTTCTTTTTCGCGCAAGGCGAGAATCTTATCTTTAGCTAGGTCTGTTACGGTTACCATCTGTTGAATTATTAGATCATTTGCCGGCAGGCTGTCTCCGGCCGGCTACCTACAGAAAACGACAAGCAAAAAGTTTAAGTTCAATATTTATCAAGTATGCGGGGGCCCTCCATGTTAATCCCCGACACGTAGGAGGTGCTGCTTATACCGGCCGACGCAAAAGTGTGCTTCATGGCTTTGCCAATCCGTTCGGCGTCGGCTGCCGACCGGGCCAGTGTGAACATGGAAGGACCGGCGCCGGAAATGCTGCAACCCAACGCACCGTTATCCAGTGCCGCCTGCTTTACTTCGTTAAACTCCGGGATCAGGATAGCCCGGACGGGTTCTATAATTACATCTACCATTGAACGGCTGATCAGGTTGTAATCCCCGGTCATCAGCCCGCTGATCAGACCTGCAACGTTACCCATCTGGGTAATGGCGTTTTTCAGGGAAACCTCGTTTCTGAGAATAAGCCGGGCATCTTTTGTGTTGACCTCAACGTCAGGGTGAACCAGGGTACAGTACAGTTCCCGGGGAACGCTGATGTTAAAAACATCCAAAGGGTTGTAGCTCCTGATGACGAGAAACCCTCCCAGCAGTGACGGGCCGACATTGTCAGCATGCGCAGCGCCTGCGGCCATCAGTTCACCCTGCATGGCAAACGGCAGTAACTCTTTGCGGGTCAGCGGGCTGCCCAGCATTTCATTCAGGGCCACTACGCCCGCAACCGAGCTGGCTGCGCTCGAGCCCATGCCGCTACCCAGCGCCATGTTCTTGTGGAGCACTACCGACGCACCGAAGTCGGTGATGTTGAGATGTGCCAGCAGGTGCAACATCACCACCGTCACGGCATTGCGGTTCGGATCTGTCGGCAGCCGGCCTTCATCTCCGTAAATGGCTTCAATGGTAATGCCCGGTTCCGGCTTGCGACGTATTTCCACCACGTCACCCGGGTGGTCTACTGCAAAACCGAAGATGTCAAATCCGCAGGCTACGTTGGCCACTGTAGCCGGCGCGAATACTTTAATATATTCCATTCTCAGAAAGTTCCGGGTCAGGTGAGGTAAAAGGTGGTTATTCTAAAAAACTGCTGACACTGATAATATCGGCAAAAACACGCGTTGCAGTAACTTCAGCACCGGCTCCCGGCCCCTTGATCACAAGTGGGGTATCCTTGTACCGTTCGGTAGTGAAGGAGATAATATTGTCGCTGCCGGACAGGTTATAGAAAGGATGCTGCCTGTCTACTACCCGCAGCTGCACCGACGCGTTCCCGTTCTCGAGCGAAGCAATGTACCGGAGGCGGCCGTCTGATTTTGCGGCATCGGCGAGCAGGTTGGCGAAATAGTCGTCGGAAATTTCCAGCTGGCGGAAAAACTCGTCCACAGAAGGCGCTTGCAGGCAATTATCGGGTAGCAATGGGGCAATTTTGATTGCTTCCGGCTCCAGCGGGACACCCACTTCACGGGCCAGGATCAAAATTTTACGCGCCACATCGAGGCCGCTCAGGTCGTCGCGGGGGTCTGGTTCGGTGTACCCTTTGGCCTTGGCATCGCGTACTGCGTCCGCAAAAGGCAGGTCGGGCCCGAAGCTGTTGAATATATAGGAGAGCGTTCCCGAAAGTATGGCTTCAATTTTGAGGAATTTGTCCCCGCTGGTAATGAGGCCGTCTATGGTGCTGATAATCGGCAGCCCGGCGCCTACGTTCGTTTCATAAAGGAATTTGACGCCATACTTCAACGCAGACTCCCTTAGCAGCTTGTAATCTGCGTAAGTGCCTGAATTGGCAACCTTATTGGGGGTTACAATAGAAATATGCGATTTCAGCAGCATGGGGTAATATTGTACAATCTCTTTGTCGGACGTACAATCAACAAAAACACTGTTGGGCAGGTTGAGCTCCTGGATGCGCTGCACAAAAGCCGGCAGGCTGGTTTTCACTCCATTCGCCTCCAGGGAGTCGCGCCAGGTTACCGGGGAAATTCCGTTGGTATCCAGGAGCATTTTCCTTGTATTCGAAAGCCCGATCACATTGATTTCAAGCAGCCGTTCTTCTTTGAGGTAGGCGGCCTGGCTGGCGATCTGGTTCAAGAGGGTGCTGCCGATAAGCCCCGCCCCAACGATAAAAACATTGAGCGACCGGGTTTCAGATTGGAAGAATACCCCGTGAATGGCATTCAACGCCTTGGAAAGGTCGTTTTTGCTGATGACGACGGAAATATTGAGCTCGGATGAACCCTGGGCCGTGGCGACTACGTTCACCCCGTTTTTCCCGAGAACCGAGAAAAGTTTCCCGGAAATTCCGGTGCTTCTGCGCATCCCTTCGCCTACTATCGCGATAATGGAGAGATTCTTCTGAATGGAAATGCTGTCGATCTGCGCGGCCGCGATTTCCTTTTCAAATGCGCGCTCCAGAACAACCTGGGCCCGTTGCGCGTCTTCCGGGTTAATGGCAAAACAGATGGAATGTTCGGAAGATGCCTGGGAAATCAGGATGACGCTGATGGAATTCTGGGAAAGAGCCGTGAAAAGGCGCGACGATACCCCGGCAACGCCGATCATGCCGCTTCCCTGGATGTCTACCAGTGCGATATCGTCAATAGACGAGATCCCGGTGATATCGAACGCCCGAGCCGGGGTGGACCTGCTCACCAAAGTGCCTTCAAAAGAAGGATTGAATGTGTTCAGGATTTTGATGGGGATGTTCCTCGTAAATGCGGGTTGCAGGCTGGGTGGATAAATTACTTTAGCCCCGAAATGAGAAAGTTCCATCGCTTCCGCATACGAGATGTCGGGGATGGTGAAGGCATTCGGAACTTTTCGCGGATCGGCGGTCATCATGCCGTCCACGTCGGTCCAGATTTCGATGACCGACGCCTGTAGCGCGGCGCCCAGGATAGATGCCGTATAATCGGAGCCGCCCCTTCCGAGCGTGGTGGTAATGCCGTCTTCGGTTTGCCCGATAAAGCCGGTTACGCACTGGATGGCATTCCGGTTTTCAAAGTATTCCTGGATATTGGCATTGGTCACGTTGAAATCAACATTGGCCATTCCGAAGTGGTGGTCGGTGCGGATGAGCGTTCTGGCGTCGCAGAAGTCGGCCGAGATGCCGGAGCTTGTAAGCACCGCCGCTATAATCCTGGTGGATAAGCGTTCCCCGAAGCTGACGGTAAGGTCAGAGGTGCGCTTTGAAAACTCACGAATTAATGAAACACCGCGCAAAAGGTCCGAAAGGTCGTTGAAGCCCGATTTGGTAAGCGCCAGAATGTTGCTTTGGGATTGAACCGGGATCAGTGACTTGATCAGCGCAAAATGTTTTGCCTCAATCGCGTCGAGCAGTTCTTTATAGGAATCATTACCTGCGGCGGCCATACGGCCGATTTCCAACAGTTTATTGGTGACACCGCCCATCGCCGAGAATACCAGCGCAAGGTGCTCGCCCTGTTTGATGTTCTTTTCAACAATACTGACGATATTCCTGATGTTCTCGGCCGAGGCTACCGAAGTGCCTCCGAATTTAAGTACTTTCATTGGTACAGAAAGGTTTGAGCTATGAGGTTTGAGCAATGAGGTGCCGGCTTTCGGGTAGGCACGGTTTGTGTGCCGGTTTCCCTAGCGCCTGGTACCTCATGGCAGTCCGTCGTTGCGGCTCATGGTAATTTCTTCTCAGCAGGCCATAGCTATACTGGTTCACAGCCTTGAATTGAGGCTGCAAATATAGCAATAGTGGCCGGAAGTGAGCTATGTCTTACCGCTCATACCTCACACCTTTTTTAAAACCTGAAAACCAGCCCCGCGCCGACGTTGAGTACGCCAACGGCTCTTTTTTCGCTGATATTCTGTGTTACCTCCATACCGCCAACGTTCCCGTGCAGGGCTATATTTTCAAAATTGGCATCGGCGGCGAGCGCATCGGCGAGCAAGCTCAGCTGAACCGATTTTCCAAGCGGAATCCTGAGGCTGGCGCCGCCTCCAAAGCCCCAGTTCTGCGCCTTGATCGGGAACATCTGCGCCACGATGGGGTTATTGCCGCTCTCTGAAGTACCGTTGAGTGTAATTTTGGGTGATGTAATGAACAATCTTCCCACCTGCGCGTGGGCCTCTATTTCCAACGGCCCGATGGGAATGTAAATGGCCGGGCCCAGCATAAGCGACGTCATTTTCCATCTTCCGCTTTCCGCCTGCCAGTTATAGGGGCCTGTTTCGCCGATAAGCGGACCGAAATTCATTACCAGCTCGTTCGCTTTGTTGATCACGGGCTCCGGGTTGGTGCGGTTAACGTTTTGAATGGCCGATAACCTTAGTCCGAATCCCGGAAAAAGCTTTTGTTCGAGGTTAAACTGGCCGAAATACCCGGCGTCGGCCATCCCCGCCTTCGGGTCGTCAAACGCCTTGCTGGCGAACTTACCGATGGGAAGACTGTAACCGCCGCCAAAAGTGACCGAGGTTTTTTTCACCTGGCTCCATTTCCGCGATTGTCCGAAGCTATTTTCAGGTGCGAGGACCAGCGTAAAAATGAAGCAGAAAAATAGGAAGAGATTGAAAATCCTGTGCATAGCTATATAGATTGTGTGTTAAATAGACGCGCAAACAGGGGGGTAAATTGTCTGCGCGTCTAAAAAATATGCAAATAAGGGTGGGGGTCAGCCGGCGTTTCCGTCCAGTCGTGCCAGCGCCTCTTCGATGGTCTGGATTTTGGATTCGGCATCCGCCTGCTTTTGCCTTTCTTTCTCCACCACCTCGGGGTTTGCGTTCTGAACAAATCTTTCGTTACCGAGTTTTTTCATCACCGCATTGAGGAACCCACGCGTGTATTCCAGGTCTTTGAGGAGATTGGTCCTCTCTTCTTCCGCATCTACTTCGCCTGCGAGGTCAACAAAGAACTCGTCAGATTTAATGAGGAACGAGACGCCCTCCAGGTTGCTTTCGCTGCAGGTAATTTCGCCGGTATTGGCTAGTTTCCTGATGATGGACCCAAGACGGGTGTAGAGTTCCGCTTTGTCGGTTTTTACGAAAAGCGGAAGTTCCACTTTCGGGCTGATGCCTTTGGCATTCCTGAGGTTCCGGAGTGATGAAACGACCTCAAAAAGGATTTCAAAATCATTCAAGATGCCGGTGTCAAAGGGTTGGGCAGCGGGGTAGGCGCTGATAGAAACCGAGGCATTTTCGGCTCTGTCGGCTACATTTTGCCATAGTTCCTCCGTAATGAAAGGCATAAACGGATGGGCAAGCCGCATCAGGCGGTCGAAGAAATCAAGGGTAGCCTGGTACGACTGCGCGTCGATCGGTTGTTCGAAAGCCGGCTTCACCATTTCCAGGTATTGAGCGCAGAAATCGTCCCAGATGAGGCTGTAAACGGATTTCAGGGCATCGGAAATACGGAATTTTTCGAAATGGTCCAGTATTTCGGCGGTAGCCTGGTTGAACCGCGCCTCAAACCAGTCGATCGCCAGTTGGTTATCACCCGGCCGGTCGCTCACGCTCCAGCCTTTTACCAGCCGGAAGGCATTCCAGATTTTGTTACAGAAATTCCGGCCCTGTTCGACCATTTTTTCGTCGTAGGGGAGGTCGTTACCGGCTGGTGAGCTGAAAAGCATCCCGGTCCGAACACTGTCGGCCCCGTACTGTTGGATGAGGTCGATAGGGTCCGGCGAATTGCCCAGTGATTTCGACATTTTCCGGCCTTGCTTGTCGCGGACGATACCGGTAAGGTATACGTTCCGGAAAGGGTACTGACCTTTGTATTCATACCCGGCAATGATCATCCTGGCGACCCAGAAGAACAGGATCTCCGGGGCGGTAACGAGGTCGTTGGTCGGGTAGTAATAGTTAATGTCCGGATTTTCGGGGTCTTTGAACCCGTCAAATACCGAGATCGGCCACAGCCAGGAGGAGAACCAGGTGTCGAGCACATCCGGGTCCTGCGTGAGGTCCTCTTCGGTAAGCGCAAAGAGCTGGAGTTCGTGCTGCGCCTTTCTGAGTGCCTCCCGTTTTGATTTGGCCACAATGACCGTTCCGTCCTGGAGGTAGTAGGCAGGAATGCGGTGCCCCCACCAAAGCTGGCGGCTGATGTTCCAGTCCCGGACATTTTCCATCCAGTGCTTGTAGGTATTTTTGAACTTTGGCGGGATGAGCCTTATCGTGTCGTTCATCACGTTCTCCAATGCCGGCTGGCTGAGCCGTTCCATTTTCAGGAACCATTGTTCGGAAAGCCTGGGTTCAATCACGGCGTCAGTACGCTCCGAGTGTCCCACGTTCGATTGGTACACGTCGGTTTTTACGAGCGCACCGGACTCTTCAAGGAGTTTGATAATTTTCTTCCGGGCTACGAAGCGGTCTTCGCCGACCAGGATCTGTGCTTTTTCATTGAGCGTGCCGTCTTCATTGAGCAGGTCAATGATTGGCAATCCGTGTCGTTTTCCCAGTTCGTAGTCGTTGGTATCGTGCGCGGGCGTTACTTTAAGACAGCCGGTGCCGAAGTCTTTGTCGACGTATTCGTCGGCAATGACCGGGATTTCCCGGTTAATGAGCGGCACCAGTACTTTTTGCCCGATAAGGTGCTGATAGCGCTCGTCGTGCGGGTTTACGCAGATGGCGACGTCGGCCATGATGGTTTCGGGCCTGGTAGTGGCGATGACCACCCCTTCACCGGCTTCCTCGTTGGCCGGTGCATAGCGCAGGTAAACCAGTTTCTGGGTTACTTCTTTGGTAATGACTTCCTCGTCAGAGACGGTGGTGCGCGCCTGGGGATCCCAGTTGACCATGCGGTGGCCGCGGTAGATATCGCCTTTTTCGTAGAGGTCAATGAAAACTTCGATAACGGAATCGTACAAGTCGGGCTCCATGGTGAAACGGGTCCGGTCCCAGTCGCAGGAGGCGCCTAATTTGCGCAGCTGCTGCAGGATAATGCCGCCGTATTTGTGGGTCCATTCCCAGCAATATTCCAGGAACTGGTCGCGGGTGAGATCGCTTTTTTTGATGCCTTTTTCCTTGAGCATCGCCACCACTTTGGCTTCGGTGGCAATAGAGGCGTGGTCGGTGCCCGGTACCCAGCAGGCTTCTTTGCCTTCCATACGGGCTTTGCGCACCAGGATGTCCTGGATAGTATTATTGAGCATATGCCCCATGTGCAGCACGCCGGTCACGTTGGGTGGCGGGATGACGATGGTATAGGGTTCTTTTTCGGGATTGGGTTTGGAGGCGAAATACCGGTTTTTGATCCAGTATTCGTACCATTTGTCCTCGATATCACCAGGGGCGTAAGTCTTCGAAATCATCTGTTTTTAGTCAATTTTCAATAGGGAGCGGCATCGTGGCGCCTGCAGCGGTGCAAAGATAGGAGATTTTGGGCGGTGAAGGGAGAAAACGTGAGGGTGGGGGAATGCGGGAGACTTTTAGAGGCGGGAGTATCGTGGGGCAATAGTTCAAATAATACTCAGTTGATGCGATGAGGGTAGTTGGAGACATTTGCTACCTTTAAGGTAACAGTAGAAATCAGTCCGAAATACATAGAAGTGTTTTGGCGTAAACTTTGCTCATAGCCAATACTATACCATGGTTAAATTTTTTTTAAGTGCTTTTTTGGGGATAATGTTTATCCTGTCGGGGTGTGCTAAAAGGGAGGTGGAAGCCGATACTGATCTCGATCCGGATTGTAACAGTGAAGATTACGAGGTATTGGAGAAGTTATCGAATGAAGTTGGAGAGATTGTACTGTTTATAGGTCCGCATAAAATGGAGCGTGTGAGGATTTTATATCGAGGTTCCAGACTTTTGGATCCCTGCAATCTGCCCGAAGGAATGCCTGTCGGTTCTAAGATTCGTTATTCGGGTATATGGTATAGCATTAAGAATACGGATCATCTGAATATGGATTTCCTCCCACTTGGGTTATCGAAAGTGGAAATTATTGACAGCGCTTCTGAAAAGTGATGTGCAGTGAGATTTTCTTTTGCCCTGGCCGACGAGAAATTGCCGGCCGGGGCGAGACCTATTCTAAAGAGGTCAATGGGCACTTTTGGGTCCATACGAAATAGTAAAAGCGTGGTCAGGCGTCGTGGCCACTTTATCCAGCTCGGTTAAAATATTTCGCAGCGTATCATATAGTTCAGTCCGTATCAGGATATCGTCAGGTATTGATCTGTCGTCACATTGGCATAGGCTATCCTGAAACATGTGCCAAAGCGAAGTCTGCAGCTCGGTGCACCGGGTAAACCGGATTAAGGTGTCAAATTCATGAGTGGCTTTTTCCAAGGCGCTGACGGTTTGGTAATCATGGAGCTTTTCCATAGTTTTGATTTGATTTAGTGGGCACAAGCCCGTTGAACATGCACCCCGGTTTGTTTTCCAGGCATGACGGGGTGTTTTTTTTTATTGACAAGAAATACACTGTCGTGAACAATGAACCAGAACGGTAAAAAATTAGTCCTTCTTTTTGAAGTCAGTGGGTATTCTTGTTTTGTCCACAAACTTTACACCGTCGATAATGACCAGATCAAATTTTCCTTCCCTGTACAGACGGTAAATGTAAGATGTAGAGTAACCATATTCCCGGCAAAAATTGTTTACCGTTTGTAAGTGCTCGTAGTTCACGGTTCTAAGTTCAGTATTGTGAACTATATTTCCAAATAAAGTATGTTTTTTTGTAAGAAGGATTCTTTTTTTTAGGTTGGCATCTGGATTTGTGCAGATTTCTTGCCGACGGGAGGGTGGAACGCTACTAATGACAAAGAGATGGTCAAGCAGCTGGATGAACTAGAGTTCTTACCGGCAGTCGAGAAGCAGGGCATATTCGAGACTTTAAACCCGGCACGCCGGGGTTTGTCAGTTACAAGGTAACTTT
This sequence comes from Ravibacter arvi, assembly GCF_039540405.1. Classification (NCBI taxonomy): domain Bacteria; kingdom Pseudomonadati; phylum Bacteroidota; class Cytophagia; order Cytophagales; family Spirosomataceae; genus Ravibacter; species Ravibacter arvi. The sequence goes on from NZ_BAABEY010000008.1 coordinate 30,688, forward strand.
CTATTTTGCTATTAAATTCACTTGCTTTTATTAATATCATATGTTGTAGCGTTTGGCAACTGCATCTGCGGATATACATATAAGCGTTGGTGCTCCACCTCCATGAGAATCACTGTCCTCAAACTGTAATTCCCAGTACCTCTGGTCGTCTGGATCTTTATAAAGGTTTAACCAGCCACTCGTGTCTTTGGCAATCCATTTTAGGTGGTTTTTAATCAGCCATTCAATTCTCATAGAATTTGCGTCCTTTCTTATTTCATCATTTTCAAATAGCCATTTCCCTTTGATTATTTGCTCGTCAGCTAAGATCACCTTTTTCATTCAACTATTCGTTTTACAGCATCTTTTGGAACATTCTGATTAGGTATTACAAACTCTCGTGCACCTCCCGCAGTTCTTCCGCCACCTACAAAACCTGGATTTGATCTATTGATAGGGCTCGCTATCCCTTGTGGAGTAGCAAACTCGTATATTTGAAATCCACTCGTACTAGGAGGTATGGTTAATTTTTTAGAAATTTCTGCTGATCCTAAACCCTTAATATCCTGGGCTGCCGTAACGAAAACATCTGCAGAGCCTGGAGCCCCTAGTGTTTTAACATCTCCCGCTTCGACCGGAATAACTCTCGCCAGTTTACTTGGAACAGAATTGGTAACCTTACTCGATTTACCTATCATTCCGGCAGGTAAAACAGCTTGACCCATATTACCAAGCACTTTTCCGGAAGCTACAACAGGGTCATTTTTAAAATCTTGTTTAACTCCTTCTGCTATCCGTTGCCCGGTTTCCACAGGATGCATTACCGCATTTCCTATTGCTTTGGCCGATTCTATTGGATGACGGACTAAATTCCATAGCCCTGCTGCTGTGCTCTTAAAAGATTCGACTATACCCCTGGCTAATCTCCCATCATCTGCCACTACCATTTCTCCGCTACTTGGCGGGCAACCCGGGCAGTCTCCATTCGGGTCACTCCTTAAGATAGGATTATTCCATCCATACTGGTAAACCGAATAGTTTTCCTGTGTTTCCGTTACAGGATCCACCTGCATAAACCGGCCGATGGTGGGGTCATAGAACCGTCGCATCAGATCCATATACCCTGTCTCCGGCTGCTTTTCCCGATTCAGGAACTGGTACTTATTGACCGCATCGTTCCCTGTTTTGGGCACGGCGAGTCCGAAGGGAAAATACTCAGTTTCCTGCAAGATAGTACCTTCTTTGTTGATTACTGCACGTACGTTGCCTAAATGATCTTTGAGGTAGTAATTAGGGGTATAGGTATTGCCGTTTCCGGTGACGGCGATCTGCCCTTCTTCGGTGGCGATACGCGTGAGATAGTTGCTTTCATCATATTCAAACAGCCCGGCGTATTTGGTGTTGACAGCGCCGTTGGCCATGCGGAGCTTGTTTCCGTTTCCGTCGTAGTAATAGCCCAGGGTTTTGCCGCCAATACTGACGCTGCGCGGGAGGTTGAGGCGGTTATAAGCAATCGTTGCCCCCTTGTTCCCGTCGGAAGTAAGGTTTCCTCCGTCGTCGTACGCGTAAGCCGAGGAGCCATTTTTAACGCCATTGGCATTGCCGGCGTCGTTAATGGAGGTGAGGCGGTTGTCGGAGAGGAAGTACTCGAGGTTGTCCCAGGTTTCGGCGGCCTTGCCGCGCTGCAGTTTCTTCAGGTTACCGTTCTTGTCATACTCGGTCACTTTCTCCCAGATGCCGTTTGCCGCATCTGTATTAAGGGCCTCGGTGAGCCGGTTGACCCCGTCATATTTGAGCCTGTAGCCGTTCCAGGCACCGTCTTTCAGCCAAAGCATTTCGCCGATATTGCCGTTGTGCTGGGCTTCGGAAGCATTGGCATACCTGAGCTCCACGCCAAAATTGGTAGCGGCGCTGGTTTTGCCTTCCACTTTGCGGAGCCAGC
>NZ_BAABEY010000009.1:0-61238 GCF_039540405.1 Ravibacter arvi
CGCCGTCTCTGCCAAAAAGACCATAAGGCGGTGTGCCGGCCCCGGTGATGTCTTCCGGTCCCCAGCCCTGGTTGGTATAGCCCGGCCCGTTTAGCACAAACTGTACCTTATTGTAGTTGTTCCCTCCGGGCGTATTGCTGATGGTACCGTTGGCAATGTCTATGAAAAAGTTCATCTGACTGCCGCCTAAAGTGCTGATCTGGATGGTCTCTCCGTTCACGATGTCTTTTACTTTCGTGCGAACACCTGCCGTGCCAGCCTTCCAGAGCGAGAGGGTAAGTGAAATCGGTGAAACCGGCTGTACATTTACCGAAACCGTAGCGGTTTTACTGGTACAACCTGACTTGGAAGCCGTAACGGTGTAAGTATAGGTGCCCGGAGCCGGCGCAGTAATGGTTTTAGAACTGCCAGTGCCACTGGCGTTGGTTCCGCTCCAGGTATAGGTCACATCGCTACAGCCCGTACCGCTGCACCCTGCGTTCAGGGTAAATGAAGTGCCGGTAACAGGAGTGGTAGTGGAGGCTGATGCCGAGGGGGTAAAATCACAAGCGTTCTGACACTCCTCGGCCGCAAAACAACTGGCCTGTGGGTACCCTACCGCTTCCAGCCAGTGACGGGGCTTGAATATCCCGCCGCTGCCCTGGCTGGTAGTGGCATACAGGGTTGACCCGCAGAAGTGCGCGTAAACCTGCTCGCTCTGAAAAGTGGTTATGTACTGTCCTTCTGTAAAGCTGCAGTTGTTTTGAGGAACGGTTATGCTGACCGTAGCGGTTTTACTGGTGCAACCTGACTTGGAAGCCGTAACGGTGTAAGTATAGCTGCCAGCCGCCGGTGCGGTAATGGTTTTAGAACTTCCGGTACCGCTGACATTGGTCCCGCTCCAGGTGTAGGTTACCCCGCTGCAGTCTGCGCCTGTACACGCTGCTGTCAGTGTAAAGGTGCTCCCGGCGGCCGGGGTGGTGGTAGATGCCGTTACGGTGGGGGTAAACGCGCATGGCGTGGTGGAAGCCAGGGTAAAGTTCACTGTTTTTTCGGAAAGCAGCGTGGTCCCCTGGTAAACTTTTCCGGTCAGCGTATAGTTGCCGGCTGTAGGGGCTCCGCCGCCGTCTCTGCCAAAAAGACCATAAGGCGGTGTGCCGGCCCCGGTGATGTCTTCCGGTCCCCAGCCCTCCTGGTCATAGCCCGGTCCGTTCAAGCGCAGCAGCACTTTATTGTAGTTGTTCCCTCCGGGCGTATTGCTGATGGTACCATTGGCAATGTCAATGAAATAGTTCATCTGACTGCCGCTCAAAGAGCTGATCTGGATGGTCTCTCCGTCCACAATGTCTTTTACTTTCGTGCGGACACCTGCTGTGCCGGCTTTCCAGAGCGAGAGGGTAAGCGAAACAGGATTGAGACCGCACCCTGTTGTCTGGACCACGACGATCGCCGAAGAGGCGGCGCTTTGACAAGTTCCCGCGGTTACTACGCACCGGGCAGTATAGCTACCCGCCTGGTTAGTAATATGGGAAGCGCCTGTACCTACCTGTGTATTGTCGCGGTACCAAGTAATGGTTCCCGCCGAACAGGCCGTACAGTTGAGCGTAACCGTTTGGTTGGAAGCGGCGCAAACCGTAGAGCCTTCTTTGGTGATGGTAGGCGTCGAAGGCGTAGTGCAGGTCACGCAATTGGGCTGTATGCCTGTATAGTTGGAGGCCCCTATGGTCGTGCCTGACTGGCCGGTCTCCCAACGGGTATTGACATCACCGTCGTATGCGTTCTGGTAATTGCCCACTCCAAAAGTGGTACCGCTCAATTTGGTGGTGCCGGAGTAAAACTCGATCTCGCTGAGCTCGCCCCATCCGGTTGGACCGGCTGCAAACCGCACATAACTGTAAACGGTAGTGTTAGCGAAAGTAAATTCCTGCCAGCTGCCGGTCCCGTTGACGTTGATGGTATAAAGATCGGTCCAGGTGGAATTGTTGTTAGACCCCTGGATTTTGGCGCCCACCAGCCGTTCCATTACACTCTCGCCCGGTAGCCGGAAAACGAGTCGTACCTTGTTGACTGCACAAGCGGGAGTCACTCCGCAGCCTGTCGTTTCTTCTACGACAATTGCCGTAGAAGCCGCACTTTGGCAAGTCCCTGCGGTTACCACGCACCGGGCCGTGTAGCTCCCCGCCTGGGTGGCGTTATGAGAGGCCCCGGTACCCACCTGCGTATTGTCGCGGTACCAGGTAATGGTGCCGGCAGAGCAGGCCGTACAGCTGAGAGTCACAGTTTCATCGGTAGCGACGCAAACCGTAGAGCCGCTTTTAGTGATGACAGGTGCCGGCGGCGTGGTGCAGCTCGGTGGAATTAATTCAGGTTCGACGGCTTGTATAAAACTTGCAGAAGTGTTAACAGACGTTCCGGTTGAAATACCATTTGCATAGTGATAAGAAAAACTTTTGATCAGATTACCGTTTGAAGCGTTTTCACGGATGTCGAGCAACCGGCCGAAACCATCGTAGTTGTACCAGGTCTGCTTGCCGGAGGGCTCGGTGACCGACTTGAGGCCGACGAGGGGAAAGTAATCATAACTGGTCGTATGCGTATTGGGTGCCTCGCCTAAAGTAACTGATTTGATCAGGTCGGTTTTACCAACATCACTGATCCCGTAATAATCATAGGTCTTAAGAACTTTTGACCTGTCGCGGTAGGTCTTTAGGTTCCCCCGGCTGTCATAGCTAAGGAACTCGCTGTCTACGGTCAAATTGGGCGCAGACAGAAGTTTGCTTTCGATTTTTAGCGGAAGATACCGGCCGCCGGTCAATTGATAGGTGTATTTTTTAAATTCAACTGGTGAGCTATTCCTTACATTGTTTTGGACCGATTTGATTTTCGTTTCCACTTCAAGCGGATAGCCAATCATGTTGCTGGCTGTCATACCCTGACTTACGGGGTCGGTAAAATCATTGGGATACTTGTAGGAAACCGATCGCTCACGATCAAAGAAATCTCCCTGCCCGGAAATAGTTACTTTGTTGGGGCTGGTCCGGCTGTCGGTGGTAAGTTTTTCTAAAACCTGGCCGTTCGATTTGTATCTGATGGTATTGGTCGTCAGCTGATACCGGGATGCGTCTGCGGCATCATACAAATACTCTTTGATCTCTGTTGGAAGGTAATTATAAGTGTAAATCGAATATGCAGATCCCTCGTAGTATTCATCGCCCATTTCGCACCACCTTTTCAAAGAAACATTCATCGCACGGGCAACCGATGTGCCAACCTGACTATGGGTGTAGACTGTTTTGGAAACCGGGTGCCCTCCCAGCCGGTAAGTGCTGATTTCAGTTGGCTTTCCCCTCATAAGTGCCCGGCTGTTGTAGCGAGTGTACACGGTTGTATCCAAAGTTAAATGCCCATCCGGTTTCAGATCAAGGAACCCATTGTCAAAATTGGTAAACTTATGGTGGGTCCAACCACCCTGTGAATCCCTTTCTATCACTTCGGAGTAGCCCAGATGAGAACCCATGCTGTTTTCGGAAGCAGGCAGGACTGATTGCGTGGAAAACACGCGTTGAGAAAAATCGAGATTATTTACGATCAGCGGTTTATAAATCGCCCAATAGTACTGAGCCCGTCCTCCCAGTACACCGCTTGACAGTCCGGATACGTTTCCTGTCGTTGCATTGAAGCCCTTGACATAATAAAACGTTTTCACAACCGGAGGTGCGGACGAATTGGGGTCGTAACTCTTAATTTGCCTGATCCGCAGGCCGCCGGCTACTTTGCTGGCAGAATAAGACTCAAGGCCGGCCCACCGACTTTGCTTCACTTCAGCCGCATACGAATGCGGCTCGAAAGTATACTCTGAGTAACCGCCGGTGGGGTAAATGACCTTTTTTAAAACCCCACTCAGGTAAATTGTGCTGTCGTTGGTAGGGGCCCTGTATGTGTCCCCATAAGTGGCGAAGTTAGAAAAATCAGTCGTCCGGTTGATTATTTTGTTATTGTTAAAGCCCCAATGATCAGTGTGTGATTTTAAGTAGGGAGGGAGAGGAGTAGTTTGAGGAGTGTAAGAGAACTGGTATCCGGGTAATCTTTCAACGCCATTGGAGTTTTTCTCCTGCACTTTTAGCAACATCAAACGCTGGGTTGGTGAATTATTGTACTCAAATACCAATCCTTTCGTGCGTTTCTGTCCGTCAGATGTCTTTACTGTTATACTGTCGAGCTTCCACCACTTCATATTATCTAAAACTGCTGAAAGCGGTATATCGAGATCAGGATCCAGGGTGGGGAAAGTGGCGGGGAGAGGGTGAGGCAACACCAGCCAAGTAAGGGCCTTATAGTCATTTCGAGTTATAAATTGATTCTGGAGCTTCGCGTACCTGTCTTCAGGTACTACAGGGCCACCTGTGCCGGGGCGCCTCAGGTATTCTAACACCAAACCTTCGTCATACTTCAACTCAACGGTTTCGGACCAATCAAAAGCAATCTCAAAGTTATCGCTTTTAATGCGGGACAAGTATAAGGGGGAGATTAGTTGCCCATTGATGGGGGGAGTAAGAAAAGGTGTATAAAATTTACTGCAGCTATAATCCTGAAAGATATTGCCCTGAAGGCTGTACTGCTTATTATATACAGAAAAGCTGAGTTGGCCTACGGGGTTGCCGCGGACATACGTGTACAGTATCTCTCGCCCTTCAGAGGTGACGATCCGTTTGAGGTTCCATGCCGTGCATGTCCAGGTGTCCATTCCTTGATCAAAAAAATTGATGCTATACTCTACATAGTCAGTATTATCCCCGAAATAATATTTGTTACCAAGTTCGTCAGTAATTATAAAGCCCGGAGCGTGCCCCCGATATTTCCAGGGTTCATGTGTCGCCCAATTGCTGCCAAAATTAGCCATTGGGAATGGGGGATATACTTGAGAACCTCCATTATAGGTAACTGTTACGGGGCGGTCGCATAAAACGGTAAAAGTTCCTTCCGGTGTAAGATAAAATTTTCCAGATAGGCCAGGTGCCTGAAAAATATATTCATCCGCTTCAGAATCCACCTTTGGCTGCAGTGCCACATTTTTCATTGTCGCTGTGGTATTCCAATCAGCACCATTGAGTAATAGCCGAATCAAGGAATGGTCGTAGCCCGTCACAAAAAAATCATCCACGTCATCCGGACCGGCTCCCCTGATGATCCGCTGCACGGCTCCCCCTGCTGAAAGAGAAAAATTGAGTCCGAGCGGGCCTGGATGCTGATCGGGTTTGACTCCAGTAGCATCGTAATTCAGGGTAATAGGATAAGAAAATTTCCCACTTTCGAGCTTTAGAAGATCAAAGGAGATATCAGGTTTCCCAGTAAAAAGAGACACTGGAACTTCTCCGAATCTACCCAAAGAAGCTGCGCCGGGACTTTGGAGTGATTTAGGCGGAGCTGGGAATTGTGCTTTAGCCAAAGTTGCTATACTCAAAAGAAAAACGGGCATTAATCTCCGAAGAGTAGCTAACAGATCGGGTATTTTAAAAAATGTTTGCATAAACAATTTGCATGTAATTTCGTGTCTTATAGTTCAGCGCCTGATCGAAAGTGTTAAACTGTCTGTATGTGCAGAGACGGTTAGCCAAAATGTGTGGCTTGATGTGACCCGATTATTGCGCTCAATTTTTTTGTAAAATCACAGACCGGGTTTCTTTATTTTCGACCCAGGTTGCGATCAGGATATAGCTTCCTGACGGCCATTTGCTTACATCAAATGACGTGGAAAGCTGTTCGGAGGCTGAGGGAATTTGCCTTTGAAATAATTGCCTGCCGTTTGTGTCGATCACTTTGACCTCAACGGCAGACCCTTCGGATCTTAACTTGATATTAACCCAGTCACTGGCCGGGTTGGGATAGGCGAATAGCTGCTGTACTTTATTGCCGGCCTGCGTATCCCATTCGAGTGTTTGCGCCAGTCCGAAATTCCAGGACCGCGGCGTTTCGGGAGTAAATCTCTCCGTTTTCGCGTCGATTACGGCAATTCCGTCGTGTTGTACGGCGACATTACCGGCGTCAGGCGACCATGCCCTGGCCCTGGTGGGGATTTTCATCCCCAGGCTTCCGGTAGGTACCTTTACCTGGTATTGGGCCCCTGTCTTTATACCAGCCGGCAGATTATCGTCTTTGAATTGGTACAGACCATCCTGGTCCGACCTCGCTACTGCCAATTTGCTTTCATTTTTCCATAGTTCAACCGGCACGCCTCCCAGTCCTGGCTCTTCGATATCCTGAATACCATCCTGGTTGAGGTCCAGCCATACCCTGCCACTTATCGGGCTGCCCACTTCGCCTGAAATCACCTCGATCCCGCCTATACCGTTGGCTTTTCCGAAAGTACCGGGCTGCGCATTGCTGAAGAAATCCCAACTGCGTGCATTTTGTCCGTTGGTGCGGTAGAAGGCCCGGATCCCTGCGGTATTGAAGGTGGTGTCGGGTTCATGTGCCGAAGAAAGAATTTCGCCTGTCCGGGGCAGAACGGCGACACTCCCATTGGCAGTTTCTTCCCGTATGATTCTTTCGCCCCCTCCTGGCTGTACTTCATAAAAACCGTCGCGAAAAAAGAATTCCCCGCCCGCAGGTCCTTGCAGATTTCCCCGTCCCTTGCTGGTAAATGTTCCGGTACTGCCATCTGCTTCCAGCTTGAAGCGGCGTCCTGAAAAGGAATTTTTGTCTTGTCGGGCAACACGGATGATATCGCCGGCGGTAATCCCGTTGACGGCCATTTTCCCCTCCGGGTCAGGCTGCCCTACGCCTGAAAGGTGCCCGAACCGATCCATGATGCCCAGGATCATGCTCCCGTCCTGATCGAAAGCAATAGAGGACAAAACCGGCTGGGGATGGTGTGCAAATGAAGGGAAATCACTGTTGAGTGCTTTCCGGAAATCATCGGTCCAGGCATTCCATTGCGAGGAGCCCAATCCTGCCATCGCCTCACCGCGCGGATAGTCCAGAGAGCATGTGAAAACAGGTTTGAATTCACGTGTTTTCGGATCAAGCTGATACACGAAAGCCTTGAGATCAGCGGGCTTTCCGGATTTTGCGGCATCGCATACCGTACCTATATATACGAGGCCTTGATAAGCAGTTACGGCAAAGGGCCTGCAATCACCTCCTTTGCAACCGTCGACGGGTACGGGGAACGACTCAATGTCGGCGACGGTGGGGCGGGCGCTGGTGTCTGCCGGGATGTTGATACCGTAGAGCGTCTTGTTGTGAAGGTTCATCAAGTAAAGACGGTTGTCAGCGCCGATGGCCATGCCGCCGAGGCTAATCCTGCCCACATCGTTTATCAGAAGCGAATCGCGACTTTTGGATAGCTCATTCCCGGACAGCCCCCCATGCCGGTCGGCTCCGGTAGGAATGCCAAGAGCTTGTAAGTCAAGGTAAGGATATGTTTTGCCGCTTTGCCAATCGGTCCGGTAAATGCCACCGGTACCCAATATACCGTATCCTACATGCCGCTTTGAAAAGGCAGACGAAAACAGCTGCCTGCCCCTTTTGTCATATGCTACGCCCCAAAGCGCTCCTGTAAGCCCGGATGTTGCCAGTTTTTTGGCAGGCAAGGCTGCATTTCCGGTTAAGGACACCGCTACCAATGAATAAGTACTGTCATTGCCTTTTCCCTGGATGTAAACCGGAGCCGCTGCATACACTGTATCAGATTCAGCTGTTGTGGCAGTCCAATCCAGGTTTGAACGCGGGCTTTGCAGATAACGTACCGAATACGTAGATGAAGAAAAATCTTGGTGACTGAATACAACACGGACCCTTTTTCCTGCTGGAATATCCAGATAATATTGTCCGTTCTCATCTGAAACGGCCTGAGCCAGCAGCGCTTCCGGTTCGGATCCGTTGTTGCCGTATGCGCTTACTATTGCACCCGAAAGAGAAACAGATGAAGCGTGGCTATGTCCGCCAATTACTACTTTACCACTTACTTGTGCACTGGCAAATTGAAAACCGGCTTGCGCAAATAATATTACAAAGTACAGTGCGTACTTTTGCCTTACTCTCATAATAGAATAGTATAAATATAGTCAATCCAGAAAGGGGAGGTAATAAAGACAGAATGTCAGGAAGCGACCGGTTTTCGGAGCAACTGCCACATTATTTGATTACCAGAAATTGCAGAGTATTCTTGCGAGAAGCGTGTTACATTCATAACAGACAAGTTAGTATTGGTCGAAAAGAGTTGGGCCAAATGTATTTATTTGTTTTAATAAAAAAAATGATTCACAATAAAAAAAGACAAGAAAATAGAAAATTAGTAAACAAGAAGAATAAAAACGGCATTCAAAAATGACTAAATAAGACTATCGGCGAATATTACTTTCAATATTCGCAGGCCTGTTTCTATTTTCACTCGTACCCTGAAAACTCCAGATGGAAATTTTTTGAGGCATATTTTTTGCGGTCGACTAACCGGCCTGATACATCTCAAAACCTCCATCGTTGAAAAGGAAATCTCCGGTTATTTCCGATCATCAAATCTGTTCACGAGAAATTTGTGAGTCCGATTGGTTACCAGATTGACCGGTCCCCGGCGCATTACTTCCGGTAACACAGCATACGGGTTCACCGGTGCCTGCTCGACGCTTGGCAAACCGATTCTCGAGGGCGATTGAATCAGGCCTGTATCATCAAATTAAAGCTATCGGACCGCCTGGTAGTGATATCCTCCAATTCCGAACGGTCAGTGGTTGGAAGATCTCTACAGCCTCCGACTTAACTAGGATTATCCTACCTTAAGGGTTTTATTCATCCCTCCACTCACGGCCCCCGGCGAAAATCCCGGCGAAAAAACAATTGTGTTTGTTGGAGATTTTTTTTGTTTTTCCTAACTAGCAGGATATGTATTAGTTTTCATATTTGAGAAGGGATAGCCTGAGCTTCTTAACCGTTCATTTTAGGAGAAGAGTACCAGGCGTGCAAGCGAACAGAATCAGCCATGAAGCCAGTCGAGTTTCACTTACCTCAGGACTTTGACAAGTCCTTTATCGTTTTCCGGGAAAAAGGCGATTTCTTCCCTGCTCCGTGGCATTATCACGCGCATTATGAGGTAGTGCTGGTCACCCAGAGCACCGGAAAACGGATGGTGGGCGACAATATCGGGTTCTTTGGCCCGGAAGACCTTGTATTTCTCGGATCAAAGCTCCCGCACTTGTGGCTGAACGATAAAGTGTATCTCGACAGGCAGGCCAACCGCCCCGCCGACGCGATCGTGATTCATTTTACCGACGACTTTCTCGGCAAAGATTTCATGAGCATCCCGGAGATGCAGGATTTTAAAAAGTTCCTGGCACTGTCAGACCGGGGAATGGTGATCAATGGCAATACCCGCAAGGAAGTCAGCGCCCTGATGAAGCAAATGCCGGAAATGAGCGGGTTGGAACGTTTGTCCACGCTCTTCCAGATTTTCAACCTGTTGGCAAAAACGAAGGAAATGGAGTTGCTGGCAAGTCCGCGCTACGTAGCAAACCTCAGCTGCGACGTCTCGAACCGGTTTAAAAACCTGATCAATTTTATTATGCAGAATTTCGACAAGGACATTACCCTTGCCGATGTCGCCGAATACAGCCACATGGGGGTTACCGCGTTCTGCAACTTTTTCAGGGAGCAGTTCCGCTGTACTTTCGTAGAATACCTCACGAGCGTCCGGATCGGTCACGCGTGCAAGCTATTGTCGGAAAGTGACCGGAACGTGGTAGAAATTGCGTTCGAAAGCGGCTTTAATAACCTGGCAAACTTTAACCGGCAGTTCAAGAAGCTGAAAAACATGACACCCAGCGACTACCGCAAGCTCTATCACGGCATCGCCAGGTTGCCCATGCATCATTATGCCTCATAGAAGCCCCGAAATCTTTTGGGAAAGGGCTTCCCTTACTTTACTTTCGCTGACATCGGTGGTGCTGCGATACCGGCAGCGCCAGGTTTCATACCCTCCCAACGCCATCTGGTCTGCAGGCGGTACGTAGCCGATGTTGCCATTGGCCATCGTAATGGTGAAATAACGAACCGATTCAAACTCCGCCTTGAGACACAGGCCGGTTTCCGCGAAAAATTCTCCGCCAAGCGCCCCGACTACAATATTGCCTATTCTCAATGCCTGTACCGGGCAGGATATTGTTTCCGGGAACTGGTTCAGCAGGAGCTGCTCCCGGGCATAAAGCGCCCGGATCTGTTCAGGTGTATCGGGTGCAATCTGCTCGTAATCAGTATTGCTAACCACCTTTTCAGCAGCAAGTAACTGGTCGGCTGTCGGCCGGTCCAGGGTGAGCGCGACGTCTTCGTAAGCGGCGGAAAGCGCCGGGTTTTCTTCCCACTGCACAGTATTCACCACAGCCAGTATCTTATTGGCCAGGTCTTCACCTATTACTTTGCTTTTGGCGAAGTATTCGGTCGGGTAGCGGTCTGGTTCCAGGAAATCCCAGATGTTGACATCGCCGCTGGTGCCATTTGACATCATGGCTACCATTTCGCCGCCCAGGTGTTTTTCCAGGTGTGATGCGAAGACGCCGAAATAGTCGGCTGAAATGGTTCCGTTGGCCCAGTCGCCTACGTAATGCAGGGAGTAGTTGGCCAGAATTGAAATCCATTCCCCGGTGAGGGAGCGTACTGCCAGGAACGAAAGCTCCGTATCGGGTACGGCCACGCGCTGATCGATCCACTGTTCCATCCCGGCCGGGTTGGTCTTAACAACATCCTGCAGGCCGGTTACCGGGTTGGGGTAACCCTTGCCGTCTTTCAGGCGATAACGCCGGCAGACCACGTGTTCGGGGGCGTTTGTGGCGGCATGGCCAATAGTAGCCGGCTGAAGGGCTTCGAGCGCGCTTTTGACAGCGGCCAGTATTTTGTCGGGCAGGGCACGAGTGTAGTCCACGTCGATGCTGCCGAGGTGGACGTCGGCGAGCGAGCCTGCAGCATGCGTGTGCGTGCTGGAAAGCAGGATTTGCTGAAACGGAATTCCGGTGGCTGCCTCAATGAGCTTCCTCGTCTGATCTGCAAATTCCTTTGGAATAATACAGGTGTCAATCACGACGAAAGCGACTGTAGTTTCACCGGAACGCAGTACCAGGGCACGTGCAAACAGGTCGTCGTGGATATAGTTGGCAAAATGCGTAATGAAATCGCCATTGATCCTTGTTCCAAGAGGCGGAGTGATATTTACTTTAGCTGCTCCGGCCAGAAAATTCGCTGTTGTCATATGGGTAAGAGATGTCGGAAATTGGAAGTCGGAAATTGGAAATCGGAAATCGGCCGGGCCGCGTAGGCCGGGCCGCGCAGGTCGGGCCGCGCAGGCCGGTACTTGTGTGCGGCTTATGGCTAATCCCTCATACCTCACACCTCACACCTCACACCTACCCCCAGGCTTTGCGCAAAAAGCGCAGCCAGTTTTTATGAAAAATATTATCGATATCGTCCGGTAAATAGCCACGTTGGGTGAGCAGGGCTTCAAACTTCTGGAGATCGGCGACTGAATCGAGGTCCCAGGGGCTTTGCTCGGTACCAAAAATGCCATCCAGGTCGCTGCCGATGGCGATGTGCCGGCTGTTCCCCGCTATCTGGCAGATATGGTCCCAGTGGTCGATCAGCCTCTCCAGTTTAATGTCCAGTTGCCAGGGATCGGAAACGGCGTCTATAAAACGGATGTCCATTGCCCAGCAATCGAGCATACCGCCTATTACCGCACCTTTTTCGATCAGTATCCGGATCTGGTCGTCGCTAAGCTGGCGCTGGTTGGGAACCAGTTTCCGGACATTATGATGACTCGCCCAAATAGGACCGTTGAAATGTGCGACGGCCTCTGAAAATGCTTCGTCCGTCAGGTGCGTCACGTCCAGGATCAGGTTAAGGTGCTCAATTTCCCGGAGCAGCCGAAAGCCGGCTTCGGAAATTCCGTCGGTTGATTTGGTTCCTCCGGCGTACCTTCCCGGTCCGAAATGCGACATGCCGATGGCGCGCAGCCCATACTCATGCGCACGGTGGAGATAATCAATGTCAACCAGCGAGTCGGCGCCCTCCAGGCTGAGAATATAGCCAACGGGTTTGCTATCATCCGGGATCTCAGCGTTGTTCCAGAGATCGAGGTGGGCTTCCAGTTCTGGCAGGTTACGGATCGCGACCATTTCTCCCAGCCGTTCCATCTCGCGGTACCACGCCAGTTGCGCCTGGGTCATGGCCCAGGCCTGCTGCGGAGAGCTCCAGGCGGAAAGAGCAGGGTTTCCCTTTGGTGAAACCCGCGCCAGTTGCGTGGCAACCACCAGCCCTATCCTTCCTTTGCGTAATTCCGGCAGGCAGACAGTACCTTTGCCCCGGTCGGGACGGTCCTTCATATTGGCCTCACGCGCACGAATCAGGTGAAGCGGCTGCACCAGGTCGCGGTTCCATTCGATGGCATTCATCGACAGATCCAGGTGGCCATCAATGATTAGTTTTTTCATGAGGTTTGAGCGGTGAGTTGTGAGGTTTTAGCTGCTTGCAGCAGATGATGAGATGATGAGATGATGGTGATGATGGACTGATTTCTGATTTCCGATTTCTGATTTCCGATTACCCCCAGTCTCACTCACTCGGGTACTTGCTGATCAGCTCATGAATCTTATAGCTGAAAGATTCCGCTTTCTCTTTCCAGGAAGCGGTTTCTTTTTCCGAATAGCTGAAGAAACCTTCGCCGGCATCCATGCCCAGTTTCTGGTCGGAGAGGAGTGAGGCGGTCTTTTCATCGAGCTCCGTTGCTTTCGAAAGATGGCGGTTAAGGTCTTTCATCACTACACCGTAGGCTGACGTGCCCATCAGGTCCATGTACCGGCCATTGCCGACGAAAGGCAGGTAATAGCCGGCATCATTGCGGCAGTTACGGTCTATGTCTTCGAAAGTGGCATATTCGTTGGCTACCAGGAAAAGTGCTTCGCGGGTGAGGGCGGCCTCCAGGCGGGCCCGGACGCTAAAGCCGCTTCTGGCAATATGCGGGTCTTTGCCCCAATCTTTGCCCAACGCAAGAAGGCGGTCAGTGACTGCAGGATCGGTTTGGGAATCAGCTATAATCTCCAGGAAAAACGTAGTGTGAGCCGGTTCAGTCCAGTTTAAGCCAATTACGCGGGCCGGAGATGAAGCGGAAGGCCTTACTTCCTGCAATTCTGTAGCGTAAAGGTTGACCGCCAGAATTCCGTCTTTTTCAAGATGCTGGTCTGCGTGTTGTACCACTTCCCGTTTTTGGTTGAGGTCATCCGCAGTAATGACAATCGCCAGCGAAAATTTTCTGCTACCAATGCTTTCGTCAAAAAAGAGCGTGCCGGCTTTCACGTTTCCGGGAAGCAGGTCGGCGCTTTTGGAAAGATGGTGGACGATTGTATTCCGAGCCTGCTCAGCCCCGTCGCAAATGACGTAAACGTCGTGACCGGCCCGCAACAGGCAAGCCGCAGTGCTGGACAAAAGCTTTCCCTCGCCAGACAGGAGAATTGGTTGTTTCATGTGTTCTGGATTTGAACCGTGAGGAGCAAGGAGTGAGCCTCTGCCTCACGGCTCGTAGCGGTCCGCTTTGCGTTTATAGGCCGCGGCTTAATATTGTTTCGGCTGCTTTCAGGAAAGCATCCGCGTCTTCATCCGTATGGGCGGCACTGATGTAGCACAGTCCCCGGCCTATGATGCGAACGCCGGCGTCATGTAAAGCGGCTACAAAACGGCCCAACTTGGCTTTGTCATAGCGCAGCGTACCGCGATAGTCATTGGCAGGCGCATCGGCAAAGGCAATATTAAACATCGGGCCGGGCCCCTGGACGATCAGGTTTTGTCCGGTTTCCGCAGCTATTTTTTCGAATCCGGCCATGATTTTTTTCCCGAGACGGAACATCCTTTCATGGGGCTGATCCTGCTCCAGCACTTCTATGGTGGCAAAAGCGGCAGCAACGGTGGGGTTCCCGGAATTCATGGTTCCGGCGTGGATCACTTTGGCTTCTTCAACCAGGTGCATCCAGTCCTTTTTCCCGACGATGGCGCTGATGGGATAACCGCTGGCAAACGCCTTGGCGAAGATGGCCAGGTCGGGGGTGATGCCAAAATAAGTCTGGGCGCCGCCAAGATGCATCCTGAAGCCGGTAATAACTTCGTCAAATATCAGTGCGATGCCGTATTCGGTGCAAATATCCCGAAGCCCCTGGAGGAAGCCTTCGTTCGGTACGATACAACCGTTGTTGCACATGATCGGCTCGGTGATAATAGCCGCCAGCTCATGGTGGTGTTGGGCTACTGTTTGCCTGACCAGTTCGAGGTCATTCCAGGGTAAAATGACAAATTCATCGCGTGTGCCGGCCGATATTCCCTGAGACCAGGGGAAGACCTGCGGCGCTTCGCGGGAACCCAATGCCTCCTCGGACGGCGTGGAAATGCCCCAGGCCACGTTGTCGAGCCAGCCGTGATAATGTCCTTCAAACCGGAGGAATTTTGATTTGCCGGTTTTGGCACGGGCAATCCGGAAGGCGGTTTGTACGGCTTCCGAACCGTCGAGGCAGAAGCGCATCAATTCCGCTGAGGGGATATGCTTGTTTAGTTTTTCCGCCAGCTCGATTTCACGGATATGCTGTCCGGCATATAGCTGGCCTTCCTCGGAGTAAGCCCGCACCGACTCCAGTACGTGCGGGTGTGAATGCCCGAGGATGAGCGGGCCCTGGCTGAGCGTGAAGTCGAGGTATTCGTTGCCGTCAACATCGGTAATCCTGCTTCCTTTTCCGCCCGAATAAAAAATGGCATGCGGGTGGTTGTATTTTCTGAATTCCGAGGCTACTCCGCCGGCAAGTACTTTTTTGCTTCGGGCCAGCAGCTCTGCTGATTTTTGATATCGGTTGTTTTGCATAAGAACAGGTATCCGTTTGCAGCGGATGATTATAATGAAATGGGATTCAATTATTTAGGGGTTTGAAACGTGAGCATTGACGCCTGCCTGCAGCTAATCCCTCACGCCTCAAAACTCACCTCTCACACCTATTAAACTGTTCGCAGCCGCGGTTTACTCATTGGGCCGCCAGTTTTTGATTTGATAGCCTTTAATTGCGTAAAACAACAGGAATGCGTAACACGGTACCAGTACCAGGGCTGCCATCTGCGGGTTGGCGGGGTAGATGTCAATCATGCGCCCGAACATCAGGGGGAAAAGCCCACCGCCGACCACGGACATTAACAAAAGAGCCGCACCGATTTTGGTAAAACGCCCCAGTTCTCTCACCGCGAGTCCCCAGATGGTGCCCCACAGCAGTGCCGCTCCGAAGCCCATGGCGATCATGAAGCCGATGGAGGTGAGACCTTCTGTGCTGTAAGCGCCGAACGAAAATAGTAAGCCCAAAATAGAGACATACCTGAGCGCAGCTTGCTGTGAGATATACTTCGGAATCACAATGGTGCTCGTGATATACCCGCCCAACATGGCGTATAGGGTATATTCGGTGAAATGGCGGGCTTCCTGCAAGGGGATACCCATAGCTTTGCTGTACAGAATAATACAGTCGATAGGAATCACTTCACATCCGCCGGCCATGAAGAGCGCAAGCACCCCCAAAACGAGGTAGGGGTACTGGAAAACTGAAGTCTTCTTCTGCTGGTTCGGGGAGGTTTCGGGCGCCCCCGACTCCTGTACTTCGGGAAGCCTGGAAAATCCGATCAGAACGGCAAGCAAAAGCAGGATGACCGTAATGACGAGATAAGGGTTGACTACTTTAAGCACATATTCGTCGAGAATGGCGGCCCGTTCCACTGCATTGGCTTTTGCTACGGAAGCGACAATGCTGTCGGCGCTGAGCAGGAATATGGTTCCGAGAATCTGCTGGCTCAGAATCCCGGCGGTTTTGTTGGCTACTCCCATGATCCCCACACGCTGGGCGGTACTTTCTATGGGGCCGATAATGGCCACATAGGGATTGGCCGCGGTTTGGAGCAGGGCCAGGCCGGTCCCGGTAATGAAAAGCCCTGTGAGGAAGAGCCCGTAGGTGCGGGTATAGGCAGCGGGCAGGAATACGGCTGTGCCGAGGGCCATGACGATGAGGCCGATCACCATTCCCTTTTTGTAACCCGTTGTTTTAAGGATGTAGGCCGACGGGATGGCCATTACGAAATAAGCAATATAAGAGGCGAACGCTACCCAAAGCGACTGGAAATTGGTCAGTTCCAGGCAAATCTGGAAATAGGGGATCAGTACGCCGTTTACCCAGGTGATGAAACCGAAGACGAAAAAAAGGATGGCGATAATCCCGAGGGCGTAGTAGTTGGACTTATTGGTGGGCATCGGTTTCGTGGTTTAGGGCGGTGATCGCAGGATACTGTGCGGCCAGGTCATAGATGTCTTCGTTGAAAGCTGCAAAACTGTCTGCCCATTGGTCGGCCTCGGCGGGAGAATATTGATATAAGCCGCTCCCTGTCAAAATCCCCCTGCCACCGTTTTCTACTATTTTTTCCATGGTTTCCGGAACACTTTCGGTGTTGGAGAGCTTTTTAAACAGGAGGTTCATCTGCCCGAGATCTTCAAGCCCCAGATAGTCCCAACGCCGGAAGATCCCCATGAGCGTCATCCATGACCCGGCGTCGTAACGAAAGCATTTGTCGATATCGGTGAGGCTGATATGCCCTGCTTCCACAAGCGCAAATACTTCCCTGAAGACCGCATACATCAGCCTGTTGGTGATAAACCCGGGAATGTCTTTTCGGAGAATAGTAGGTTCTTTCCGCCAGCCTACTGCCATGTCCGAAATTTTCCGGGCATTGGCCAGCGTCGTTTTCTCGCCGCAGATAATCTCCAGGAAACGGGTAAGATAGGCGGGCTCTGCCCAGTGAATGCCGACAAAACGTTCGGGGTGCGAGACCATTTCCTGGAGTGTACTGATGGGAATGGCCGAAGTGTTGGTTCCGATAATGGTGTCGGGGCTGACCACGGCATCTATTTTGCCGAGTACCGACTGTTTGACTGGAATTTTTTCAATTACACATTCAATGACCAGCGCGCAGTCGCTCAACGCCTGGTAATCTTCCGTGATAAGGAGATTGCCGAGGGCTTTTTCGAGCGGAACTGCTACAAGCCCGAGACCGTCGCAATGACGAAGGGTTTGGGAAATACGCTCTTCTGCTTTTTCAACGTCCTGCGGCGTGGGTGCAATAGCCTTCACGGGATGTCCCGCCGCTAGCATATTGACCACGATGCTTCTTCCCATCAGGCCCAGCCCGACGATACCGACGGAAGTCTTGCTTGCTTTCAAGAAAGTTGCGGATCAGAGTTTTACAATACAGTCGATTTCCACTTTTATGCCTTCCGCGAGTACCGATTGCACGGTGGTGCGGGCAGGCTTATGGGTAGGGAAATAACTGGCGTACACTTTGTTGTAACGGTCAAAGTCTGCAATATCGGAAAGGTGGGCAGTACACTTTACGGCATTGGCCAGGGAGCCGCCTGCGGCTTCTACTATGGCTTTGATGTTGTCAAGTGTCCGCGCGGTTTCTTCTTCTATGGTGCCCAGGATAAAAGCCGAGGTTTTGAAATCAACCGAAGCCTGGCCGCTGACGAACAGGAAGCCGTTGGCAATGACGCCGTCTGAATAAGCGCCGGTTGCAAATGTTGATTCGCGGTCGGGGTGGGTAATGGTCTGCATGATATAAATAGAATTTATTGTTTAGAGCGAAGTAACGACAAAGTTAGGCCGATTGGGCATATGTAAACTCCTACTATTGTTTGGGTTTATAATACTATCTTTTCGGGGGGGGGAGGTTTGGGGAGTGAGGTTTGAGGGGTGAGGGGTGCCGTCGCTATTTTATGACGAACCCTCGGGGAAGAAGATGAGACATTTGGGAGTCCAGGTTCCCTACATTGCAGATGGGCTTTGTGTTTGGAGCCGGCTCTTGAGTGTTATTGGTAACTTTTGATGGCTTTCAAGACCTACTTGGGCTATCATGCCCGTTTGTGAGGTTTTTGCAGTACTTTCTAGTAATCAGTTAAATAGGCTGGTCGGTGCCAAGTTAGCGGTCCGGTTTAAATAGAGTATTTTAGACTGAGCATTGCGGCCTCTGATTGTGCTTGTTAGGCGTTAAAAATTAGGTACTAAGTGGTTTTCAAACAATGTTTGTCGACAAGATGTTCTTATTTTCTTAGGGTATCGTGTACAACTATCGGTGAAATTATACAATTTTTCCACTTAAAGCATTTAGTAGATTGTCGCGATATTTATTTCCGATGTTATAAGAGTTATTATTGATAAGCTTAAGTTGATTCCCCTCAAGAGAGGCAATTGCGCGGACTGCAATCAATACAGATCTGCTTATCCTTATAAAGCCCTTTGTTGACAGACGTTCTTCCATTTCTGTTAGGGTGATATGAATAGTTAGCCTTCGATCTGTATTTTGTATTTGTACGTAGTCTCCAAACGCTGTGATTGATTGTAAATCATTTAGCTCCACCCGTAGTATTTTTTTGTCAATTCTAACGAGTAAGAAATCTTCTTCCGGTAGAAGTACATTTGAAAATAGGTTTGGCTGAAATTTTTCCTTCACCCTGTTGACTGCGCGAACGAATCGATCGAAAGTGTAAGGTTTGGCCAGGAAATCAGTTACATTTAGGTCGAAGCTTTCTACCGCATATTCTAGATGTGCGGTAGTTAATACTATTGCAGGGGTCTCTCTATGCAGAGATCTGATCAATTGAAGGCCACTAAAATCAGGCATCTCTATGTCTAGAAAGATGACGTCAGGTTTCAAATTGTTAATCATGGCAAGCGCATCTGTGGAATTTTCGCATGATGCGACTAATTTAATATCGAAAACTTTCTCAATATAATCGCTTAAAAGCGAGAGGGCATAGGGTTCGTCGTCAACAATCAAGCAGGTTAGTATTTTATTAGTCACGATAAAACTGTAGAAATATTGAGAAATATTTATGACTACTTTTAGGAAAAAGCAAAATTTATCCCTCCGAATTAGTGAAGCTAATTCTATTCTTGTAGTCGGAGAAAATGGAGAAGTAGTTAATCGCGTGGAAGTGATTAAATGAGAATGTGTATTTTGTAGTTACAGACCTATGATGTTCTGTCAAGCTCAGATCTTTAGCAGTTGTGTAATATTAATCTACTTAAATCTGGTCGCCAACCTATTCAGCCAAGATCAATGGTTAAGACTGATATATATCTATTTTCGCCTATTTGAAGTGTTAGGGTGTGCTTTTTGGAGTAAAATAACTCCAATCTATTTTTGAGATTTTTTAAACCAATTCCGCCTATAATGTTTCCTTTTAATAAAATATTTTGTATAGGTGTGCTGTTTAGTACTATTAATATTAATCGCTTGCTCTTTACTTTTATTTTAACGAAAATAGAAGACATTTCGTGAGACTTATTGATACCATGCTTAAATGCATTTTCAACCAGTTCGAGTAACATTAGTGGTGGAATTCCTATATTGCTTACTTCTCCAATTTGTATGAATTCTATTCGAACCCGCCTTGGGTTATGCCTGACGCGTTCTAAGCCAATATAATTACTTAGGAAATTTATTTCTTTTTTTAGTGATACTTTTTCGTTGATTGATTCATAAATTGAGTAACGAATTAGTTCTGAAAATTTCATAACATATGAAGCGACATCTTTATCTATTTTCTGAACCATTGAATAAATATTATTCAGTGAGTTGAAAACAAAGTGAGGGGGAATTTGTTGTTTTAAAAGATCGAGCTTTAATTTTCTATTTTCTTCGTTGAGTGTAATAATTGTATTCATCATAGTTTAGTATCGTAAGAGGTTATAGCCATTGATTGTTCAAACGAAATTGAGAGTTTTCTTTTTCCGGTTCAATTTGTTTGAGAAATTTGTAACAGATGTAGGTTTATGGAATACGATAGTGTTGTGCTTGTTTCAAATTGTTGATTTAGTTGAAGGGAATAAGTTAATTAAAGTGTTAGTTAACACGAGCGAATTATCGCCTGGCTTCTTATGCTGATCTCAGAAACTCTAGGGTTGCTTAATTATTGGACTGGAACCACATAGGGTAGCAATTTTATAATAAATATTAGTATTGTCAAATTTAACAAGAAATTAATTGGAGCAAGAGACTTTTTCTTGCCAATATCCAAAAGCCAGACCTCAGGAACTGTGGTCCCTTTTTTGTCATTTTGAATAATTCAATGTACTTTGAGGCTTGCCCGTTAAAAAGTAGGAGATTGGGGCTAACTATCTAGTGATTAGATGGTTGTTTGGGAGCCGTATGAGAAATGTAACGTTCTTTGTAATTATCCGTAACGGTCTGCGCGTCTCAATGATAATTGTTGATGAAAGGCAGATACTTTGGGTCTATTTGTTGTCAACAGGAGCCGCTCCGGCTCTTAGATGAGCGTGATGCAAGTAACGACGTCCAACAGGACTCTACCCCTACTGAAAATTGCCTCTTATATCGTTTTGGGCGCACATATTTTAAGGTTGATGACTTTTATTGGTGTGGACTGTAGATCGGCATAATCCAATAGGGTTTGCATTCGGTCCTTTTTTACTTCAGTATTAGATCCAAGCATGGGAGGCTGGTTAGGTGCCAAGTTTTGCTGCAAGTGTTCCGAGTGGTTTGCGTGCAATCCCTGTTTGTCGGATCATCTTTTTGCGAACCGATCCAATTTTAGTTGTCTTAGCACTGTAAAGTGCTGCCGGTTTTATTGCTAGGATCCGTAAGGTCATAGACTGGGTATCAGGGCTTCAGCCGCACTCTTCTAGATTGGGGGGTACATATCTCGCGCGGATATGTTTTATTCGCGTTTTGATTTCTTTTCCCAATCATTGGTAGAGTCCTTATTGCCAGCCGGTTGCAAAACTCGTTTTGAACTTCTTGATAGTGAATTTATTTCACCGTTGTCGCTATCGGAGTGTATGTCAAAAGTTTCATCAATAATAGTTCACTTTAACTATATATTTACAATGACCTTCTTGGCGAGTAAAGGTGACAATTTGGGGCAAGTTGTTGTTTATTTGATTGTAATCCTTCTTCTTACCTATTTTCGAGTGAATTAAGTAAGAAGAAGGATAAGTAGTTTTACGGGCTCAAAGATATTTGCCAGTATTTTTTGATTTCTTTATTAATTTAATAGGATTCTCATTTTTTTGGTGTCTTTTGATTTGCTTTCTACATGCAAATAGTATATACCTCTTGGTAATTTTCTCACATCGATAGCAATTTTTGTTTTTCCATTGGCGATGGCCTTTTTCCTGTCGATTTGCTTTTGATCGAGTGAGATAGCAGCGAGGGCTGAATTTTCACTAAATAGATTTATTGAAGTGGGTGTTCCAGAGAACTCTAGATTTATATCGTCTGTAGCGGGGTTCGGAGATGCACTTAGCATACTTCCGTTAGGCTCTAGCCAGTATATATAGTTTCCATACCCGCAAGAATTAGTTGCTTTTGCTTCGACTCTCACGAAAGTTGGTATGTATCCAACATCACAGATATTGGACATTGTCCCTGTGAGTGGAGTCAGATAAAACGCACTTCCTCCTACCATGCTCCATGAATAGGTAGGATTATATGCATCTGATCGAACTTCTAATCGGTTTAGCGGGTTTGGCACATAATGTGGATAGGTTACAGTTCCGTTGCCATTAACAGCAGCGTATGTAATTACTGGCAGTCCATATTTAACAACCACCGTTTTCTCACTTTCGCTATCTCCACAGGCGTTATATGCTTTAACGAATATGGTGCCTGATGTGGTTGTGCTTATTGTAACCGGACTTGGGGTACTGACATAAGAGCTGCCGTTTATGAGGGCATAGGATGAAGTCCATTTAAAGCCATCTGCATTTGTGCCATAAGCCGTTAGAGCTACTGTTTGGGATGGGTTACAGATTTCAATATAGCTTGAGCTTAAACTGGTGATATTAGCTTTAGGCCCGCGGGTAATGCTAAGTGATCGAGTTGTTGTGAGACCGGAGACATCGCTTCTTTTCGCGGCTACCTGTATATTACCACTGGATGTCCCATTGGGCGTAACCGTGACTGAAGGGGTCGTTGAAGACGAGGGGCCGCTCCAGCCACTTGGCCATGACCAATCATATGAAGTTGCATTTGCTGCTGGGGAGACCGAGATCGTCAAGGGGGATGTGTTACAGGTTAGTTCCTTTGGGCTTGTGTATACAACTGAATTAATCTCTATAGGGCCAGGAGTTCCTAAATATTTAATATCTAAAGTTATTTCTTTGCTACCACTTGGACATTCACTACAGATAGCGCTATTTTTGACAGTGACTTTAACCTTCCCTTGAGCATTTATGTTATCCCATTTAACACCGATTCCTTGAGCGTGGTCGGCTTCGAAGGTTGTGCTACTGTTATTTGTTATTTTTCCATTAGTAACCTCCCATTTGAATCTACATGCTGTTAACTTGGTTAGTTCGGTTGTGGTACATCCCTCGAAACTCGAGTTTACCGCTGTGTAGCTGTGAACGGACTGATTTGGCAAGGCGGGAGTTCCACAACCCGGTAAATTGCATTGAATATCGAGTTGGGAAAACGCAAACTGCGACGTAAGCATCAAAACGATTACAAGTGTGATAAGGGTTTTCATAATAGTTGGAGTTTTTTGTAAAGTTTAAAATCAACGTATATAATGTGCAGAATTAATTCTTCAATGAGGAGACTGTATAGCTTTTTTTTTTGCGAGTTATACTATTTGAGCTGCTGAAACAGTCATAGGTGATGGGCCTCCGAAAGTGCATGTTTATGACTCGGTCTTAATGCTTGTATTCAATTGGTATACGAAAGGAATTTCTATTCATGATATTCATAGTCTTACGAAGCTAGTTTACGGGTAAGAAACGGACGATATAAACGATGTTCTTTCAAATGTTAACAATTGAGAGTAAGTTATTTTGAGAGAATAGTGGAGTGGTCCAAACGAATTGGTTAGATACATTTTGATAGTTTTGAGATTTTTTCAAAGATATTGAAGTATTGCGTATGTCTATATTTTTTTCGATGAAGTCTGTTGAATGTACGCTTAATCTCGTTCTGTGTTCGACTAAATCTTTTATTATTTGTGTTTTTGATGAGTAGCATTTCAGTTGGGACTACGAGTCAATGCCTACAGTTTTTGCTGTTCCTGTGAATTTTCATGAACAATTGTGTACGAATATCATGTTTTGTGAAATGCGGGGGGAAAATCAATCTCTTATCGGCTCGATCTTGCCGCCTTGTCGGTGATCTGCTTGCTTTCTTATGGGATGGATAGTGTTATTAGTCACATATGAAGTGGCAGTCCTTTTGCCTTCAGCCCGTGGCGATCCAGCCTGTAATCTAGTTTGGTCCGTTTAAAAGGGGTGGTTAGTACTATTGTGGTTTGTTTGAATCGGTCCCAGGGCTTATAACTAATGGTCCTGGAACCTGGGACTGAATGCAATACTCGACGATGCCGGCTTTGAATTTATTGCTACTTTGCGTTGCAAAAAAAGAGCCCCGTACTTTTATACGGGGCCTTCTATAAGCTATTTTTAAAATGGGTTTTTAATTCTTATCCCACCAGAGGGGGGTACTGGCTTTGTCACCCCCCGGACCAAGGAGTTGGACTGCTGCGTCAACAGCAGCTTTGTTAGTCGCCTTCTCGGCATCTGTGAACGGGAAACGCCGTATAAACTGGGTAGTCGGAATATCAACGTTCACAGAATTGATTACGTGGTATAATTTCGGGAAACGTGTTCTCCGGAATTCTGCCCAGCCCTCAGCACCATCCGGAAACACCGCCAGCCATTTTTGGGTACCGATTTGTTCCCTTTGTTTGGCTTCTGTAGCGGCCCATTTAACCGGGATGTCGCTTACTGCGGGGGATTTTTGCGAATCTCCCGGCGCCACGGGCGGAGTCGTACCGACAATGTAGGTTTCGACGGCTGCTCCTGAAAAGCCCCAGGTTGCCATTGATTGCCGGATTCCTTCTTCATACAGATCCTGTGCTTTGCCCCCCATGTTCCAGCCGTTTAAGGCGCCTTCCGCTCTTAAAAAGTAAGCTTCAGCTGCATGCATAATGTCGGCATTAACCGCGAGAAGGTTTTCCCAGCCGCTTCCGCTTCCGGTATTGCGGATCCACCGTGAGCCTACGTTCGAGTTGTAATCGTTTGTGTTGAGTTGGGCAACCAACTGGTCCGGATCTAACCCGTTTCTAAGACCTTCATAAGTTTTTGTAGCAAATGCAGGTTGAAAGAAAACTGTCATTCTGGGGTCGTTGTAGCCTTTCAAAATGGACTCCATTGTGGCGCTCATGCGAAACTCCTGCCACCCGGCAATCCGCGAAATTCCGTTTCCGTCGGCACTGGTCACCGCTGTCCGAACCATCATAGCATCGTCTGCCGAGCTTAGAAAAACTCCAGAAGCAACTGCAGCTTCCGCTTCGGTTTTAGCCCTGGCCTTATCGACGTGGGATATTCGAAGTGCCAGGCGGAGTCTCAGGGTATTGGCAAATTTTATCCATTTTGAGATGGTTCCCTTATAGATAATATCCGATTCGCCGAAAGGTTTAACACTTGCATCACTTTCCTTTGTTTTTAAAATAGCCACGGCAGCATCAAGTCGCTTAAAAAAGTCATCATACACCGCCTCCTGCGAGTCGTACTTAACTGAATTAGCAACAATCCCGGCATCAAAATAGGGAATAGGGCCGTAGTAATCCGTGACCCGGTGGAAAGAGAATACCCACCAGATGCTTGCAAGCGCATATTCCGGTGAATTGGCATCGAAATTTTCGAAAATAGTCTTCAACTGCGGGACCACCTGGGTGTAAATTGGATTCCAGTGTGAGCCAATCCAGCCCATGTTCGTATGATAGCGGTCAGATTGAAAGTTGGGAGTCGTAGTAGCATAGTACTGACACCATAAATCAGCAAACAGATTGGTGGCTGTCTGATAGGACGGGTGGTAGGAGCCTTGAGAAAGCGCCTGCGCGAACATATTGGGATATTCATCGGGGCCCAGGTTGATAATCTGGGTTTTGCTGGTGTTCATTTCCTCAAAATCTCCCGTACAACCTGCGGCCAGCCATATAGAAAGCGACAAGGAGGCAATTCCGAGCACTTTTTTATAGGGGTTCTTATCTAATATAGTCATTTCTCTGGAATTTAAAATTCAGGTTAATCAAAAGCTCAATTGAAGGTTCAATCCTACTGTACGTGTAGTTGGCAGGTTTCCATAATCAATTCCCTGGAAGTTGCCGGCGCCCAAGTTTACATCGGGATCGAAATTCATTTTGCGTTTTTTAAGTCCCGGGATGTCCATTTTTGCATATCCTCTGTACAGGAAGAAGAGATTTCGGGCAGTGAACGAGAGTTTTGCCTGGGTGAAAAACTTCCGGTCGTTAAGGGGGAAGCTATAACCTATTGAGAGTTCACGCAATCTGAAGTTGGTAGTGTTATAGGTAAAAAATTCTCCCCATGAATAGCGTCCCTGTGACACAGTTTGCCAGAACTGCTGCGAGTTTATAGTAACGTCGTTGGGCTTTCCTTCGTCTTTGCCGACGGCAGGGAGCAACCATCCTCCTTCGCGATGGCTAAGTGTGTAATCCGAGTTTCCATCGTAGGCTAGGTTTGCCTCAGATCCGGATACCATTGTGCCTCCTACACGTCCATCAATCAGGAAACTCAAGACGAAATTTTTATAGCCGAATGAGTTGTTCCAGCCCAGAGTGAATTTTGGGTTGAAATTGCCCAGATATTCAATGGGACCGCGGATCGGAAGCCCGGTAGTGTCGTTTACAATGTATTGTCCGTTTTGATTTTTTTCCCAGGAGTAGCCGTAAAGGTCACCATAAGCGCCGCCTTCGTGCGCAGCTACTCCGGCCGTGCGTACAACGGTTGCAATCCAGGCCTTCTTAATGTTTGGATGCAATTCTACAATTTTGTTTACGTTGCGTGCAAAATTGATGCTTGTTGTCCAGGTAAAAGGCTGATTTTTTAATGGTTCAGCGGTCAGCATTACTTCAACACCGCGGTTGCGGATTTTGCCGGCGTTGATTAGCTGGCTGGAAAACCCGGTGCCTGTCGGAAGTTCCAGCGGCAGGATTTGGTTAACAGTATTGCTGTTATAGTAGGTAGCGTCAATTCCCAGGCGTCCCTTGAAGAACCTCAGATCAACACCGAATTCAGTAGATGACGAAATCTCCGGCTTCAGGTTGGCGTTGGGTAATTGTGTATTTCTCGTAATGTAGCCGCCAACACCTCCCGGGTTATATATGTAATAAGGGACCAGTGAATAGGGGCTTGTATCGTTACCTACTTGCGCAAAGGAACCGCGGAATTTGGCAAAGCTTACCCAGGAAGGAAGCTGAACCGCGTCGGAGAGGACTAAGTTTGCGCCAAAGGAAGAGTAAAGATAAGAGTGCGGCGCAGGTAGCGTTGACGACCAGTCGTTTCGCACAGAACCGTCAATTGTAAGATAATCGCGGAATGAAAGTGAAGCTGTTCCGAAGACATATTGCAACTCCTTTTCCGAGAAGGCTGAGATACGGGTAAGGTTCGAAGCAAAGTTGAGGTCGAATTTGTTAGTAACCGAGAGTCCCGTGGCCAGGCCGCCGGTTTCCTGGTATTTGTTATACGTCTGGCCGGCTCCCAAATTGTAAGTCAGAGCAAAGTCTTTCCCGAGATTGTTATTGCCTGAAATAATCAAGTCCATGTTTCTCTCGAGCGTTGAAGCAACATAATTCTGGTAGGTTCCACCGGCAGCTGTTACGTGAACGACGGTCCGGTTTGAAAACCCGCGCTCCATGAGATCGTCAAATGTGTCGAAACTTACTCGCCCTTGAACATCAAGCCAGTCAGTTATCTTGTATTTGGCGGACCCCAGAATGGTGGCGCGGTTCCGGGTTTCATAGTCAAAAGTACGATTCAGGGTCCAGTACGGATTCATGTAAATACCGGATGAGGTCCAGTAAGTAGGAAATCCATCGTTATCCTCGAAGCGTTTGTACATATTGAGGTCAACATTTCGGGGTGTTTTCAGAAGATTCATAACGACCCCGTTATTCTCCCCGGAGTACGGCCGGTTCTTAAGGTCCTGATTCACGTAAGTTATCTTCCCATCTACAGAAAGCCGCTTGGTTACATTTGCGTTAATTCTCAGATTGACGGTATGGCGCTGTAGCTTGTTGTTAGGAATGATCCCCTGGTTACTATTATGAGTATAGGAAAGATATGCCCTTATGTTTTCCGAACCACCGGAAAAGTTGATCGAATTGTTGGTTGAGATGGCATTCCGGTAGAAATCGCGGATATTATTCGGGAAGGTAGTCGTCTTTCCGCCCCAGCTACTCTGCCCGTTTTCCGACGAAACACCGCCTGAGCCCTGGCCGTACTCATTTTGAAAGGCAGGAAGAATGAATGGCGACTCCATAACTACACCTGAATTGATGCTGGTCGATATTTTTCCGGAACTCCCCTTTTTAGTGGTAATCATAATAACCCCGTTCGCGGCCCTGCTTCCATAAAGTGCTGCTGCTGCCGCACCTTTCAACACGGTCATTGACTCAATATCATCCGGGTTAATGTTGGCAGCGCCGTCACTCCGGTTGTATCCTCCGAAGTCCGACCCTACCTGTCCCCTTACGGTATTGTCAATCGGTACACCATCTACCACAAAAAGAGCATTATTGCTTCCTGCGATCGATCGGTTTCCTCGTAAAGTAACACGCGTGGGTGAGCCGGGGCCGGAAGAGCCCTGAGTGACCACCATACCTGCCACTTTTCCGGAAAGTGTATTGACGAAGTTGGCATCTCGGATTTCATTTAGTTGACTACCGGATAGTTGTTGTGCAGAATACGTAAGGGTTTTTGCTTCCCGCTCTATCCCGAGTGCGGTTACAATGACCTCGGAAAGTGCGGTTACGTCTTCCTTCATAATCACATCGATTTTACTTCTTCCGCCTATCGCTACATCCTGGGAAGAAAATCCGATAAAAGAAAAGGTCAGTG
This sequence comes from Ravibacter arvi, assembly GCF_039540405.1. NCBI lineage: Bacteria > Pseudomonadati > Bacteroidota > Cytophagia > Cytophagales > Spirosomataceae > Ravibacter > Ravibacter arvi. The sequence goes on from NZ_BAABEY010000009.1 coordinate 27,951, forward strand.
TGGCGGTCCCGGACGGCGCGTTTACCTCATACGCTCCGTCGGTGTCCGTGGAGGTTCCCGTGGTGGTTCCTTTCACGATCACGTTTACCCCTGGGAGCGGTGTGCCATTGCCGTCGGTTACCTTGCCGGAAACCTGCTGGCTTTGCGCCCACAGTGAATGTACCATAAAAAATAGGACAAAACTCAGAAGAGACGCGCCCCGAAAAACGGAATTTTTGCAATTCCGATCGGGTTTCCGCTCTTTTTCGAATTTTGCATTTTTGTGTTTTTTGGGAATGTTTGACATGTTTTTGTCATTTTAGTTGAAAGTTGTTTTTGTAATCAGGTTACTGCAAATATATTGTTCGGTTTTGCATTTGTCCTATGATTTTTTACTCTGTTGCGATATTTTTATTCGGGAACGTTGCCGAGGTTTCTGAGTTGAATTTGAATACCCGTAAAAAAAGCCGCCGTATCTGGTATATACGGCGGCCCTCTCCGGGGCATGTAAAACAACCGAACAAGTTGACCGTGAGGCCTGAATCCAGTGGCCACATCCAATCCCTCCCCCTCACCCCTCATACCTCACACCTCACACCTCCCTCAATACCCCTCATTCTGATTCAAATTAGAATTCACCGAAAGCTGCTGGCTCGGGATCGGGTAGAGCAAATATTTGGGGTCCGACTGGTAAGGTTTCTGCAATCTCGGCGCCAGGAATTTGTTAAAACGGATCATGTCCTGCCTTCTCCAGCCTTCCCAGTAGAGTTCCCGGCTTCTTTCGTCCAGGAGAATGTCCAGGGTGAGTGCCGACAGCGATGTTGCACCCCTGTTTTTCCGGATGGAGTTTACGATGTCAAGCGCTGCCGCGCTGGTGCCGCCGGCAGAACTTCTCATTTGTGCTTCCGCTTTCATGAGGAGCACGTCAGCATAGCGGAATACCACCCAGTCATTGTTTTTCTGGCCTAGAGAAGCATAATCGAACGGGTATTTCAACACGCGGATGCCGGCCGTTTCAAGGGTCGCTCCACTGGTCCGAATCGTGATTTCTTTCGAGAAGTTCAGCGGTTGGGTAGCCGGATTCCTTGCCATTAGGGGTTTGTTGGTAACCCAACTGGTCTGTTGACCTGCGAGAAAACCGACATTCTGAATTTTGTAGCTTTTTTTCCGGTTGGAGGTCGTGTCGGCCGGGTATTCGTAATAGATCCCAAGCCGCTCGTCGCCTTTGGCGAAACGGTCGTAGAGATCCCCCAGCGTTGCCCATCCATTCCAGCCGCCCGGTGTCATGTTGTAATGTGCAATGGTAAAAAATGCCCTGTCCACACCGCCGCCCCGTTCGCCTTCCTTGTTGTACAGCGTGAAAATGTTCTCCGTTGATTTCACGTCATTGTCCGGTGCAAAGTTGTCAAAGTATTTTCCCGGAGCGGCCAGGGTATAGCCGGTTATCTGGTCGGCCAGCGTAATGACCTGCGCCATGTCTGCGGCATCGAAGGTGGGGTTGGCCCGCTGCAGAAATGCCCCCTTGTTGAGATAGACTTTCATGAGCAGCGTCCGGGCAGCATTTTTGTTGGCAACATAAGCCGGGCCGCCGGCAGGCAGGTCCGCCATAATCCCGTTGAGCTCGGAGATGATGAACCCGATAGCTTCCTCTGCCTTCATTGTCCGGGGCGTTTCGCGGAAATCGTCAAGGTTGTCACGGAACGGCACCACGCCCCAGAGATCGAGCATGTCGAACATCGCCAAGGCCCGGATGAAACGGGCCTCCGCTTCCTGCTGTTTGGACGGGCTGTAACGCAATACGTTCGACGACTGGTAAACAGCTGTTGCCAGACCGCCAAATGTATTTCTCATGTAACTGTTGTCCGCATTCCAGGTATGCAGGTGAATGGCGCGGTGCGTTCCGTTGTCATCCCAGTCACCACCGCGGGTAGGCGCTATGGCGCAATCAGTAGATATTTCCTGCAGGCACCAGCGGTTGTCCTGCTGGTACGGGTTGTTCAGGGAATTGTAGGCGCCTATCAGGAGCTGGCCGGGGTCAATATTGCCGGTCACGCTCTCTTCCAACTCGCTGTTAAGCGTTTCGGTCAGGTCGGTGCAGGAGAAAAGAAGCCCGCTCCACAGAGCGATCAGGCCGATTTTTTTATATGTTTTCATCTGTATAAAAAGGTTTGAGCTGTGAGCTGTGAGGGGGGGAGCTATTCCATTCATCAGCCGTTTGTGCGCCGCTTGTAGCTAATACCTCAAAGCTCATGGCTATTTCATAATGATAGTCGCTTGAATGCTAAAGTGAAAAGTTCACACCCAGCAGGAAGGTGCGTGCCGATGGGTAGGGGAGGTACTCGATTCCGAGGGAGGGAATGCCGTCAGCGCCGCCGTCGGTATTTACTTCCGGATCAAAACCATTGTACTTCGTTATGACAAAAAGGTTCTGCGCGGTGAGCGACACATTAAGGCCTTTCAGTGTCTTGCCAATCCCGCCGAAATTGTAGCTGACGGTCGCATTGCCCATTTTCAGGTAATCGCCTTTTTCAAGATACCGGGTGGACGGAGCCGCCGAATTCGACAGTGACTCTTTTGTCTCTTTATTGAAGAAGACTTTCGCCATGTTCCTGCTGGGAAGATTGTTGATCCCCAATACGGTGGCATAAGAATTGTTGAACAGGTAATGGCCGAAGGTTCCGTTCATATTGATATTCGCGGTCAGCTTTTTGTAGGTCAGGTCGGTTGAAATTCCCAGCAGGTATTTCGGGTTTGGACTACCCACGTAGAACTTGTTTTGGGCCGGGTCTACTGTAGTCGCGCTGGTACCGTCGGCTCCTACGTACCTGCTGGTTCCTGTAGACGGGTCAATACCGTCGAATCGGGCGAGGTACCATACGTTCAGGGGCTGCCCGCTGATCATTCTTTGTCCTAACACGCCCGAAAAGCCCTGGCCTCTGAGTGCGGCAGTTTCATAAAAACCGGGTAAGCCCGAAACACTATTCTGTACGTAGGTTCCGTTTACACCGACATTCCATGTGAAGTTCTGCTTCTCAATAATCGCGCCGAACAGCGAAAGCTCCCAGCCTTTGTTGACAATCTGACCATCCAGGTTGACCCAGATTCTACCGCTGGGTGCCGGTTGCGCAATGGTCCGCTCAAAAAGGGCATCGGTGGTTTTCTTATTGAAGTATTCCAGTGAGCCGGTTATTTTGTAGTTGAAAAGTGCGAAATCAATACCGGCGTTGAGGGTAGACGAGCTTTCCCATTTCAAGTCAGGGTTCCCGTAGTTGGCCTGGGTAATGCTTTGCGTACCGAAAATATAGCGGTCTTTGGATGCTCCGGAAGGGAATTCTCGGTTCCCCGTTTTTCCCCAGCCGACGCGTGCTTTCAGGCTTGACAGCACCGAATTGTTTTTAAGGAATTCTTCATTGCTCACGTTCCATGCCAGTGCGACAGAGGGGAAATTGGCGTACTTGTTGTTGATACCAAATTTGGTCGAGCCGTCGCGGCGAATGGTTCCGGTGAAAAGGAACTTGTCTTTGTAGTTAAGCCCTGCCCTTAAAAAGAGTGACTGCAGTTGATTGGTTGGCGCCCGGTAGGAGTTGGCGCCCCGGTTGTTGGCGATGGAATAGCCCAGGTAGTCGTAGAAATCGATGCCGACATCGGTGAAGCCGCTTCCGGAGGAAACGTTCCAAAAGCTGTCATAGCTGAGGAATTCATATCCCGCCACTGCATTCAGGCTAAGCTCGTCGCTGAGGGCCTTATTGAACGATAGCGTGTGCGTTAATTGCTGGTTGGTTTCCTGGTTGTCCGCCTGGAACGCCATGCCGTTTTTAGACGTGCCGGTATCGAGGATTCCACCGATCAGGCGGCCTCTTCTGTTCCCCATCTGCCGGGTTACGGAGTAGGTAAGCTTGTACTCCAGGTCTTTCGTGATTTTGAACGACGGGGCGATGCTCGCTACCAGGGTGTTTACGTTGGCCCGGTCTTTGAATGCATCCAGACTGGCAAGCGGGTTGCGGGTAATTGGGTTAATATAGGTATAACTGCCGTCTGCTTCCTTTAGCGGCCGTGTCGGGTTCCAGGCGAGTGCCTGGGAAATCACGTTGCCTTCCGCACCGGCGAAGACGTTGACCGGAGCAATTTTTTCATCGGTCTGGGTGAACAGGATGTTGAAATCAAGGCCCAGCTTTTTGCTTTCCAGGAACGAGAAATTACTGTTCAGACTGGCGGTGTACTTTCTAAGTCCCGTGGTTTTGATAATACCCTGCTGGTCCATGTAGCCGGCTGAAATCCGGTACTTACCGACGTCTGTGCCGCCGGTTACGGCCATTGAGTAATTCTGGACAGGGGCGGCGCGCAATATTTCGTCCAACGCATTCACATCACTTTTGAAATCGGAGGCCGCCGCATCATTCGGAGTGTAGAAATTGAGGGCTTCTCTGAATTCTCCCGTAGACAACACTTCGGGGCGCTTCAAAATGGTTGAAAACCCGGTGGAAGCATTGAAACTGATTGTCGGCGCGCCGGTAGAGCCCCGTTTTGTAGTGATAATGACTACGCCATTGGCGCCTCTGGAACCGTAAATTGCGGTTGCGGAAGCATCTTTGAGTATGTCCATACTGGCAATATCATTCGGGTTCAGGTAGGTCAGCGGGTTGCCGGCGTCTGTGCCGAAACCACTGCTGCCGCCCGGCCGCGCCGATGTACCCGAAAGGGGAATTCCATCCAGTACAAAAAGGGGGTTATTCCCGGCCCTGATGGATGAATTTCCCCTTATCCTGACTGTTGTCGCACCGCCCGGCTGCCCGGTATTATTGATGACCATTACGCCGGGAGTCCGTCCCTGTATCAACTGATCGGGCGCGGTAATCACCCCCTTGTTGAAGTCCTTGGGCTGTAAAGACGCGACGGAACCGGTCAGGTCCTTCTTCCTGACCGTTCCGTAACCAATCACCACTATTTCTTCCATTGCGGTGTTGTCGGCGACCAAAACCACATCTATCTGGCTTGCCGCGCCTATTTTTACCTCCTGTGTGATGAAGCCGATAAACGAAATTACCAGGATGTCGCCCTCCTGGGCGCTGACGGTGAATTTGCCGTCCGGATCGGCGGCGGTACCGGTCGTTGTCCCTTTTACAAGAACACTCGCTCCCGGTAAGCTTTCGCCGGTTTCACTTTTGATCGTTCCGGTAATGGTCTTTGCCGTAAAACGGTTGTTTTGTATTTCCGTTGCCTTCTTGCCGAAAGCCGCAACGGAAACATGCGGCAAAACAACGACCGACAAGCCAATGACGACCGCGAGCCTTTTCAGCTGTGAGAAACACACGGCGGAGTCTCTCTGTAGATGTTCATTCATGGATAGTTTATTTAGGTTAATATATTTTCTTAGTCAATAACCGGCACGGACTGCCAATGACCCCTTCGGCAAGCCTCAAACGGGTTTGCCATGGGACCGCAGCTTCCGCAGCGTTTTCAGGAAGGTTTCGGGAATAGGGAAATATCGAAAGAATGGACCCTTCACTCCGGGTTCATCGTATCGCTTAGAGTTGTTGGTGAAAAGAATCACCCTGCCGTTGGCTGCTTTCTCAAATAGCCGACAGCTGAAACCCGTAAATCAGTGAGCGCTTTTTTTGCCGGCTTATTCCGGGTAAAAAATAAAGATCACTAACCCGGGAAAGATTAGCATGGTTTTTTCTGAAGATGGATATTAGTCTTGTAGTCTGTAAGGTTCATGTGTTCGTGTTTGGTTGAAGTTCAATTCTTAGTTCTGTGCAGGTCGGTGTCTTCAATTTTTTCAGCGATCAGTTAAACGGTCTTATGATAACGCCAAATTCTAGTCAAATATAACTATTTGACTTCAAAACAAAATTATTTAGTGATCAAAACGCATAAACAATCGGCACAATCACACATTGCCTTTTCATCAAAGAAAAGCGCCCCGCGCAATTGTGCCGATTTCCGACATCCGATCTCTGATTTCCTACCCCTCACCCCTCACCCCTCATACCTCACACCTCACTTCTCCCCCCTCACCCTCTTAATATGTTCTGCCGATATAGGTGACGAATTGTTTTTGAAGCCCATGCGGATATAAGTCAGAATCTGGGCCAGCTGGTCGTCCGTGAGAAAGTCATGGGGTGGCATTACACCATTAAACGGTTTTCCTTTTACCGTAATTGGCCCTGAGAAACCTTTTAAGACGACTTCAATCAATTTTTTGGGGTGACCGGCAACGGTCTCTGAAGCCGTCAGCGGTGGGTACCGGTTGCCATCACCATTGCCGTCGGCGAGGTGGCAGGTGGAACAATAGGTATTGTACAGTTGCTCACCGGCGGCTATAGCGCCTTTCTGAAGGTTATCTTCTTTTTCGTCCGGATTTTTGATGTTGGTCCTTTGTTTCCTCGCTTCCATTTTAGCAAGCTGTGCTTCTCCGAAGCCGCTCTTGCTGCCTTTGTACATAATCCGCCATATTTTCCCGCGGACACTGTCGGAGATATACAGCGAGCCGTCCGGTCCCATTGCCAGACCCACTGGCCTGGCGTGGGCGTCGCTGGTGTTGACAATGGTATCGACCTGTGCAAAACCATCGGCAAATACCTCCCAGGGGCCGCTGGGAAGCCCGTCTTTAAAGGGGACAAAGGCAATCATGTAGCCGGCTTGCGGATACGGAGCGCGAATTGTAGAGCCGTGAAGGGCTATGAAAGCGCCGTTTTTATAATGATCCGGGAACTGATCGCCGAGATAGAAATGGAGATCATTAGGGGCCACGTGGCCGGGGAAACCGATAAGAGGCTGCCCTACTTTTTCGGCGCCATTTGTTTTTTTTCCGTCACCGCCGTATTCCGGGCTCTGAACTTTTTTGCCTTGAAGCTGATCGTAATAATAGTAGGGCCAGCCACCGTCAAAACCTTTGGTGACTTTAAAAAACTCTTCCGACGGGAGCAATGCGCTTTGCCAGGCGGAGTACAACTCCGGCCAGACCCGCGAAAGGTTATCGCGGCCATGCTGCAGGGCAAAAAGGTTCTTGTCGGAATGGTTCCAGTCCATCGCTACGATGCTCCTGATACCGGTCGCATATTTTTCGCCGTCCCGCTGGGTTTGATTGGGTTTGTTGGCGTCAAAGCGCCACACGCCGCCATGCCATTCGAGCTCGTCACAAGGCATTTTGCCTTTTCCGCCGGGCTTCCGGTTTTCCTCCTGGCATACATCTCCCGGCGCACCAAAGGGCACGTATATATGCCCTTCATCATCAAAGGTAATGGGCTTGGCGCAGTGCTCCACGCGGCCGCCGTTCCCTACGATACTGTCAAATACGATTACCTCGGGCTCGCCCGAAGGGACCAGCTTTCCTTCTTCCAGCCTGGTCCGGTAAACGGTAGAGGACGTTGAATAGTAGATATAGCCATTGTGGATACGCATGGCCGTACCATAGTTGATGCGGTCGTCGAAGTGGCCGAACAATTGAATGATATCTGCTTTTCCGTCATGATTGGTGTCCCGTAAAGCCAGGTTGCCACCCTCCGGGGAAACATTTCGCATTCTCATGTAAATGTCGCCGTTTGAATTGACCGCCAGGTGGCGCCCCTTCCCGACGCTGTCTACCACCACCACGGCCTCGAAGCCGTCGGGCAGTACTAACCCGCCATTGTCAGGGTCGCCTTTCGGTAGTGAATCTTTGGAAAAAAAGCAGGAGTAAAGCAGTATGGAAACTGCAATTGCGGTAATCGCGCGGAGAAGGGTAGCGGAGCTGGGCATGGAAAGGTAAGCGGGGCTAATAGGTCGGTTTTGACTTTAATGTTCAAGGAATTGAAATCGCGTTGAGATCATAAACCACTGCACCGTCTTTCAAAGTCAGCTCACAGGTTAGCTTCTGATTTCCGATTTGTTTATCACGCGCAACATCAAAAAAACCGAATTTTCCTTTTTCTACTCTTAATACTGCAATATCTGCAACAGCTCCTTCAGACAAGTGCCCCAGTTCCAGGTGGTTGATGACTTCCGCCGGGCGCCAGGTACTGGCTTTAATAACGTCTTTCAGCGGCATCCCGAGCGCCATAAACTTCGACATCACGTTCAATTGGTCCTTCATGCCCGCGTTCATGCTGCCGGTATGGAGATCGGTACTGATTACATCCGGGAACAGGCCGGCTTTGGTAGCCGGGATGGCCTGAGAATACCTGAAGCTTCCGCCGCCATGCCCTACGTCATAGATAATACCTCTTTTGCGGCCTTCAAGAACGAAGGGTTTAAGCGCTTTTCTGGCGGTGTCCACAATTGACTCTTTTGTATCAAGTAATTCGCCATAGACATGGGTGAAAATATCACCGGGGCGCATTTTATCCAACAAGAGGGTCTTGAGAGGCAATCGCGGCTTACACCCGCCGAAGTCCACCATAACGGGGAGCCGGCTCAGGACACCGGCTTCCACGGCGCGTTCGACGGCCAGGAAGGTGGGTTGGTGGTAATGGGCCACTTTTACCCCTACAATGTGGTCCTTGTATTTTTTGGCGGTATCTGCCGCCATTTTCGGGTCCATGTACTTGGCATCCTGTTGATATTCAGAATATTCACTGCCCTTCATGCCCTCGTAGCCCACATTCAGGAAGGCCAGTACGCGGGTTCTTGAGCGATCGGCAATATTGGCTTTAAAGACGTGAAAATCCTTTGCGCCCGAACTGCCGGCATCCACCACGGTGGTAACCCCCACACGGAAAGTGAACCCGTCTGCCGGAAGCGACCCGAAGCCGTAGCTGAGGTCTCCGTCCGAAACCGTTCCGGCGAAAACGTGCGCGTGCATGTCAATCAATCCCGGCGTCACCAGCAGCCCGGTTACGTCTACCACCGCCTTGCTTTCCGAGGCGGGGATCCCCTTGCGGACCGCGGCAATGCGCCCTTTTGCGATGGCAATATCCATTTTTTCATTGATCCTGTTTTTAGGGTCAATGACATGGCCGTTTTTTAGGACCAGATCATACTGCTGGGCAATGGAAGGCTGGACAAAAAATAAGAGTAAGAGGAAGCAAGCGTACTTCAGCATGGCTAGGGAAAAAGTTAATCGGTACTGGTTTAAGAGGAAGCTCTCACAAGCTCTTCCCGGATGCGCTTCGCCACAATTTGTTCCTGGCCTGCCTGGAGCATAAAGACGGTGATCCGGATGCTGTTAGGATCTTCCCAGGCAATCGTTTCGATAGAAGGTGATCCGTTTCGAAGCTTTTCTCCCATTTCCTCGCGGGTAATTTTAACGACGGCAGGGTCCCAGCCGATTTTCAGCGAAGGGGTGTGATTGGCAATTGGCGGGAGAATATCTTCCATTTGAACGCCTTTCAAAGGAGCGAGCGTGCGTTTGATGTGGGCAATGCTGTTCTCCCAGGTCTTCCAGTCTTTCGCATGATCCCGCTTGACGTAGCGTTCTACAGCGGCATACAGACCGATCATTTCTTCTTTGTTGACCTTCTGCCCCCGGCCGATACCCGAACGGGGCGGCGCGCTCAGTCTTGCAGCGGCAATCAGGTCTTTTTTTCCCATGAGAATGCCGGTGCTCTGGGGGCCGAGTAGCGCCTTCCCGCCTGAAATACAGACGAGGTCGAAGCCCATTTCGTTAAATTTCCAGAGGTTCTCCACGGGCGGAACATCGGCGGCTATATCGATCATGGTGGGAATCCCGTGCTTCTTGCCCAGCTGTACCCATTCTTTATCGCCGATTTTCCCGGCAGGCCCTTCCCGGTTGAGAAACCAAAGCATTGCCGTTTTATTGGAAATGGCTTTTTCTACCTCCTCAACAGTTTCTACAAATACAAACCTGATACCGGCATTGGCAAGCGCAAGGTGATAGCCGTTTGCATGGGTTTTCTGAAGGATTACTTCCGACTTCATGCCCGCTTGCTCGGGGAAGGGAAGTGCAGCTACTTTTTTGCCGTCTGTGCCGGTGAGAACACCGGCCATACCCAAAACCAGGGCCGACCAGCATCCGGCCGTCACCATTGCGGCTTCTGCCTTACACAGTTCAGCGATTTTCTGGCCCACTTTGTCCTGCACGTCATCCAGCATGGCGTACCGCTGCGAAGCACTTTGAATGGCCGACATTACTTCCGGCGGCATGAGTGATGCGGTCATGGTCGTGTAGTTCCCCGCCGCGTTGATAAAGGTCCGGAGACCTAGTTCCTGGAAATAATCCCTCGGCGGGACAACCGGAGCGGTACCGGCAATATTGACTCCGCCTATGGCCGGTAAGGCCACTACTCCTTTAAGAATATCTCTCCTTTTCATGGGACTGAGGTGTTTGGCAAAGGTTGGGTTATTTTTTCTTGAAGCGTTCCGGAATTATAAACTCGTAGCCCTCCGGCGGCCATGGACCTGTACTCTGACCGGTAGGGCGCGGGTTCGGGGGCAAAATAGGCTCGATCCCCTCTACGTTGTAACGGACATTCATAAAGGGGGTTTTAATCTCTTTATGATGGTCCAGCACAGACCTGATGCCCATGTCGATCATGCCGCTCGTCAGGAGCGTCCGCTCAACCGGTCCCTGCGGCTTACCGGTTACCATAAACCGCTGAATATTAAGCGTAAGGTAGCTAAAATGTGAATAACTCATGCTATGGTCAAGCACAAATTCAGTGGCTTCCGTCTTGCCGTTGACGTTGGCGGCGTAGGCCCAGCCTTCGTTCACATATTCGTCCAGCATCACGATGGCTCCCTTGGTACCGTCGTTGTAGCGGATTACCAGCGCCCTGGGGTCCTTCACCAGGTCCCGCATGTTGCCGCCGGCTTTCCCTTTGATCTTATTGCAGGCTGCTTCTACGAGGGTTTTTGATATTTTCCCGCTGTCCATTGCTTTCCATACTTCTGCGCCCGCTATTCCCTGAACGCTCGCTACGCCGGTTTCACCGCCTTTTCGTCGTTCCACCATACATTGCAGTATTTCGAGAACGTGGAAGCCATAAGCGTCCAGTGAAGCGTACCCGATGGCCACGGCTTCCTTTATTTTAGAACCGATCGGGTGAACCAGCAGCGGGTCGCGCCAGCAATAGGGGAGTGATGACCCCGCCATCATGGGCACGTTCAGTTCCTTGGCGCGATCGTAAATCCATTTGCTGTCCAGCCAGCTATACGACAGATGTTTGTCGGAAAAAACCGGGACCGAGCGGTTGGAGGCATCAAACACCCGGAAAATCTGTTCCAGGTAATTCATCCGGGGATACATTTTCATCCCGAACCGGTTGTTGGGATATTGCCCGTGCTCCCCGATGTAGATGACGCCGTCGACCGCCAGCTTATCGCCGCCGAGTGTAAGGGCTTCTGCAATCGTGGGGTAAATCGGTGCGTTGTTCATTTTTGCAATGCGAACCCCAGTGTCATCTGCTCCGATCTGGTCGATCCAGACCGAGACAATTTCTACTTCGGGTTCTACCATGCCTGTATCGGTAGGGATGCCGGCAAACAGCTTGGTGCCAATCACATCGGCATGTGCGCTGTTGCGGTAAATGTTGGCAAGAAACGCAATTTTTTTCTTGCCGGCGGCTTTTTTAGGAGCCGAAGGTTCCTGGGGCGCCGTACCTGGAGTGCCGGCTAATGATGCCAGCGGCCAAAGGCCCATGCCGGCAGTGATACCGGCGGATTGCTTTAAGAATTCCCGCCGCGGACTTTTTGAATGCATTGCTAGTTAAGAGTTAGGTATTTGATGTTGGTTTTGAGGGGTGGGGTTTGAGGTGTGAGGTGTGAGGGGCTTAAACCTCACACCTCACACCTCAAACCTACCATCCGATTGCGTACCCGTTTCGTCTTGGGTCGGCGCCGCCGGTAATCCAGCCCGTTTTGTAGTCGATCCAGACCCCTTGAGCGCCGCCGACTGTCATACTCCAGTCGCCGAGGCTCGTGTCAAGCTGGTACCCCATTTCGCGAAGCGACTGCAGCGTCTCTTTCGGAATCCGGGTCTCAATAATTATTTCTTTTGCCGGTACGCTTCCCATTTCGTCCTTCCAGCGGAAGCGCGGGGCGCTGATGGCATCCTGGATGTTCATCCCGAAGTCAATGACGTTCATGGCAACCTGGGGCACGGATTGCAATATACCGAAACTGCCGGGCGAGCCGACTACCAGGTGGGGTTTCCCGTCCTTGTGGAACTGCATCATGCCACCAATACACCAGGAGACGCCTTTCCCCGGGCGGAAGCCGTTGGCCGCCTTGGGGTCGATGGTCATCCACTCAAGCGCATTGTTAAATGCAACACCGGTATTCCCGGCTACGTAGCCGGAGCCGAACCCGCCACCCAGCGTTTGGGTAATTACTACGGCATTTCCCCACTGGTCAACAGCCGACAAACTTGTTGTGGCGTACCGGTACTGGTCCCCGGTTTCCTGCAAAGGGGCCAGGGGAATGAAAGACGAATGTTTTTTGCGGTTGGCGAGGCGTTCTTTTACCCGCTCCGCTACCTTCTGGCGCTGGCCTTTGATGTGTTCCTCGGACAGGAGCCTTTTCACCGGCACCTCCACAAAATCCGGGTCGCCAATGTACTTGTCGCTGTCAATGCGGCTGAGATTAACGGCTTCGAAAAGGTGAGCGAGATATTCAACACTGTTATGTCCCATCTTTTGTACATCAAAGCCCTCCATGATTTTCAGGGTTTGCATCTGCTGCAGGCCCATTCCGGGAGGAGGATTGTTGTATACCTTGTAGCCATGGTAGTCAATCGAAATGGGCTCGGCCCATTTCAGCCTTCCGGGTACCGCTGCGAGATCTTCCAGGGTAATAAAGCCGCCGTCTTTTTGGAAAGACTCCGCTATTTCGCGCGCAATAGCGCCTTTATAAAAGACATCCGCCCCTTCCTGCGCGATACGCCGCATGGTCTGGGCCAGCGGTTTGTTCGTAAAAATATCACCGATTTTATAGGGAGACTTGTCGGGTTTCAGAAAAATAGCCGCTGCATGCGGGTGCGGAGCAACGCGCTGAACGATTCCCGCCCACATGGCCTGGTCATATTCGGTAACCGGTACCCCCTCTTCCAGGTATTGAATAGCGCTTTCCAGCACTTTTGAAAGGGGCATGGTACCGAAATCCTTTATAGCCCGATCCCACCCCGCAAGATTGCCCGGTACCGCAACAGTGCGGGGACCTATCCCCTCCATTCTGCTGCCGTGGCCTGCTCCGTCATCAAACTTGACGATATCTTTAACTTTGCCCGGATCGAAGTTTTTTGGGGCCCAGCCGCCGAATACGAGCGAACGCGTTTTTTTGTCCTTCGCCGAGTAGTAGAGCATGTAACCCACACCGCCGGTACCCGACATAAAGGGCTCAACGGCGTTGAGAGACGCAGCGGCAGCCACTATGGCGTCGATGGCGTTTCCTCCCTCCGCCAGTATTTTCTGGCCGGCCAGCGAAGCAAGCGGATGGGCAGTGGCAACCATCCCTTTCCTGCCTGCCGCGGCCGGACGGAGGTTGGTTTTTGCAGCCTGGCCGAAAAGACTTCCTGCCAAACCGAGGTACAAACCGGTAAAAAGGAAGGTTTTCCCCCTCCGGAGAAAACCCTGCCTTAAGCACTCAAGCGTATCAACAACGGAACAAATCATACTATTGTGTCGTAAAAATTATTTCAGCTCCACGATCATCTCAATCTCAACCGGGATATTCATCGGCAGGGAGCCCACGCCAACTGCCGAGCGTGCATGTTTCCCGTTTTCTCCGAAGACATCTACCATAAGATCGGAAAAACCATTAATTACCATCGGATGCTGATCAAAAGTTGGAATTGCATTGACCATACCCAAAACTTTTACGAGTCGTTTAACTTTGTTAAGGTCGCCGATATGAGACTTCAGTGCGCCCAATAGTGAAATACCGGTTAGCCGGGCAGCTTCTTTCGCCTGCTCCGTATTAAGATCCGACCCTACCTTTCCTTTCATGTACTCGCCGTTTTCCTGCACAGGCCCGTGGCCGGAGAGATAGACCAGTTTTCCTACCGTAACCGCCGTTACAAAGTTGGCAATGGGTTTTCCCGGGGGTTTCAGCTGAATACCCAGCTCCTGGATACGTTTCTCGGCATTGGTTGCCTTTTGGGCAAAGGAAGAAGCGGGGAGCAGCAAAGCCGCAAAAACAAACAGAGAGAAATACCTGAAAAATGATTTCATAAGAATAACAAGATTTGAGCCATAAGCTGCCTGGTACCGGCCTTTCATTTCAACAGCGAACCGATACCCGCCTCTCATGGCAATTTTATATAAATAATATTTGTATAACAACGGAAGTGCTACCGGACGGTTTTCAAAGATCATAATCTGAAAGCAATTCGCAACCTGACGCGGCACAATAAAATAGCTGCGAAGCAGTGGCTAATTACGGGCTTTTTATATCGTCTCCGCGGTTGCTCCAGTAGGAGGCGAGAACGGAGGCGGTGAAGCCCATAAGCGGTCCGCAAATGGCAGATGCCAGGCCGACCGTTGCAATTTTTCCCATGACCTTGGCGATGCCCGAGACCATTCCGGCATTTTGCATGCCGGTAGCAATCGCGATTGTCCGGCAATCACGTTCCTGCAGGCCGAAGAGGCGGCTCATCCAGTAACCAAAGAAATAGCCGAGCACATTGTGCAGAAATACGCCCAGTAAAAGCAGGAAGCCTATGTTCAGAATACTTTCGCGGCCGGCTGCTATGATAATAGCAACGATCAGCGCGATTCCGAACATGGATACATAGGGCATCGCCTCCTGCAGCCATTTGGCCTTTCCGCTGGTTAACTTGTTAAAGATCAGCCCGGCGGCGATGGGGAGAAGAACGATTTTGATCATGCCCCACATCATGCCCAGTACGTCAATTTCGATATACCCGCCTGCCAGCAATTTCATGAGCAGCGGAATAAGCACCGGCGCGAGGAGTGTCGTGATGGAAGTAACGGTAATGGCAAGCGCCACGTTGGCTTTGGCCAGGTAGCTGAACAGGCTGGCGGTGACCGACGTGGGCGCACACCCGAGCAGGATCAGCCCGGCCGCAATTTCGTCGTCGAACCCGATCAGCCTTGCAAGCGCAAACCCGAGCAGCGGCATAACGGTGTACTGAGCAACCACCCCGACTACAACCGATTTGGGAGAGCGGGAGAGCTCAACAAAGTCCTTTATGCCCATTGAAGAGCCTGTGCCGAACATAATCAGCTGGATAAGCGGCGTGATCAGCTGCGCCAGCTCAAACCCGTTCCATGAGAGAAACGCTCCCGGGTAATAAAGCGCGGTAATGGTAATACCCAGGATAAATACGGTGAAAGCCAGGCCTTTCAGAATAGGAATGCCCCGAAAGGAAACGGAGAGGCAGATCATTCCGCTGACAAAAAATGGGCCGGCGGAGGAGATCCCGTCTGTAACCGCCAGGTAAGCGGTTACAGACAGCAGACAGATCGCGAAATACAAAAAAATGCGATATATCAGGGACCAGTTCAAGGGTTATTTAGGAATAGAAATAGTTACAGATTTAGGAACAGAATGGGGGTGAGATGACTCAGGGAAATTGCTTCCACTCCCTGCCGGGGGTGTCTGTGCGAAACTTTTCAATATTTCCCCTGTCCTGTATCGTTATATAAATGGTTTTGCCGTCCGGGCCGCCGAAAGCGAGGTTGCTCGGCATTTTTCCGGTGGTCGTCACTTCTTTGATCAGTTTGCCGTCGGGTGCCACAATGGCAATGGTACCCTTTCCATGCCGGGTAATATACAGGTTGCCTTTTTGGTCGCAGCGCATGCCGTCCATCCCGAAATCGGGAAATTCGATAAGAAGGCGTTTATTGCTCACGTTGCCTTCGGGCGAAAGGTCGTAAACCCAGACTTTTCGCTGGACCGACTCGTTGACGTACAACAGGTCGTTGCCCGGGCTTACCTCGATTCCATTGGTAGTGCCCATGCCGGCCTCCAGCAAGGTAACCTTCCCGTCGGGATCGATCCGCCAGATATTGCCGGTGCTGTCAGACCAATTGGGGTCGCTGGCGTATAAACGGTCTTTGCCGTCGATAGCAATGTCGTTGGGTTGGTTCATTTTCGGTTCGTGGGCAAAAACCGAAATCTCCTTTGTACCCATGTCTACCTTCAGGATATTGTGCTTGGGATAGTCGGCGATCAGCATTTCCTTTTTGCTGTTGAACCTGATCCCGTTGCCGACGCTGCCTTCGGGAAGCGTTACAAATATGCCGGCTTTGCCGGAATCCTGTACCATTCCGATTGTTCCGGAAGTGGCGAAATTCACGGCATACAGATTCCCCTTGTCATCTACGGCGGGGCCTTCTGCGCCGGATGTAAAACTGTTTGTATCAGTCAATACCGTTGCAACAAAGAGTGCTTCCTCTGACATAGCTTTTTTTTCTGATCCTGTCGAGCAGGATATGCTGTTCATCATTAATAAGGTAGCGCCTACAAAAATGGCAGATGCCTCAACACCTTTTCGGGTACGTAATTTCGTGAGCCTCATCCTTATGGTTATTTGAATTTTAAAGTGCCGAAAAATTCGGGCAGATGAAAATTGGGTTTAGGAAAGTCAACAGGTGACCAGGTGAACCAGTGCGGGTTGCTGGTCCGGCTGCCGGTTTTGTAAAAGTTGGCATGCCATTCGGCGCCGCTACGGGGCATCGTTACATTCGAGAACTTCTTCAGCATCTCATACGGGATTTTGCATTCAATTACCCAGGTCGTCGGAGCCTTTACCTCGGGGTCTACCACTTTAGGCTGGGAATGCGCGATCTGTATCTGGCTGATACTCTCATTGTCGAGCGGGGTAAACTCGGTCCACGGTTTGGTTACAAAAAACATAAGCGGAGTCCCGCCGGCATTTATCTCCAGGTTGAAATAGTGCAGGGGCTGCGTTTCGTCGGGGGCAAAAAAGAACTCCACGCAGGAGTCGCCGGAAACGTTCCCGTTGTATTCGGTAACCGTACTCTTTACAAATTTATCTTCGACTTTAAAGATCAGGTAAAGGTGGTGATCATCGTACGCTACCTTGGCAGTTGTAACCGGCGAGAAGGCAGGTACTTTTCCCATCGGGTTGCCAATTTTTACTTCCGGTATCTTCTTCCATGCTTTTTTATCCCAGTTGGCGTCGATCGTCACCGGTTTTTTTACCCGGCGGATCCCGTAAGAAAGTTGTGCCTTTACCGGGTTTGAAAATGCCAGAACCGCGGCCATCACCAGTACGGGCAAACTTATAAACGTCGGTAAAGATCGATTCATGGGCTTTTAGCGGGGTTCCTGCTGGGGTTTTTACTGATGTTTTCCGGCCTCTTGAGCGAAAATTTTGCAGATGAGCGGTAAAGCAAAATTATATTTTATAAAGGGTAGGTCCTTCTATTTTCCTGCGTAATTGTGATACTATTTGCCGCTGCTTCCGCTAATGATCAGCTTACCCCCGGAGAGGAGGGCAGTCTGTTGCCACGAGTTCACGAATAAAGTAGCCCATTCGTGCCCTTCTGTACAACAAAGTTACAGATGGCTGATAATGGAACGCATGGCTTCTATTGAATGGGTGTCCAAAGATCAGCCTTCGACAGGCTCAGGCACCGGCCTTCGACAGGCTCAGGCACCGGCCTTCGACAGACTCAGGCGCCGTCCGGATGTGGCGCCGTCCGGATGGTGCCGTCCGGATGGCGCCTGAGCTCGTCGAAGGCTGCCTACCGGATGGCAGGTGAGCTCGTCGAAGGCTGCCTACCGGAGGCTGCCATCCGGACGGCGGGTGAGCCCGTCGAACCCCTTTAACACAATCTGCCGGATGTCTGATCCTCAACCAGGTCAAAAGCTAAGCGTTGTTTATTTAAATCAAAGCACCAAACGTGCTTCAATGGAATTCGAGGCAACAATATAGGTAGCTGACAACTACACAATTTTTTCCGCATAGGGTAGAGAGACCGGAAGGAACGATTTTGGAGCAGAACGATGAATAAATTTTTAAAAAATATTTTGCTTTGATATGGTGATTTTTTGCTGGAAAGGTAGCACTTTGTCGAATAATTCAAAACGTTATCAAAAACCCTCATGAAATCTATTTTTACCTCCTTCCTACAGCTATTTGTAGTGTCTTTATTATTGTGCAATGTCGCCTACGCTCAGAGCGATACCAATGAAGACAGCCACACGATCACCATTACCATTCCTGAGGTGGCTTTGCTGGACATTGAACCCAATGCTTCAAAGAACATTTCAGCCACCTTTACGCACAGCGATGAGGCGGGGGACCCGCTTGCGGCTCCGGCTAACAATACCAGCCTGTGGCTGAACTATTCTTCTATTTTGAAAGCCGGCGGGGCAACAGCACGGGCCGTAACGGTATCCATCACCTCGGGAACCGCGCCTGGCGTGTCCATAAAGGTTGTAGCCGGGACCGCTACCGGGGGCCAAGGTACTTTGGGCACTCCTACGGCCCAGGTAACATTAACCGGCTCGGCTCAGTCTATTATTACAGGGGTAGGTAGCGCCTATACCGGTGACGGAGCGTCGCAGGGCCACCAGCTGACCTACGCTTTTGAGGCGGCTGATGCTAATTACGCCAATCTAAGGAGTAATGCCGGAAGTCCTGATGTAGTTACGGTGGCTTATACGCTGGCGGATAATTAATTTGGCGCAGTCCCGAAAATCTTAAGGGTATGAGAAGTCTGCTATTGGTGTGGGCTTGGCTGATTTGCTCTGGCTTTTCTGCCCAGGCAGCCATCGTGGTACTCAATGGGCTGACCCATATTCATAATGCTGCCAGCGGAACGGAACTTCAGGGAAAGATAAGACTGAAGAACGACGGGAAAGGTCCTGCGCGGATATTGATCTACCGGCAGGACCTTGTAGCCGAATGCGGCAAATCGTTGGACTATGTGAACGACAGCGGGGGCGCCTATTCTTTAAGCCGTTGGCTGAACACCAATGTAGACGAAAAGACGCTGTCAGCGGGGGAAGAGTATGAGGTGATCTATACCGTAAAAATACCCCGGGACGAAGTTGCGAACGGAAGCTACTGGCAGGTGCTGATGGTGGAAGGAGCTGAGCCTGTGAAAGAAGAAACTATTCAGGGAGTCTCCGTGAATTCCAAAGTGAGATACGCTATTCAGCTGGTAGTCAACGTAGGCGGCTTTGAGAGCCCGGCCATAGCCTTTGAAAACGTAGACGTCAAAAAAGGAGATAAACCATCATTAGCGGTGACCCTTAAAAACAGCGGCAAATATACGGCCGTAGTAAGAGTAATTTTAGAGCTTTATGACGAGCAGGGGGGTAAAGTGAAAAAGCTGGAGAGCACCGGTAGAAGAGTCTATCCATCGTTTTGTAACTCTTTTGTAATTGACCTGGACGGGATACCCGCCGGGAAATTTGCAGGTGTGCTCATCGCGGACAACGGAACAGATCTGTTCGGCTCTAACCTTTCGCTTGAGCTTTAGGTATTCTTTCAGACCTTGTGCTTTTAAATCATCATCAGTTGCGGCGGCACTTGAAAATATGGATTTCCATATTTGGAATACTTTGTGGTGTACATTCGTTTTCCCAGGAAAGTGTCGGGATTACGTATGTGCCCGCTCCGGATACCCTGATGCCCGGGGACTACCTGACGATGGTTTTTAAAACCGGCCGGACGGCAGACTCAGTTACAGCCCGTCTGACGGTACCGGAAGAGTGGCATTTGCTTTCTCAAATGCAGGTTCCTTCCGGAGACGGGAGGAATTTTTATTATTCTGTCGCGTCAAAAAGTAATAGCCGGGCGGGCCTGTACCCGGTGAAATTCGAGGTTTTTACGCGGGGGAAGCTACAGGATTCCCGCACGGTGAATGTACCGGTGCGGGCAATCAGCCGCATTGATATATTAACGGTTTCCCCACCTGAGTATGCAAAAGAAGGTGAAACCCTTTTTAGCGAATTTGTTGTGCATAACCTGGGTAACCGGGTGGAGAATCCGCATTTCTCAGGCACCGGGGGCGAGGTTGAAACCGATAGCGCCTCCCTTCAGCCCGGCGAAAGCACTGTGGTAAGAATGAAGCGGGAGGTGCCTCACACCGATCAGACCAATTGGCTGCTGTCACAGGGTTTGTCAGTGACCGTGGCAGGAAACGCCGAACCCTACCGGAAGTACATCAGTATACCTGTTTATGCTACGAAACCGAAGAAGACAGACAGTTACCTGAGGTTTCCGGTAGAAGCCGGGGCAACGTTTCTTCATTACCGTATGGGAGACATCAGCCATACGGGATTCCAGTATTTTGTAAATGGAAAGGGGAGCCTGGATGTCAAGAAACAACATATGCTCGATTTTAGCCTGCGGGGGCCCAATCAGCGCTCTTTTCCTGTGCTAGGGAATTATGATCACTATTCGGCGACTTACACTTATAAAAACCGTTTCATTGTTACGGCGGGAGATTTCCATCTTTCATTCAATAATCTCATGGAGCTGGGCCGGTACGGCAGGGGAGTATACCTGCAGGGAAGGGTGAAAAATTTCGGGGGCCGGGTATTCTACCAGAAGGCCCGGCTTTTTCCGATGCAGAAGGACTCTTATGGGGGAGAAGTGAGCCTGTTTCTGAAAAAGGGAGAGATTGCAGCATCTTACTTTTCCAAGAATGCTTTTGTGAAAAATCAATGGCAGACCACCCGCATGGCCGGGCTTTCATCCAGGATTCAAAGCAAAACGGTCAGCTGGGAGGCAGAATGGTCGGTAGGCAACACGCTGAATCGATACGATATGGGCGTGTTTAGCCGGTTGTACTACCGGTACCGGAAGCTTACAGTTTCCAATAACCTGATTTATACGGGTGAGAACTATTTCGGGTTTTATACGAACAGCAGGCTGCTGGTTACCAACGTCGGGTATTATTTTAATCCCAAGGTGGGGCTCGGGGTCACGCATAACTACTCGCTGATCAACCCCGGCCTTGATGTTAGCGTGTACAATACTTCACCCTTTACCAACACTTATGTAGCTTACGTTACGTTTTCGCCCGGTTCCCGGAACCGGTTTTTTCTTAATTATACCATAGGAGACAGAAAAGACAGGCAAAAGCCTCCTACGTATGACTACCACGAGAACCTGGGAAACTTTTTCTATAATTTTGAGGGACAGCAATTCCGGTTAATGAACCAGGTGCGTTACGGATATACCCGGAATAACCTGGCGGGAAATGACTTGCGGCGGCGAAGAACCTATGCCAGTGGTATTTTGCAGCCGTCTTTCCGGCTTTGGCGTGAAGCCTGGCTGAGCGGGTTCGCAGAATACCAGTACACCAGCCGTTTTTCGAACCAGGACAGGTTTGAGCATCTTTTTTTCTGGGGCGGAAACCTCAGCATAGTTCAAAAGCGTATTTTTCAGCTCAGCTTGATGTACAGGAACAGCTATGCTCCAGATGAACTGTATCAGAGCAGGTCTTACCTTAGTATATCTTCGGTACTTAACCTGAAGCACCACCAGCTTGCTCTCCAGGGAGGGAATATTTATCACCCCAACCCGGATCTGAGATACCAGAATACGCTGTTCTTTTCACTTACCTACACCCTTAAGCTGAATGCTCCGCTAGCCAGGATAAAGAATACGGGCCGGGTGGTAGGAAAAGTGACCGGGCTGTATCCGGACATCGGGAAAGACGGGATGCTGATACGACTCGGGGGAAAAGAATATCTGACGGGACCGGCCGGCGAATTCTCCTTCAATAACGTGGCGGAAGACAAGTACCTGTTAACGCTGCAGCGTATGCAGGTAGTAGATGGTGTGGTGCCCACGGTAAAGATTCCCATGGAAATAGTGGTCAGGAAAGACTCGGTAACCTATCTTGAGATCCCGTTTTCAAAAACGGGCGGACTGCAAGGCAAGGTGAAGTTTATGGAAGAAAATCCTGCGCAGCCCGGAAAACCTCTGGTTTTGATAAAACTGTATAGAGAAGGAGCCACTTACCTCACGGACCTGAAAGACGGCAATGTGTTTTCCTTTAAGGAAATCCTTCCGGGAAACTGGAATCTTAAGATAATACCGCAGGATGCCGGTTATGAGGCCGAAACTGAGGATCAGGTGATTACCATTGAGCCTGATAAAATCAGGGAGGTGAACCTGGTCATAAAAGCCAGGGAGAGGAAAATATTTTTTTCCAACCAGAATTTTCAAATCTCGGTCAAGGAATGAAGTTTCTTATACAGGTAATTATCGGGATGATCGCATGGAATGGCGTCCGGGCCCAGACAACGGGTACGGCTACGGTGGGTTTTACATTGCCCCTGGTGGGGATAATAGACCTGGAAAGCCCCTCTTCCAAAAATATTTCTTTGGTGTTCTCTAATCCCGCTGAAGCGGGGAATGCGGTGGCCCTGCCGGCAACCAATTCTTTTCTGTGGTTGAATCTGACTTCTGCGGTGGCGGCTTCCCAAACCCGCCGGATTACGGCGCAGGTGTCCGGAAGCATTCCGGCCGGTATTTCCATTAATCTGCTGGTGACGGGTCCATCCGGAAGCGGCGGCGGCGGTAGCGCCAGGGGAACTCCCGTATCAGCGATTACCTTAAATAGCTCGGCCCAAACCGTGATCAATAATATAGGCGGAGCTTATACGGGCAATGGTGTAAATAACGGTTTTCAGTTGAATTATTCGGCGACCCTTCAGAATTACAGCCAGCTGCGGTCAGGGTCCGGCACTTTTACGGTGGTGTACACTTTAACAGATAACTGAAATGAGAAGAGGTGTTTTATTACTCTGTCTCTTACTGCCTGTCACCGTCATTTACGCTCAGAAAATTACGGTAACGGGAAACTGGTCTGTTCCCAATTTTAACTCCCAGAAGCCGGTAGAGGCAGGATCAGATTACGTAAGTTCTTTTGTGGAAAGTGCTTCTAACCAAACGCTGCTGAATGTGAACGGAACGGGAGGAGTTCTCGGGTTATTACTTACAGGCTTTAATATACAGGTCCGGCAAACGGTTACAGGCCCCGCTTTGCCTCCGGGGCTCATTCTAAGGGCGAGAAGGACAGGAGAAGGCTTGGGATACCTGATAGGCCTTGTCCCCCTGCCGAATATACTAGGCTACTATACCAATTACGGAGTACCTAAAAATGAATACCTTACCCTCACGTCGGCCAACCAGAACTTCTTTGGTTTTTTTGCGACTGCCAGTTTAAGCCTGGGCTCAGTAAATGATATCCCGATCCAGTACAGATTGGAAGGACTGTCTGTGCTTTTGCCGGTCAATACCTACAGTATCACGGTAACTTATACTGTTTCACCTTGAATCGGGCTGGGAAGTTTCGCATAATCCCAAAAAAACAAAAACCGCCTCTACATGCAGTAGAAGCGGTTTGGTGGAGAATATCGGATTCGAACCGATGGCCTCTACAATGCCATTGTAGCGCTCTAGCCAACTGAGCTAATCCCCCGTTTGGAGTGCAAATATGCGATTCGGTCTTCGGATATTCAAACCTTGATCCATTTTTTTTAATTCGTCCGGCGGATAAACGTACCGATGGAGTCGGTTGCCGTTGAAATCGGACAGCGGTATGCAGGTGATTTTTTTTCTGTAAGTGTCACAATACCAGTTGTCTGCCCGCGGCAAGGACAACCCATTGTCCTTGCCGGGAAACGAAAATTTATTTGGCGACGAAACTTCGTGCCGTGCCTCTGACGACGGTTACGTTTTGCATAGGGCTCGATTTCGGAAGTGTGCGGGGAAGATAGAAGAAAGTATTACCTTGTATAATCTGGGACAGGGGGGAGAGGCGGACAATGGGTATATTTCAAAGAGACGCTACCTTATAATATGTCGAAAGACAGGATACTTCCTATCCCGGTCCCTAACTAACAGGTATAAAATATGATGAAAAATGCGCTGCTTCTGGTTCTTTGCGGTTTCATAGTGTTATCTGCTTCAAAGCCAAAGGATATTACATTCCTGGTTGGGAGTACGGATCGCGCCGATACTGCCGGTATACATTTTGCCGCTCTGGATCCTGTCACCGGGAAGGTAACGTTCCGGGGGTTTTCGAGAACGGGCCCTGTACCGGGCTACCTGGCTTTCTCTCCGGACAAAAAGGGGGTTTTTGTGGTAACGGGCAATAACCGTGTGAGTAGCTACAAGGTTGCGAACGGAAGTTTGACCCCCGTCAGCTCACAATCGTCTAACGGTCAGAATCCTTGTCATGTCTCTGTCACGCCTTCCGGGAAAATGGCTTTCCTCGCCAACTATAGTGACGGAAGTTTTTCGGCTTACCAGGTCGACAGGTCACTCAATTTGTCGCCGGCGGTTTACACCGAGCAGTACAAGGGAAGCGGCGCCAACAGTCAACGGCAGGAGAAACCCCATGCGCATTGCGCGGTTGTTTCCCGCGATGGCCGGTCGGTGTTTGTTTCCGATCTCGGTACCGATAAAATCATGAATTACACGATTGATGCTAAAGCCGGTCAAGTGGCGCCAAATAGTGCACAGCCCTATTTCTCTGTGAAGGCCGGCGCCGGGCCGCGTCATATGGTAGTGCACCCGAACAACAAGTGGCTGTATATTCTCAACGAACTGGACGCCACGCTTACCGCTGCGTCTATCAGCAAAGACGGTGTACTGGCCGGTCTTGACACCTATACTACATTGCCCGCAGACTACCGTACGCCGGGCAACACCAGCGCAGCGATCAGGCTTCATCCCAATGGTAAGTTTGTGTATGTTTCCAACCGGGGCTACAATGCCATTCATGGGTTTAAAATCGGCCCGGACGGTCGTTTGACGAAAGTTGCGGAAGTACGTGAAGGAGTGGCTATTCCGAGAGACTTTAATTTGGATCCCTCAGGGCGGTTCCTCGTTGTCGGGAACCAGGAAAAGCACAATCTGACCGTCTATTCCGTGGACCCGGTTACCGGGGCGTTGGCCTATAAAGCCACCTCTGAGCGAGTGGCCAGCCCGAGCTGTATCGAATTTTTTTAACCGGAGCGGGTAGAAATAATAGTCAAAAGACATAATAAGTGTCAGAATGATGAGTAAGTTCGATTTGGACAAGGCTTTTTCCTAACCGAACGAGAGGGGAGCGCTGGAAAAGTAGGGGCAGGATGGAGGAATGTTGAACGGGAAAATTTGATTTTGCAGATTCAACCCACTATCTTTCACCAGGTTTTCGTAACTTTTATGGGCCTTGATTGTATTTTTTCAGGATGTTCAAAAGGAGTTCGAGTGGCCGCCAGAGTTTTTTAAGTATTTGATTAAAAACGGTTTTGTTGACTTTTTTAAAAATTGAACTCTTCTTTTCTCCCGCGTTGCTCCGTTCACAAATTTGGATTTTTTGGCATTTTCAACAATATAACCTAAATGTTACATTTTCTTAATCTTAAAAACCATACTTTTGGGGGCTGTTAACCCGCTAATCGAAAGAAAATTTTATCTTGTTCAGCTAACGCAAACTTTTGTATTTTTTTACAACAAAAACTCTAATTAAATTTAATCAATTATTAAGTAATGGCGACAAAAGCGACTTCTCCAGCGCAGGCAAAGCCTGCTGAAAGTAAGGGTTCAGGTGGTTTGAATCCAGCTTGGGTAATACCTCTTTTATTTATTATTGCAATCCTGTTTTATCAGTTTGTTTTGGGTGCTCCCGATAACTTTGAAGGCGGAGACAACACCAAACAGCCTCTCCCGGGCAACTATTATGGGATGGTATACCACGGAGGGCCGGTTGTACCAATTTTGATTACCTGTTTCCTGACTGTAATCGTTTTCTCTATCGAGCGTCTGTTTACATTGGCTAAAGCCAACGGAAAAGGTAACTCTGATGCTTTTGTTCGCAAAATCCGTTCTTTGCTTGACAAAGGTCAGATCGAAGAAGCGATCAAAGAATGCGACAAGCAAAAAGGTTCTGTTGGAAACGTAATCCGCACAGGTCTGGTAAAATACAGACAACTTGCTGACGATTCTTCACTGAACAAAGAGCAGAAACTGGCCGCGCTTCAGAAAGAGATCGAAGAAGCAACTACGCTCGAGCTGCCGATGCTTCAGAAAAACCTGACCATCATCGCGACTCTGGCTTCTGCTTCGACGCTTTTCGCCCTTCTTGGAACGGTACTTGGTATGATCCGCGCTTTCGCCGCCCTCGGTACTTCCGGACAGCCTGACTCTGCTGCACTTGCAACAGGTATCTCTGAAGCTTTGATCAACACAGCTATCGGTATCGGTACTGCTGCGTTGGCTACTGTTTCCTACGCTTACCTGAACAGCCGTGTGGACGACCTTACTTACACTATTGACGAAATCGGTCTTAGCCTGCAACAAAGCTTCGCTACCTACCATTCGTAATCAAGTAAGGAAGAGTTTTCATTATAACGTAAATCTTTAGACTATGGGAAAAGTAAGGCCCAAGAAGTCTGCCCCGCATACCGATATGACGGCGATGACTGACGTGGCGTTCTTGCTGTTGACGTTCTTTATCATGACGGCAACATTCAAGAATAACGAAGCTGCGGAAATCACCACGCCTTCTTCTGTCTCCCAGATCAAGGTTCCTGATGATAAGATAATGATCATCAGCATCGACCCGAACGGAAAGGTATTTTTTGGAGTAGATGCCATGTCTACCCGGGCGGCCATGCTCGATAACATAGCTTCTGCCAAAGGATTGTCATTTACGGATGAGGAGAGGTACAAATTCTCCATTCAGCCTAGCTTTGGCTTCCCCGTGGCGCAGTTGAAGAGTTGGCTTGCCCTGAAGGCAGACCAAATGAATAAGGTGGAGCAACCCGGTATCCCGGTCGACTCTACTGGTGTGAGTGAACTCGCAGACTGGGTGTTTGCTGCCCGTAAGGCGGATCATGAACTCCGTCTTGCGCTGAAGGGTGATAATGCTTCCAAGTTCCCTGTTTTCAAGGACGTACTGGCGAACCTTCAGTCTCAGAACATTAACAAGTTCAATTTGATCACTTCGTCTGAAGAGCCGCCTGCCGGATTTAAAGCAGATGCTGCTGCCCCTGCCGAGGAGAAATAATTGAAGGTTATTTAGAAATTATTTATCTGAAATAAGTAAGAGAAAATGGCAGAAATAGACAC
Source organism: Ravibacter arvi (assembly GCF_039540405.1). Classification (NCBI taxonomy): domain Bacteria; kingdom Pseudomonadati; phylum Bacteroidota; class Cytophagia; order Cytophagales; family Spirosomataceae; genus Ravibacter; species Ravibacter arvi. The sequence goes on from NZ_BAABEY010000009.1 coordinate 54,886, forward strand.
CTCCGGTGGGGGTGGACATGGGAAAGGCGGCAAAGTTCGCGGCAAGAAAATGTCCACCCGGGTCGATATGACTCCAATGGTTGATTTGGGTTTCCTCCTGATTACCTTCTTTATGTTGGCAACCACGATGAGCAAGCCCACTTCAATGACGCTAAACGTTCCCCACAAGGAAAAAGACGAGAAGCAAAAGCAGGCGGAGCCATTGAAAGCGTCGAAGGTATTGACCATATTTATGGGAAAAAACAACGATGCTTACGTGCTTGATGGTGTAGCTGCCGATGATGAAAAAGCCCCGGAAGCTTTGGCTAAAGTTGGCTATGGCTCGGAGCTTCGGGATGCGATTCTGAAAGCTAAACAAAGAGTTAATGCCGCCTTCCCGTTGGAGGAAGACGGATCGGAACCTTTCGTGGCGGTTATAAAACCTACACCGGTTTCGAACTACAAAAACCTTGTTGACGTTTTAGATGAGATGGCTATTACCAAAACCAAACGTTATGCGATGGTAGATAATCTGACCGACTCGGAGAAGAAGCTCCTCGGAGACAAGATTACACCTTAGTATTTCGTTTGAGATGTGTAAATAATAAAATTTTAACACGTAAAAATCATGTCAGAAATAAGCCGCGGTGCATCACTAGATGATATAGTGTTTGCAAATCGCAACAAGGCATACGGTGCCTATGCCCTCCGAAAGGGATATAGGGGCGTAGTGACCAAGGCTACTATCATTGGGGCATCGATTTTCCTTGTGGCCATGTTCGCTCCCAAATTGATCGACAAATTGGGGCTTGGTAAGGAAGAAAAGGAAGAAGTGATGGTCGATGTGAATCTTATGGATTTACCTCCGCCCCCCATTGACGAGAATGAGCCGCCACCCCCGCCGCCCCCGCCCGTGGAGCAACCTAAGGTGGAGACGGTGAAGTTCTTGCCACCTGAGGTGAAGAAAGATGAGGAAGTTCCGCAGGAGTCTCCCCCGCCGACAGTTGAAAAACTGGAAGTCGCGGTAGCAGCGGCGCAAACGCAGGAAGGTGACCCCAATGCGACCGAGCTGATTATCGCTCCTGAGGCAATTGCCGCTCCCGGTAAAGGAGAGGTAATTGAAGCAGCGCCGGTTGAGGAGAAGGTGTTTACTGCGGTTGAGCAGCAACCGGAGTTCCCGGGTGGAACAACCGAGATGTACAAGTTCCTTCAGAAGAACATCAAGTACCCGGGTGCCGCTTCACGTGCCAATATCCAGGGGAGGGTGTTTCTCCAGTTTGTAGTAAATACCGACGGTAGTATTACAGACGTGGAAGTCGTAAAAGGAGTTGGTTTCGGTTGCGATGAAGAAGCACAACGGGTTGTAAAAACCATGCCCAAATGGAAGCCGGGAAGACAGTCCGGGCGAGCTGTTAGGGTGAAATACACCCTTCCGGTGAACTTCCAGCTGGAATAATGAGAAGAAAGACGCCGCTGCACGTGCAGGTCAGTATGATCGTATCGTGCTTTATGGCACTCGTTTATGTAGGAGGAGGCCTCTTTTTGATGGCCTCCTCTTCTTCGTTTGGCTTTTTAAAGGCAGGGACCTGGGAAAGAATACTATTGGGCGTTCTCCTGGTAGGTTACGGATGTTTTAGAGCGCAGCGTGCCTGGAAGATCTATAAAGATATTTCGGAATCATGAACAAGTTGAAAGCCCTGTTTGTGCTGCTTGGTATTCTGCTTTTCGCAGGGTGCGGACCGACCGACACAAAAGACAACCCCACCAGGGGTAGTATCAGAATTGCCGCTGACGAGTCGTTTCAGCCGCTCGTAGATGCGCTTACGCATGCCTACGAAGGAATCTACCCCAATACCCATTTCGAGAACCTGTATCTGCCCGAGCAAAAAGCAATACTGGCGCTCCTGCAGGATAGTGTGCGCATGGTGTTTGTTACCCGCAAGCTGACCGAGCGCGAAAATGAAATGCTCCTGCAGCAGGCGAGCACGCCTAAAACCCATAACATTGCTATTGACGGGGTCGCTTTGATTACTTCCGATCAGAATGCAGGGACAATGGTGACCCTGGAGGAGCTTGGCCGGGTGTTTAAAGGAGAGATTAAAAACTGGGAGCAGCTCGGAGCTACCAAAAGGAGCGGGCCGATCAGCCTTGTTTTTGACGATGCGAACTCCAGCAACCTGCTGTATCTTTCCCGGCTTCTGAAAGTCACAGATTTCAACACTTTAAAGATTTCTGTGGCGGGTTCCCATCAAAAAGTAATAGAGCACGTTAAGCAGAATCCCGGCGCTATCGGGTTCATCGGTATGAACTGGATCAGCGACGGAAAAGAGCAATCTGCCCGCGATCGGGCTGATAAGCTGTACGTAATCGGGGTGGGAAGAGAGGCCGGAAAGGATTCGGCGACTACCTATTATTACCCGTTTCAGGAAGATCTGGGAAATGGAAATTATCCCCTGGCACGGGAATTGTATGCTATTACGCGCGAGGCGCACCCGGGGTTGGGTGGCGGGTTGCTGACTTATATCGCAAGAGACGTCGGCGGTCTTGTCATCATGAAAATGGGCCTTGTTCCCAGCGTACCTTATCATCGGGATATGATTTTGAAAACAGAATAAACCGGGCGTGTTTCCGAAAGTTTTTATATATTTGTTTTGTAAGGTGTCAATCCATCGAACTTTAAATTTTCTTTTTTTCAACCTTATTTATGATGAACAAGCAATTCAAGCAACTTTTTAGTGCAGTTGTTATAAGCATGCTAACCTTCTCTGTCGGCTTGGCGCAGACCATCGAGGAGGGGTTGGCGGAGCTTAAGGCGGAACGGACCAAAGAAGCTGGTGAAGTTTTTACAAAATTGGCGGAAGGGAGTCCATCAGCCGACAATTCTTATTACTTAGGCTATTTTTATCTGAAAACAGGGCAGTTGGACAAGGCGGAGCAGGCTTTTAACAAAGGCTTGGAGCTCGACGGCAAAAATGTACTCAATACCATCGGGCTTGGCGCGGTAGCGTTGGGGAAAGGCGACCAGGCGAAAGGAAAGGAGCTGATCGACGGCGCTGTTAAAAAGAAGAAAAAAGACGCGAACGTTTTGTTCCGGGCTGGGGAGGCTTATACGCTTTTCGAGAAGAACAATGACCCGGCTGAGGCGATCCGTTTGCTGGATGAAGCCATTGCACGCGATAAAAATCTGGCCGATGCCTATATAGCAAAAGGCGATGCCTTTATGATCAAGAATGAAGGTGGCGCGGCGGCTACCGCTTATGAGTATGCACTCAGCGCGAAACCTGATTATCCGTTGGCCAACTATAAAATCGGTGAAATTTACCTTAGAGGTAAAAACTACAACGAAGCGGCCGGTTTCTATAAAAAGGCCATCGATGCAGATCCGAAATTTGCTCCTGCTTACCGGGATCTTGGCGAACTTTACTTTTTTGCGCGCCAGTACAAACGTGCGGACGAAAACTATTCTACCTACCTGAAAACAAGTGGTAGAAATGATCCGGATGCGATTCTGCGTGCTTCTCAGCTGGCGTTTACTGCAGACGATTATGCGCGGTCGCTTTCATTGCTGGAGAGCATCAAAGATAAATTGCAGGGTAATTCAATTATTGATCGTCAGTTCGGTTGGGCGTATTTCAAGACCAATGACATGGAAAAGGCCATCGCCAGCCTGAAGAAGTTTATTGCTTCCTCTCCTGAGAAGGTGATTTCAGACGATTATAAGTACCTGGGGCGCGCTTTCAATAAAATGGCGACCGATGGTAAGGAATATACTGCGGAAGGAATGGAAAACCTCAAGAAAGGAGCAGATCTGGATACCAACGCAACAGAGAAAGCGGCTACTTACAAGGAGATTGCAGGTATTTATACAAAAGGGAAAGATTACGATGAAGCAATTGAAGCTTACAGAAAGGGGATTAACCTTGATACTACCTCGGCTTCTACGCAGGACTATTACGGTCTTGGGATCGCCTATCTGCAGAGCGGCCTGGGGGTAGCGGTGCCTGATTCGAGCACTGCCGACAGCGCGCAGCTTGCAGATAAGCGGAAGGATCTTTTCCTGAAGTCGGATTCTACGTTTGCCATCCTGGCTAACAAGCTTCCGGACTGGCCGTATTCGTACTACTGGAGAGCATCCAGCCTGTACTATATCAATTCCATAGAGAACGTTAAAAATGGTACTTCGCTGCCATTCTATGAGAAGTTCCTGGCTTTGGGTGAAAATGACTCAAGTGTTCAGGCGAGCTTCAAAACGCGTGCGCTGAACTATGTGGCGGCGTACTACCAGACGACAGGAAATGACGCGGCCAAAGCGAAGGAGGTCTGGGAACGTCTCCTGAAGATCGACCCTAATCATGCCCAGGCGAAAGAGGCGCTGAAACAGCTTGAGGCGCCGGCGGCAGCAACACCGGCTCCGAAGTAGTCTAACAAGGATTAAAAAGGGTGGTACGGTCAGCGTATCACCCTTTTTATTTTGATATCTTTGGCGACTGCTTGAAAATAGTTGGTTTTATCCTTACATTTGCAGTCCCAAAAGAGTCTTTCTTGTGGGAAACCGGTTCGGGATGTAGCGCAGCCCGGTAGCGCACTTGCATGGGGTGCAAGGGGTCGCAAGTTCGAATCTTGTCATCCCGACTTCAATTGAGGCACTTACGATGAAGATCGTAGGTGCCTTTTTCGTTTACTGAGAATTAGTCGAACTTTTTTGTTGGGTTGTTTGGTTATATTGGCCTTCGAAGGAGATCTGCTGGTTAAAAAAATAGCGATAGAAGAAGTTTTCATTGATTCAGTGGGAATTTCCCGCATGTTTTTCAGTCTATGTTTAAAGAATTCCAGCGTTTACGTTTGGGAGTAGCCTCTATTGTCGTTCCGCTGTCACGACAATTCTGACGATTTCCGCCAGGGCATGCTCAAAGATCTCAACTTTCTTTCTTTCCGACTGAAGATGGCGCTCGCACCTATGCATACAGCGAATTTTTTCCAAAATAATTTGTCGCTTTAAAAAAAGCTGTCGTAATTTGTACTGTAATAAAAATAATTACAGTATGAGTAACGTCAGGTTCGCTACGGCACTCCATATACTCACGTTGCTGGAGCTCAACAGGGAGCAGTTTCTTTCGTCTGAGTTTATAGCAGGGAGCATCAACATTAATCCGGCGGTGGTTCGCAAAGAGATTAGTAACCTGAGGGCATTGGGTTTGGTAGAGAGCAAAGAGGGAAAAGGCGGGGGCTATGCTTTGGGCAAGCCTGCTTCTAAGATCGCTTTATCAGACGTGTACCGGTCAGTAAATGATTTGCCGTTGTTGGGGCGGTCAAATACGCCCAACCCCAATTGTCCGGTCGGTAGACAGATCAACGTCCATTTAGCCGATTTGTTTGCGTCAGCCGATACTGCTTTTTTAAAAGAGATCGGGAAAATTACAGTCGAAGATTTTAGTAAAAAGTTCAGATAAATTTTTTAACCAAAACTGTAACAATTTTTGGTACAGTATTTTTAATTACAAATAGATAATCATGAAAGTAGCATTAGTAGGAGCCACGGGCTTCGTCGGTACCGCAATTTTGAATGAATTGGTTCAAAGAGGCCACCAGGTCACAGCACTGGCCCGCAACACGGCTGCAATTGTGCCAAATGAGCGTATTATAGCCAAACAAGTGGATGTCTTGAAAGCGGACCAGCTCGCTGTAGTCGTCAAAGGACACGATGCCGTTATCAGCGCTTACAATGCCGGATGGACCAATCCGAATTTGTATGCAGAGTTTTTGCAAGGAGCGGCCGCTATCCAGGAAGGTGTGAAAAAGGCTGGTGTTAGCAGGTTTTTAGTGATCGGCGGGGCAGGTAGCCTTTATGTCGCCGATGGTGTCCAGGCGGTGGATACCGCTGACTTTCCGGCCGAATGGAAGCCAGGCGCATTAGCTGCCAGGGACTATCTGAACGACTTGAAGAATGAGCAGGAGCTGGATTGGACGTTTTTAAGCCCGGCACTGGAAATGCATCAGGGTACTTCCGGTGAACGTAAAGGATATTACCGCACGGGTTTGGAGACCCCGGTCTTTAACGAGGAAGGAAGAAGTGTTATTTCAGTAGAAGATGTGGCAGTTGCTATCGTCGATGAAGTTGAGAACCCTCAGCATACCGGTCGTCGTTTTACCGTAGCCTACTAGGCTTCAGATTCTTGTATCCGGCGACCTGATTTAGAATGCAGCCTTTGTGTACTTTGTGCGCTTTACGGTTAGTTTTTCACCACAGCGGCCACGAAGGACACGAAGGTTTTTTGTGATGGTTTGTAGTACCCTTTGTGTACTTTGTGCTCTTCTATGTTGAAAAGCAATTTTATAAGCTGATATTTCTGTTATTTTTATTTTTTAGCTGCATT
>NZ_BAABEY010000010.1:0-137319 GCF_039540405.1 Ravibacter arvi
GGTACCGCTGACATTGGTCCCGCTCCAGGTGTAGGTTACCCCGCTGCAGTCTGCGCCTGTACACGCTGCAGTCAGTGTAAAGGAGCTCCCGGCGGCAGGGGTGGTGGTAGAAGCTGTTAGGGTCGGGGTAAACGCGCAGGGCGCGGTAGTAGCCAGGGTAAAGTTCACCGCTTTTTCGGAAAGCAGCGTGGTGCCCTGGTAAACTTTTCCGGTCAGCGTATAATTGCCCGCTGCAGGGACTCTGCCGCCGTCTGGGCCAAAAAGGCCAAATGGGGGAGATCCGCCTACGACCTCCTCCGGTCCCCAGCCCTCCTGGTCATAGCCCGGTCCGTTCAAGCGCAGCAGCACTTTATTGTAGTTGTTCCCTCCGGGCGTATTGCTGATGGTACCATTGGCGATGTCAATGAAATAGTTCATCTGACTGCCGCTCAAAGAGCTGATCTGGATGGTCTCTCCGTCCACAATGTCTTTTACTTTCGTGCGGACACCTGCTGTGCCGGCTTTCCAGAGCGAGAGGGTAAGCGAAACAGGATTGAGACCGCAGCCTGCAGTCTGGGCTACAACGATCGCCGTAGAAGCAGCACTTTGGCAGGTTCCTGGGGTTACTACGCATCTGGCCGTGTAGCTACCCGCCTGGTTAGTAATATGGGAAGCGCCTGTACCTACCTGTGTATTGTCACGGTACCAGGTAATGGTTCCCGCCGAACAGGCCGTACAATTGAGTGTCACCGTTTCATCGGTAGCGGCGCAAACCGTAGAGCCGCTTTTAGTGATGACAGGTGCCGGCGGCGTGGTGCAGCTCGGTGGAATTAATTCAGGTTCGACGGGTTGTATAAAACTTGCAGAAGTGTTAACAGACGTTCCGGTTGAAATACCATTTGCATAGTGATAAGAAAAGCTTTTGATCAGGTTACCATTTGAAGCGTTTTCGCGGATGTCGAGCAACCGGCCGAAACCATCGTAGTTGTACCAGGTTTGCTTGCCGGAGGGATCGGTAACCGATTTGAGGCCGACGAGGGGAAAGTAGTCATAACTGGTCACGTGGGTACTCACCGTTGTTGTAGAAAGGTTGTCGCGGATACCGGCCTCCTCCCGCCAGGAAAGTCGGGTCGTGATTCCATTCCGGCTCGTATAGACAACAGGTCTTGCGCGCATGTCGTATCCATTTTCAGACGGGCTTGATAGATTCTCTCCATAAACAATCTCAGTAATCCACGGCCCGTTTCCTAATTTTTGCTGAACTTTAAACGGGGCCATGAAGCCCTCAACAGTTCCAAATGTGGTAGTAGGATACCATTTCTTATATTCGGTTCGGACTACTTTATCAGTGGTATTGCTTGTTTTTTCTTCCTGCTCAATTATTGGGTCAAGAATGTTCCGATCCCGCATCTCCTGGTATACAGAATTGCTGCCCGACATCTCATGTGGGTAACGGTAGAGAACTGATTTATCTCTGCCTCTGCTGTCTTTAATTGTACGCCTGGTTAGTTGGTGGTGAGTGGATTTAGCGTAGTCATACGTAACTATTTCCTCTATAGGATTTGCTCCGGTTAAATCAAACGTTTTAGTAATAGTCGTATCCAAAAAAACGGAACCAATTTCCTCTTCTAAAGCGGCAATGTTCCATGTATGCCCATGAGCAGAAGCAGGATCTGCAGTAGTACACCAGGAATTAAAAAGGACAAAGCAAGATCCGGGGTTTGCAGCAGAAGGTTTAAAGGTAGCACGGGCACCATAGTTCCTCAAAAGGGAGTCCGTCATCTTTATGCTGTAGCGGTTTAAAATCTGCTTTACTATCTGACTTGATGTATTATATTCGGTTTGTTCCAAAAGTTGCCCACGTTTCCACTCAGAAGAGATTGTTTCTGCAGGAAATATAGAAGAGGTCCAGTCGATAGATTGAGTAAATTTGCTTACTGTTTTCCCTATTGATTGCCCAGATCCGTTTTTACGGATTTCCTCAGTTTCAAAGTAAGCCATTGAGGAGCCAGCATTGCTTCCCAGCATAAAACTGTAACTCTCCGGATATGAAGTATATTCAACAATTTCTTCGATACATAAAGTCTGGTTAAGTGTAACTTGCTTTAATAAGAAATTGTAAGCTAGGCCACTGATACTTCCCGCGGAAATATTGTTGGTTGAATAAGCACCGGGGTAGTTATATGATTTTCGGATAACCTGTCCCGTGGCATCACTGTTGACAATGTCCTTTATTCTGATTCCACCTCCATCTAAGACACCCGCTTGCTGATGAGATTCGTATTCAAAAGTAGTTTTACCTCCTGTTGGGTATTGAATTTCTTTAAGTGCCCCCGCACGGGTATGGACAAAGCTGGGTAACCGATTAGCCCCATAAGTAGCGCTCGGAGGAGTATTGTACCCGGGAGTATCCCACAATAGGAGTTTTGAATTGTTCTGACCGTTGTAGAATCCCCATAAATCCTGAGAATAACTTCCGATAATTGGCAATGGAACATCTTCATAGTAGGAAAAGGTGTGGCTTGGGAGTTCGGATCCGCCTTGAGATTTTTCCTTTACCTTATTTAGTTTCATTCTCTTTAGTACCGGACTGTTAGGATGATCAGGATTTAGAGTATAATCTATTTGAGAATATCCGTCGGTACAGTTGAAATAAGATTGCTCAAGTTCGAAGCGCTTGAGTTCAATGAGCGTGCCGGACGACTCCCGTTTGTAAATTACAATGGATGAAAGCCGCTTTGCTCCCGTGAGATCCTGCCTGTCTGAGGCGTATAGGAAGCTAATCTGTCCATTTTTGAAATGGATATGAGCCGGATATATGGTATGGATTGACCGACTTGCTGCGCCCCGTGGGTAGTCTGCTTCTGTAACTCCAGATGGCCGCTTTTTCAATACCAAAGTAGTAGACCACAACATAGGCTGACTAACCAGCACAGGATCTGTATATTCGATCAATATCGTGTCCATACGGTTAGCAGAGATTATACTCGATAGGTACCAGGACGAGGCGAAATTGTAAGAGAAATCGCCAGTGTGAGAGGTGATTTCCGTTGAGGATTTGCCTTTTACGGTTCCACCAAATTGATAGATGGTTCCGTCTACATCGGTCATGGTTTTGCCAAAAATCTTAATAGGCTTATAGGGAACTGTAAGGGCAGCGAGTGATCCAAGCGGTTGATTGGCTGTTCTTCGACGATTGGCGTACAGAATCCGCCCGCTTTGTTCGTTGAAATTGTAAAAGTAGCTATCCTGTAAACCATCCATTAAAGTGCCGTCATGTTCTGCTAATCTTCCGATATAGCAATTAAAAGCATCTGTATCGGATGACTCAGGTGCTGGCTGTTCGAAGAAACCGCCACTCATCTCATCCGGCTTACCCCTGACAGCTCGAGTTATGGCGCCGCCCGCTTGTAATGACCAGGACAATCCAACTGAAGTAGCCAAATCGTTTACCCGCACACCTCCCGGGTGATAGTTTAGAGATATAGGTAGTTTTAAGTTTCCAGATTTTATCTCGTAGATGGGTACAGAAACTGATACTGTCCCTCTGCTCAAATTTACAGGTACTTCTCCGAAGCGACCCAGCATTGCTGCGTCAGGTGATGGAGGAAGAATATTAGGTATATAAGACTTCGCTGAGGGGCCATTTTGGGACGCAAGATTTTTGCTCACCCGAGAATTAGTAGTATCTTTTGTAGTCGGGTCTAACACAATAGTATCCTTTTTTATCGGTAACTTTGTAATGGGATACTCTTTTCCGATTGAGGATTTCGTAAGCGGTCTTGTTTGTTGTCCAGTAGCCGAAAGGCACGACATCCAATAAAGGAGGATAAGTATGAATTGTTTCATTACAAAATGATTGATTATTGCTTCAAGAGGATCGAAGATACCATTCTGTCGCTACCTTTTTCTCGGATGGTTATGATATAGCTTCCTGAAGGCCAATTTCTTGTGTCAAATGAAGTTGAAAAAGTTTCCGGGTTTGGGGAATGGGATTCCTGTAGGATCAGTTTGCCGTTTGTATCAATTATTTTAATCTCGACTGAGGAAGCTTTGGATGTTACCTTAAGATTTGCCTGATCGCTGACCGGGTTGGGATATACCAATAGCTGAGGGTTTTCTATCTCCAATCCGCCAGACAATTTCAGTGTTGGGATTAGCCCGAAGTCCCATGATTGGGCGTATTCAGGGGTTAATTCCCGGGTTTCAGCGTGGATAGTTGCTATCCCTTCGGGTTGTCGGCCTGCGGTTGTTTTCATGCCCAGTTCTCCGGTATTTACGCTTACCTGGTATCCGGCGCCAGCCGGCACATCCCGGGCTTCAAATTGGTAATGTCCATCCTGGTCCGACCTCGCTACGGCCAACCTGCTCTCATTTTCCCAAAGTTCCACCGGTATATTGCCCATCCCGGGCTCTTCAATATCCTGGAAATTGTCCTGGTTGAGGTCCAGCCATACCCTGCCACTTATCGGACTGTCCGCTTCGCCTGAAATAACCTCGATCCCGCCTATACCATTGGCTTTTCCGAAAGTACCGGGCTGCGCATTGCTGAAGAAATCCCAACTGCGTGCATTTTGTCCGTTAGTACGGTAGAAGGCCCTTATCCCGGCGGTATTGAAGGTGGTGTCGGGTTCATGTGCCGAAGAAAGAATTTCGCCTGTCCGGGGCAAAACGGCGACACTCCCATTGGCAGTTTCTTCCCGTATGATTCTTTCGCCCCCTCCCAGCTGTACTTCATAAAAACCGTCGCGAAAAAAGAATTCTCCGCCTGCAGGTCCTTGCAAATTTCCACGTCCCTTGCTGGTAAATGTTCCGGTACTGCCATCTGCTTCCAGCTTGAACCGGCGTCCGGAAAAGGAATTTTTGTCTTGTCGGGCAACACGGATGATATCGCCGGCGGTAATCCCGTTGACGGCCATTTTCCCCTCCGGGTCAGGCTGCCCGACGCCTGAAAGGTGCCCGAACCGATCCATGATGCCCAGGATCATGCTCCCGTCCTGATCGAATGCAATAGAGGACAAAACTGGCTGGGGATGGTGTGCAAATGAAGGGAAATCACTATTGAGTGCTTTCCGGAAATCATCGGTCCAGGCATTCCATTGCGAGGAGCCCAATCCTGCCATAGCCTCACCGCGCGGATAGTCCAGAGAGCATGTGAAAACAGGTTTGAATTCACGTGTTTTCGGATCAAGCTGATACACGAAAGCCTTGAGATCAGCGGGCTTTCCGGATTTTGCGGCATCGCATACCGTACCTATATATACGAGACCTTGATAAGCCGTTACGGCAAAGGGTCTGCAATCACCTCCTTTGCAACCGTCGACCGGGACCGGGAACGATTCAATGTCGGCTGCAGTGGGCCGGGCGCTGGTGTCTGCCGGGATGCGGATACCGTAGAGGGTCTTGTTGTGAAGGTTCATCAAGTAAAGACGGTTGTCAGCGCCGATGGCCATGCCGCCGAGGCTAATCCTGCCCACATCGTTTATCAGAAGCGAATCGCGACTTTTGGATAGCTCATTGCCGGATAGCCCGCCGTGGTGATCGGCTCCCGTCGGGATGCCAAGGGCTTGCAAGTCAAGATAGGGATAAGTCTTGCCGCTTTGCCAATCGGTCCGGTAAATGCCACCGGTACCCAATATACCGTATCCTACATGCCGCTTTGAAAAGGCAGACGAAAACAACTGCCGGCCCCTTTTGTCATAAGCCACGCCCCAAAGCGCTCCTGTAAGCCCGGATGTTGCCAGTTTTTTGGCAGGCAAGGCTGCATTTCCGGTTAAGGACACCGCTACCAATGAATAAGTACTGTCATTGCCTTTTCCCTGGATGTAAACCGGAGCCGCTGCATACACTGTATCAGATTCAGCTGTTGTGGCAGTCCAATCCAGGTTTGAACGCGGGCTTTGCAGATAACGTACCGAATACGTAGATGAAGAAAAATCTTGGTGACTGAATACAACACGGACCCTTTTTCCTGCTGGAATATCCAGATAATATTGTCCGTTCTCATCTGAAATGGCCTGAGCCAGCAGCGCTTCCGGTTCGGATCCGTTGTTGCCGTAAGCGCTTACTATTGCACCCGAAAGAGAAACAGATGAAGCGTGGCTATGTCCGCCAATTACTACTTTACCACTTACTTGTGCACTGGCAAATTGAAAACCGGCTTGCGCAAATAATATTACAAAGTACAGTGCGTACTTTTGCCTTACTCTCATAATAGAATAGTATAAATATAGTCAATCCAGAAAGGGGAGTTAATAAAGACAGAACGTCAGGAAGCGACCGGTTTTCGGAGCAACTGCCACATTATTTGATTACCAGAAATTGCAGAGTATTCTTGCGAGAAGCGTGTTACATTCATAACAGACAAGTTAGTATTGGTCGAAAAGAGTTGGGCCAAATGTATTTATTTGTTTCAATAAAAAAAATAATTCACAATAAAAAAGAGTGAAAATCATAAATTAATGTGCAATGCGAGTAGAAAAGTACACAATAGAGCCCAAATGGCTAAGTGATTCCTGCAGGTCTGGTTAAAAATGTAGTAACAAAAAATGTTTTTATGGTTGATGCAAAAGTGCTTTCGTATCCTTCCGGTAAAACCCATATTACCGACGTATATTTTTACAAGTTGGGTAGCCATTGATGCTGTTTAATGCCTTTTTTCTTGTAAGTGGCCATGAATAAATACATGGCCGCGGTCATTCGGCTGCCTGTCAAAAAGAGAGAAAACCACCCCGGTGGATTTCATAGCGCCGTTAATTCGAGAGGGGAAGTTGGGATACTTATTGTCATTTGCCGTCGTAGCTTAGAATCTTGTCATCTACACTGCATGCCGCTTAAACTGCTTGGTCAGTAAATGAATGATCAGCCAGGTTCCCAGGTAGGTGATGCCGCAAACTGAAAAGAGCAGATTGTACCCCCCGGAGAGGTTACCGGCCAGCTTATAGCGGTCGAGCAGGTCGCCCACGAACATAGGGAAGAGGAATCCGCCGATGGCGCCCGCCATTCCGGCAATTCCCGCCACAGAACTGACCGATTCTTTCGGGAAAAGGTCGGTTGTGAGGGTAAAGATATTGGTCGACCAGGTCTGGTGCAAAGCTACCGCAGTACTGAGCACGGCTACGGCGATCCAGACGTGGTGAATGAATTGCATGCTGATCACCATCAGTTCAAGGACCGCAACCATCAGGAGCGTATACTTCCTGGCGTTTACGGTAGTCCAACCCTTTTTGATCAGGGCCGAAGAAATATACCCGCCAACGATGCTGCCGGTCGTGGTGGCGAGGTAGATGACCATTAGCGGAAGGCTGGGTTTTTTCAGGTCAAGGCCGTAGGTGAGCGAAAAATAGGAGGGGAGCCAGAAAAGAAAGAACCAGTAAATGGGATCGATAAAAAACTTGCCGACTACAACTGCCCAGGTTTGCGGAAGCGACAGCAGCTTCTTCCAGGACATCGGTTTGCCCGACTGGGTCTGGTACTGTTCCTGGCCGCTGACAATGAGGTCCAATTCCTGTTGTGTAATCCGTTTCTGGCGCATCGGGATTTCGTAAAAAATCCACCAGAGTATGAGCCAGGCAAAGCCGAGCCCGCCGGTGATCCAGAAGACTTCTTTCCAGGTATAAAAATTCAGGATCAGGGGCGTTACAAGCAGCGCTGCTACCACGCCCAGGCTCGCACCGGCATTGATAATCCCGGTCGCAATTCCCTTTTCTTTTTTCGGAAACCACTCGGAAACGACTTTCATGGCGGCGGGAAAATTCCCCGCTTCACCAATGCCCAATACGATCCGTACGGTTACAAACTGGACCATATTCCGTGAAACCGCATGCAGCATCCCCGCGAGGCTCCAGATAATTACCGCGATACTATACCCTTTTTTGGTTCCCAGGAAGTCGACCATACGGCCCATGGTCAAAAGGCCAACCGCATAAGCGGCACTGAAAGCCATCACGATCCGGGAATAATCCGATTCCGACCAACCGAACTCTACTTCCAGGATAGGTTTCAAAAGGCCGATGACCTGTCTGTCAACATAGTTGATCGTAGTGGCTACCAGGACCAGCGCCACGATTAACCATCTGTAATTGTTAATTTTCATCAGTTGGTTTTAAAGGGTATTCAGGATTTTCTTACAAAAGGCCGGGTACATCACGGGTTACTGGTTCACATTTCAACACTAATCCCCCGATTTCCGACTTCCGACCTCCGCCTTCCGATTACCGCCTTCCCCCTCCCTACCAATCCACCACCGACCCGTCCAGCGCATTATAGGATTCCGGGTTTTTCCAGTCGTGGCCGATTTTGTCGGCGAGGGCCGCATCGTCCAGTTCCACGCCCAGGCCCGGCGCAGCGGGCAGCATCACCGTACCGTCTTTCTGGAGTTTGAACGGGTTTTTGATATAGCCTTCGCCCAGGGATACTTGTTCCTGTACCAGGAAGTTGGGAATAGCGCCCGCCAGTTGAAGGCCGGCGGCCAGTGAGATCGGGCCCATCGGGTTGTGGGGCGCAATAGGCACGTAATAAGCTTCCGCCATACCGGCAATCAGTCGGCCTTCCGTAATTCCACCGGCGTGGCAAAGGTCGGGTTGCAGAATTGCGGCTGCTCCTTTTTCAAGAATTTCCCGGAAGCCCCATTTGGTGAATATCCGTTCACCCGTGGCGATGGGAAGATGGGTCCCCCTGGCAATGTCTACGAGCGTGTCTACATTCTGCGCCTGGCAGGGTTCTTCAACAAACATAGGTTTGAACGGTTCCAGTTCTTTGATCAGCAGCTTGGAAGTCTGTGGCGGGATGGCGCCGTGAAAATCGATGGCGATGTCCATTTCGTCGCCTCCTGCTTCACGAAGCGCTGCAAAGGCGTCGGTGGCATGTTGGATGAATTTCGGGTTTTCCACAAAATTAGCGGGGTTTTTCTTGGCCACCCCGGTTTTGATTACGGTATACCCTTCCTGTTTTCTTTTCTTCATGTCTTCCGGCGTGCCGGCACGTCCGTAAATCCGGACCCGGTCGCGGGTCGGGCCTCCGAGCAGCTCATATACGGGAACATTCAGCAGTTTCCCTTTGATGTCCCAGAGTGCATGGTCGACACCGCTCAGTGCGCTGGTGAGAATAGGGCCGCCCCGGTAGAAGGCATGTCGGTAAATGGCCTGCCAGTGGTGAATAATATGACGGGGATCCTTGCCGATCAGGTAAGGTTCCAGCTCTTTGATGGCCGTTTGAATGGTGAGCGCCCTTCCTTCCAGCAAGGGCTCGCCGAGACCGGTCACGCCTGCGTCGGTGTGAATCTTGAGAAATATCCAGCGGGGTTTTACCAGGAAAGTCTCGAGGCGCGTGATTTTCACGCTGCTGTAACCTTCAAACCTGCCGGGATTTGCGGCATAGGAGGATCTGGGTAAAACAAGAGCGCCGACACCTGCCGCGCCCAGGAGTGTTTGAATAACGGTGCGCCTCGTTGCGCGACCGGGTTGGATAGAATTTTTCATAAGGATTTCGGTTAGAGTCTGATAGGTCCGGGAGTCTCCGGGGTCGGGCTGTTTTGACATGGCTGATCAGCCGGGTGTTTTGACACGAACCGGGACCGACGAGTCGCGGGCGATCAGCTTTGCTTCCATAAAGACTTGTTTCATGGTTTCGTCCGGGTTCTTCAGTTTGGAAATCAGCATTTCTACCGCCGTCTTTCCCAGTTGCTCCAGGGGTTGCCGAATGTAGCTGATCGGGCAGTAGTAGAGATCGAAAACTTCCGCCTGGCCGTAGCTGACGATGGCGAGGTCATCCGGAACTTTGATTTTTTTCTCGTTGATGTATTTCAAACCGTTAATGGCAAGGCCATAAGTGGCAAATAAGATCGCCCTGACGGGTTTCGTACCCGTTGTCAGCGCGTCAATTGCGATTCTTACCCGGGTATCCATATCACTGAACGGGACTTTTTTCAGCCACTCCTTCCGGGGCACGATGTGGTTTTCGCTCAGTGCCTGGTGATAACCCCGTATCCGCTCCTGCATGTGGTACATGTCGGAGTCGTAGGCTATCAGCGCAATGTCATCATACCCGTTTCCCAGTAAATGAACCGTAGCGTCGTAGGACGCCTTGTAATTGTTGGTCGTGACAAAGTCGGTATGAATATCAGGGAAATGCCGGTCGAGGAGCACAAACGGTATTTTCTTTTCCTTAAGCAGTAAGATGTTTTTTTGTGAATTCTCTGCCGAGACAATTATGAAACCGTCAACTTGCCGGTTCAGCAGAACATGCAGGAGGTCCCACGATTTCTGTGCGTTCTCATCCGAGCTCCCGATAATTACCGTGTACCCGTATTGCTTCGCTTCGTCTTCCACAACGCGGGCGATATTGGCAAAGAAAGGGTTGGAAATATCGGCAATGATCAATCCTATGGTGAAGGTTTTTCCACTTCGGAGGCTTTTGGCTACATGGTGGGGTTCATAATTCAGTTCCTCCGCAATCTTCCTGATCTTATCGGTCATCTCTTTTCCAACCCTGTTTTTTTTCCCGTTGAGTACATAGGAAACAAGAGCAGTTGACACACCCGCCTTTTCCGCAATGTCTCTGAGCGACACCCTTTTTTTCAGCATGGATCAACTTAGTCTTATGGTCTGATAATGGTGCCGTCTTCTTTCCGGACCTGCCAGTTCGATTTCGTGGTGATCGGGTACTTCGCGGCTGCTTTTTCGTTAATATCGACGCCAAGCCCGGGAACTTCGTTTACGTACATGTATCCTTTTTTCATCGTAGGACAGCCTGAAAAAACCTCCAGGGTCTGGTCGTTGAACCGCACTGCCTCCTGGATCCCGAAATTCCAGACCGCCAGGTCAATGTGGGCATTGGCGGCATGACCTACCGGCGTGACGTCGCCGGGGCCGTGCCAGGCGGTGCGGACATTGAAAAATTCTCCCAACCGGGCTACTTTCATAGCGGGCGTTATGCCCCCGATCTGGGAAACATGGATCCGGATATAGTCAAACCACTGGTTTACCATCGGTTCCAGGAACTCGTTGACATTGTTGAACAATTCGCCCATGGCTAGCGGAACAGATGTCGTTTGTCTCAGTAGCTTGAACCATTTCATGTTTTCAGGGGAGAATGGGTCCTCGACAAAAAACGGGCTGTATTCTTCCAGTCGTTTGATGAGGTTAATGGCGTCCATCGGTTGAAGTCGTTCATGGATATCGTGGAGGAGCTGTACATCGTCCCCGCAGTTTTTCCGCACGGCTGCGAACATTTCCGGAACCGATTTGAGGTAAAAGCGCTCATTCATGTAGTTATCGGTTTCACCGCCGAAACCCGCCTCCTTAAAGTCGGGTTTTGCGGATATGCTGCCGACGCCGCCGTACCCGCCCTGCTGAATCCTGATATACCTGAAGCCCTCTTCCATGAATTTTTTGACGCTTTCAACCGCTTCTTCAGGCGTTTTTCCTCCCGCGTGGGTGTAGGTGGGCACCGCAAAGCGGCATTTTCCTCCCAGCAACTGGTAAACCGGCATACCCGCCCGTTTCCCCTTGATGTCCCACAACGCCTGGTCCAGGCCGGAAAGCGCGTTGTTCAAAACAGCGCTGTTCCTCCAGTAGGAACTGACATACACCGATTGCCAGGTGTCTTCGATCTGGTCTACATCTCTGCCGACACAAAGCTCGTTAAGGTATTTTTCGATAGCGGTAATGACCGCGAAAGCCCTTTGCGTAAACGTGGCGCAGCCAAGTCCGTACAAGCCGGGCTCGGTAGTTTCTACTTTAACCGTGATCAGGTTGGAACCCTGGGGAGCCGTCGCAATAGCACGTACGCTCTTAATTTTCACCGGCGCCAGCCCCTTTGCATAAGGCGGCGTTTCATAGCGGTCCATGGCCTCGGCCCGGTTCCCGAAAAGAGAGAGCAAACCGGCCGAGGTTCCCAGTCCCAGCATTTTCAGCGCCTCGCGCCTTTCATTTTTCATGTTCTTCATTTGTGTTTATAGGTTTGAGGTTTGAGCCTTGAGGTGTGAGGGTTGAGATTTGAGCTCACACCTCAAACCTCACACCCCACACCTGTAAAAACTACTTCTTGTCCCACCATACCCTGGTGCTGAGGGTGTTCGGCCCTTGGCGTGTAACGGCTTCGTTCATGTTGGCCTGGTTAACCACTATTTCGGTATCCGGGTAGGGGATGCGACGTATAAAATCTTCTCCTTGCAGTTCCGAACCCGGATATGGATTTTTCAGAAGTGCCGGGAAACCGCTTCGTCTGAAGTTGGCAAAAAGCTCCGGCCCGTTCAGGAACGACGCTACCCAGTATTGGGTATTGATATCTTCCAGTTCCTTCCCGGCCCTTAGCGGATGGTCGGTCACATACTTGTCAATCGCGTCGGTTGCGAGAGCGGAGGCGGCCCCGTAGGCGGCCATTTGCTGCAGGTTAGCCCGAACTCCGGCCTGAAAGAGTGCGGCCGGGTCGCCTGTTACCCATTTTCGGAAGGCGGCCTCGGCCAGCAGGAGTTGTGTCTGCGAATAGGTGACGTGGAAGTCGGGAGCGTCCAGCTGAAGTACAGTGTTGAAATTTGCCTGGGTATAATCCCAAAGGCTCACTACTCCCTTCTGGGCGTAGGTAGTACGGATAGATACGTCGTCGTAGCCCATCGGCATACCGATCTGTACTGCCGGGTCGCTCGATTGCCGTGCTGCGGTCTGGTCGGTACCGCTGGTAGCGCCGACGTGCCTGACCGCAAAAACCCGAAGCCGCGGATCATTGTTGGTTTTCAGGAAATTTACAAAAGGTTCTGCGAGATAATAGTTGGTCTTTTCCCGCGCTGCCAGGTGATTGGAAACCCAGTTGTTATAGAGCGCCGAATGCCTCGTAACCGCGTTTTCGGCGTTTGACGAAATCAGTCCTCCTGCCACTGCCTTTGTCACGTAAGCCTGGGCGGTGGCCGGATCCACTCTGGAGAGCCGCATAGCAGCCCGGAAGAGAAGGGAATAACCAAACTTTTTCCATTTGGCAATGTCGCCGCCGTACAGGATTTCGTTGCTGACCTTGTCTTTGGTCGGATCCAGGGCTGCCGATGCTTCTTCCAGTTCTTTCAGGAGGTCGGCGTAGATGGATTGCTGGGTTTCGTATTTTGGCGAAATAATTTCTTCCAGGTAGCCCTTCCCCGCTTCCGTGTAGGGAATGTCCCCATGGTTATCGGTAAGGATCATAAAGGCATAAGCTCTCCAGATCCGGGCCATCTGGTGGAGGTTGTGCCTGCTGCCGTCGCCAGTCGTAACAAACACCACATCGGTGATCTGCTTGACAACGTTGCGGTAGTAGATCTGCCAGATCTGGACGATATTGGCAGCCACGAACTGGTTGTAGTTGGCGCCGGCCAGGGAACTGCCATAAGGTGTGATCAGTTGCTGCACAATACCGAAGTGGTAGTTGAGCACCTGCAGAGCATCTGTTCCCTGGGTATAGGAAGCTTCCATGATGGCCTTGTTCAGCACGAAATCCGGTGAAAGAGAAGTCGGGTTGATTTTGTTGGTGTTGATCTCGTCGAATCCGGAGTCGCACGAAGTCACCAGCAAGGCCAGGCAAATGGTTAAAATATGGATGGTCTTTTTCATCTGGGTAAGAGGTTTATGCAGTGGGGGATGAGCCGGTTGATACGCCTCACTCCTCCATGCTGATAATGGCTGATAGCTAAAATCTGGCGTTCAGGCTGATGCCCATGGACCTTGTGAGTGGTAAGCTGGGCCAGAAATCGAGTCCCGCGGCGTTGTCGGACGTGTTGAAGACCATTTCCGGGTCCATATTTTCTGTCCATTTCTTTAGCACGGCAACGTTGTTCGCCACAAAATTGAGTCGCATGCCTTTCAGGAAGAAAGTAGAAGGCAGCAGCCGTGAGAAGTCGTACCCGGCTGTAATCTGCCGGAGTTTCCAGTGCCCGCCGTGAAATACCATGTCTTCGTGGACACCGATAACATTGGGCCTTTCATAAAAAGGCTGAACCAGCGCCCGGGTTTCGTTGACCTCTCCGCCCGGGTTGACGCCTTTGCCGATTACATAACCTTCGGCGCGCCCTTCCAATGTCCTCTTATGAAGTCCGTGGCGGAGATAGTTCTGGTTCTGACCGGCAATGATTTTGTTCCCCAGCTTGAAATCGATCAAAGCTGAAACCATAATACCCTTGTAATTGAAGCTGTTGGTGATGCCGCCGAAGTATTTCGGAAGCGCTGAGCCGACATTGCGCAGTACATCGTTCCGCAGTGCAAGCCCGCTGGCTTTGTCGAAGACCTGTTGGCCTTGCGCGTTACGCAGGTAGTAGAACGTATAGAGCTGACCCAGCGGTTTCCCGACCACCTGGTTGAGCACACGCCCGCCACCACCGCCGGCGGTAATCACCGTGTCTTTTTCGGACAGTCCGAGTTTCAGAACTTTTGAGGTATTGTAAGAAATGTTGAAGTTGACATCCCAGGAGAAATTTTTCGTCTGGACCGGGCTGAAAGTGAGGAGCACTTCCACGCCTTTGTTCATGCTGCGGCCTACGTTGATGAGTTTATTGGTGTAGGACGAGGCATCTGATACCTGTGCAGCCAGGATCTGGTCTTCGGTGAACTTGTGATAATAGGTAAAGTCGAAACCGACCCGGTTATTAAAAAGCTTGGTTTCAAGGCCTATCTCCGTTTCTTTTACACGAAGGGGTTTCAGGTTCCGGTTGGGAATGGAACTGGCATTAATGCCGCCCACGGGTACCGACTGACCACCCGGCGTCGTTGCCATGTTGTTGTTGACCGAGTAAAAGAGGGCATTGGAATAGGGGGCCACGTTGTCGTCGCCCACCTCGGCATAGGCAGCCCGCACTTTCCCGAAGCTGATCCATTCCGGTAGTGTCGGGATGGCCTGGGAAAACACGAAGCTTCCCGTAACGGACGGATAAAGTATGCTCCTGTTTTGAGGCGAAAGGGTAGAAAACCAGTCATTCCGTGCGGTAACGTTCAAATACAGGAATTCTTTGTAGGAAAACGTGGCCGCTCCGTATAGGGAATTGATTTTTTTCTCGGACAAGCTGTATTGCGGGTCCTTTACGCGGCCGTTCATGACGGTATAGAGGCCCGGTTGAACGAAGTCGGTAACTGCTACACTGTTGAAATCCATTTTGACGTAACGGGTATTGCCGCCGAAGGTGGCGTCGATACCGAAATCCCCGAAAGTATGGTTGCCGCCGAGCAGGAAATCGATGTTACGTTCTGTGAATTTCCGTACGTCCTGGACAAAGGCGCCGTTGACATACCCCGCGGGAGCCGCAGCAATAGGTGCATAGCCGTTGGGAATGTTGTAATCCTGGTTCCGGACGTAATAATCCTGGGCCAGGCGCCCCTGGAGGTAAAGCCACTTTGTTATGTCCCATTTCAAGGCGATATTGCCGAAAAGACGGTTCCTGTCAATGGTCTCCTTGTGATAATTGACCGAATAATAGGGGTTGTTGCGGACGAGAAATCTCGAAAAAACAAATTCCTTGCCATCGGGATGTACCTGGTTGGCTTTCAACGCCTCGAAAGGCATGGAGTTGGCCAGTGTGTAAATGACGGTGGCGGTCGCAAAGTCCTGCGCGTCGACCTGCGGCGGGTTGGTATTGTTTTCGAGCGAGTAGTTGACGTTGCCGGAAGCCGTTAGTTTTGGATTGATTTTCTGGCTGAAGCCAATGTTGACCGTTTTACGGTTGAATTTGGAATTGGGGACAATCCCTTTGTTGTCTGTGTTGGAAAAAGAAAGGCTGAAGCTTCCGTTGGGCCCGCCGTTGGATACCGAAACGGTATTGGTAAAGTTAGTGCCTACATTGTAAAACTTGCGGATCCGGTTGCGGACCGGCTCGTAAGGCCATTCTTCACCATCGAAAAGGTACTGCTTCATCCCCGGCTCAAATTTTTCTCCGAAGCTCCAAACTCCTGAGGTGGGCTGACTATTGGGGTCGTTGGGGCGTTTTCCGCCTTCTCCCTGGCCGTACTCATATTGAAAATCCGTAAAATCCAGCGGGGTATCGGTGGTGAAATTGAGACCGTAGTCCACGCCCCAGCCTTTGGAGCTGCTCCCATTTTTGGTAGTGATCATTACAACGCCGTCTTTGGCGCGGGAGCCGTAAAGGGCGGCAGCCGTAGCGCCTTTCAAAACGGTCATGGATTCGATATCGTCCGGATTGATACTCGACATCCCGTCGCCACCGTCCGACCGGTTGGTAATCCGGGCAGCACCATAATCACCGCCGAGCGAATAGTTGGAGTTGTCGATCGGTACGCCGTTGACGACGATCAAGGGGTTGTTCTGACCGGAAAATGACGACTGGCCGCGAATCCTGATCTTGGCGGTGCCGGCCGGACCGGTCGACATCGTGGTGATATTCACCCCGGCCATTTTGCCCTGGAGGGTGCTCAGCAGGTTGGGACTTCGATTGACGGCGATTTGGTCGGCCGTGACGGTAGCGGTGGCATAACCGAGCGTTTTGGCTTCTCTTTTGATGCCAAGCGCCGTAACCACGACTTCTTCCAGGTTTTGATCCTGCTCCTTCATCTGGACATCGACTACGGAACGGTTCCCGACTTTTATTTTTTGCGTGGTATAACCTATAAATGAAAATACCAGTTCAGCATCGGGAGGTGCTGTTAACGCGTAAACGCCGTTTACGTCAGTGGCGGTCCCGGTCGGGGTACCGTTGACGAGCACGTTGACGCCCGGTAAAGCCTGGCCGTCAGGCGTTGTTACTTTGCCGGTAACCCTGCTCTGGGCGCCGAGATCAATAGCGCAGAGAAAAAGGCTGAATAGTGATAGGGTCGTTAAAAGTGATTTCATGGGTTTCTCACTGATAATGAATGATATACTACGTGAGCGCAACCGGTGAGGAGGTGAAGGTCATGCCGCATCAGGCGCGAAGCAGGAAATGGTATGGCCGACGCTCCGGTTCAGGTTGGGGTATACAGATCAATGAGACTTCTTTTGAAGAAGCCGCCGGCGCCTTTCGGGAAAGGCAATGTTCTGCCGAGGCATACCGCTTCAGCAGCATGCCGGATTTACAGGAGTCCTGTTTTTCTACCAGTTGTGAATAGCGCCGTCCGGGCTTTTCAGGTAAGGGTGAGGGAATTTGGTGTTTTCTTTGATTTCCATGATAAAATCAGCCTTTTTAGGGTTAAACTCCACACCCCAGCCAGGTTTTGGATTCAGATGCAATCTGCCATTCTGAAACAAAAGGTAATCGTCGTTGAAATAGGCAGGCTTTTCCGGTTCTCCACCTGCCAGTTCCATCATGCAGCGCATCGGGCTGCTTGATCCCAGCACATGCACCAGGGCCGCTGTCGACAAGGGACCGGTGAAGTGGGGAATCAGCCCGACGTAATGGGTTTCGCAAAGGCTTGCGATCTTTTTAAGTTCACTGACGCCGCCCGTGTTGGGAAGCGTTACGCGGGAGTAGTCAATGAGCCGATCCTCGATCAGCTCGTTGGTATCCCAACGGTCCCCGAATTGCTCTCCTACTGCAATCGGGACCTTGGTCATATTTCTAACGGTACGATATACGGAAGGGTTTTCGGAGCGGATAATATCCTCCACGAAATAGGGTTCAAGCTTTTGAAGCTCATCGCAGATTTTGATGGCTTCGGTGGTGTCAAAACGCGTATGAAGATCAATTGCCCACCGGCCCTGGCCACCCACGGCTTTGTCGATCCGCCGGCACAGGTCAACGGTTTTTCGGGCATGTTCGTAAAAATCAAAGGGAACGCCGGGGTCATTTCCGCCGGTTGGCCCGATCCGGTAACAGCGCAGGCCAGCTTTGAGGCAATCTTCCGCTCTTCCCTCTTCTGTAGTGGCCTTTGATTGCCGGAACCCGGTGGCATAACACTCAACGAAGTCGCGTGTGGCGCCGCCAAGCAGCTCATATACAGGAACTCCGAGTGCTTTTCCCTTGAGGTCCCAGAGCGCCATTTCGATCGCGCCAAGCCCGTGCAGCTTTTCGCGGCCGGGCGGGTAGAACATGCTCCGGTAGAGGTATTGCCAGAGGTGCTCGGTCCGGAAGGGGTTTTCCCCGATCAGCATGGCGGCGCATTGTTCTACCATGTCGCGTGTCCCTCCTTCCCCGATTCCTGTGAGGCCTTCGTTGGTTTCAATCTCTACAATGCCGCGGGCCTGGTTAAAGAGCGGCTTGTTATAACCGGGTGCACTATAGTACCTGATCCTGGTTATCTTCAGGGAAGGCGCTGATCCGGCGTATAAGCTGTTGCCGGGTAGCAGAAACCCGGCTGTGCCGAATAGCGCACCTTTGAGAAAATTCCGCCGATGCATGGGTAGAATAAATTAGGTTAAGGGTGGAAATTAGTTAATCGTTTAACTTTATTAAACCAACTAAACCGGGCAATCGAACTGGTTATTTACTCCTAAAGGTTTAAGAATTCCGAAATTATCGCTCGCTGGAAGTGATATGCACACAATCAGGGTATTCAGAAAGAAAAAACAGGAAAAGGTTAACTGCCTTTTGCGAAAGGACATTTCAAATATATTGTTAATCGTTTAATTAAAAAAATATTTTTAGAATTATTTAAAGTATTTTTTTAATTATTTGTCAGCATGAGAAAAGAGTTTTTTACGAATACCTTGTAGCGGAGATGACAAATAGATGTTGTCAATGGAAGTCAATGGTAGCCGGAGGCTACCACCCGGACGGTCATCCTGAAGCGGAGCGCAGTGGAATTGAAGGATCTCCTGTTGCTATAAAAAAGCCCGTTGAAAGGGATTGGGTACGGGGACCGGGAGATCCCTCCACTGCGGTCGGGATGACCCTTCGGTTGGAGCGGTTCCAAACCTGTTGTTGTCAATGGTAGCGCCTCTGCCGGATGGTCATCCTGAATGGAACGCAGTGGAACTGAAGGATCTCCTGTTGCTATAAAAAAGTCCTCTAAAAGGGATTGGGTACTGGGAGGGGGAGATCCCTCCGCTGCGGTCGGGATGACCCTCCGGTTGGAGCGGCGCCATCCATCGTGTTGTCAATGGTAGCGCATCTGCCGGACGGTCATCCTGAATGGAACGCAGTGGAACTGAAGGATCTCCTGTTGTTATGAAAAAGCCCCTTGAAAGGGATTGCGTTCAGGGAGCGGGAGATCCCTCCGCTGCGGTCGGGATGACCCGGAGGTTGGAGCGGCGCCAAACTTGTTGTTGTCAATGGTAGCGCATCTGCCGGATGGTCATCCTGAATGGAACGCAGTGGAACTGAAAGGATCTCCTGTTGCTATAAAAAAGTCTTCTGAAATGGATTAGGTGCAGGGAGCGGGAGATCCCTCCGCTGCGGTCGGGATGACCCTCCGGTTGGAGCGGCGCCAAACCTGTTGTTGTCAATGGTAGCGGGTGAGGCTGTTTTTTACGAATCAGCCGTCTGCCTGTTTTTTACGGTCGGGGAAGCGCGTAGGCAACGTAGCTGCTTCCTGCTTTTTTTCCGTACCGGACGCCTCCGGCGGCTATCACCACGTATTGTTTGCCGGAAACCCGGTAGGTGACCGGTGTGGCAAATCCGCCGGCCGGAAGTCTGGATCGCCATACTTCTTTCCCGTTCGTTGTATTGAAGGCCCTGAGGTGTTCGTCGTAGGTTGCGCCGATAAACAGCAGATTCCCGGCGGTTACCAGCGGGCCGCCATGGTTTTCGGTTCCGGTGGACGGTTCGCCCAACGCCGGGTATTCACCCAGCGGAACCTGCCACCTGTATTCACCCGTGTTCAAATCAATTGCATTGAGGGTTCCCCAGGGCGGTTTTATGGCCGGGTAATGATCCGGGTCCCTGAACTGTACCATACCGTTCGGTAGAAAAGGCGGACTATAGGGGAAATCGCTTTCGCCGGCATGACTTTGGCGGCTGTCGGCCCGGTGTATATCGTCTTCGGCTGCATTAACGGCTGTGTCTTTTCCCTGGATCAGAAAGTCGACCAGCGCTTTCCGGTCGTCTTTAGACAGGTGCTGGAAGGAAGGCATACGCCCGCGACCGGTTGTCAGCAAGCCGTCGATCTGTACCGGCGTCATGCGCTTGCCTATCTCCCTGAGCGAAGGGTAGGATTGGCCGGAGGCAATGGTTTCCTGGCTATGGCAAACCGAACAGTTCTGCCCGAACAGCATTTTGCCCCGGTTTCCCGGTGCTTTTATAGCGTCATTTTCTCTCATTTTAAGCCACCAGAGCATATTATTCCCATTCACGTAAAAAACACCGGAAGGATCGACGGCCGCACCGCCCCATTCGGCCCCGCCTCCAAAACCATAATAAAGGGTGCCTTCCAGGCTGGGAGGAAGATACTTGTTTCCTGAGCGGCTTTCCAGGAGGCGGTCAAGGACCAGCCGGCGTGCTTCGGGCGTTCGTTCGGTGACCTGGTCGGGCGTCAGAAATTGTCGTGCGAACGGGGCCGGCTTCACAGGAACCGGTTGTGTGGGCCAGGGTTTTTCTCCCGGCAATGCAGGAGAAACCGGTACTTTTACTTCTTCTACCGGGAAAAGCGGCCGTCCGGTCATGCGGTCAAAAACAAAGACGTGGCCGCTTTTGGTGGCCTGTGCCACTGCATCGGTTGGTTTGCCCCGGTGCATGACGGTCAGCAGGTTGGGTGGGCAGGGGATATCATGATCCCAGAGGTCGTGATGAACCGTTTGAAAATGCCAGATTCTTCTCCCGGTGGCTGCATCCAGCGCGATAACACAATTGGCAAAAAGGTTCTGCCCTTCGCGGTCTCCGCCATAGAAGTCAACCGAGGGAGACCCTGTCCCCAGGAAAACCATCCCGTTTTTCTGGTCTACCACCATCCCGGCCCAGCAGTTGGCTCCCCCGAGCTTTCGGTAAGAATCGGGCGACCAGGTATTGTACCCGTATTCGCCGGGCAGGGGAATGGTACGGAATGCCCAGCGGAGCCGACCGGTACGGACATCAAACGCCCGGATGTTTCCCGGCAGCCCGTCGCCGCCTTCCGATACCGACGACCCCATGATGATCAGGTCGCGGAATACAACACCGGGGGTAGTAGACCGGATATTGTATTGGGTTACATCGTATCCCAGTTCACTGACGGTCCCCAGTCCCTGGTGCAGACTGGTCTCGCCGTTTTTTCCGAACCCGGTAATACGCTTGCCGGTCAGGGCGTTGATCGCATACAGCGTTGGGCCAACCGAATACAGGATTCTTTTGTCTGTACCGTCGGACCAGTAAGCAACGCCCCTCACAGGATGAATACGGGGTTTAGCATCGGGGGCGTCAAAAGGGTCGAATTTCCATAATTCTTTTCCGCTTGCCGCATCCAGTGCGAAAAGCTTCATCCGTGGCGTGGTCGCGTATAATATTCCTTCGGCGACGATGGGCTGGCACTGGATGTCGATCCCCCTTTGTGCGGTGTCCTTGTTTTCGCCCGTATCATAAGACCATATTTGCCGGAGGCTCCCCACGTTCTGCACGTTAATCTGTGTAAGTGGGGAGAAACGGGTACCGCCGCTGTCACCGCCGTAATGGCGCCAGTCGGTATCCGCTTCTTCGTTTTTTGCCGGGAAGAAATAGGCAGCAAGGCACAGCGTCGCCAGGCTCGCGACGAGGCTGTATTGATTACGATAGAGAAAGCCGCGCATCGCCTGGTCAGACTAGGGTTTTACAAAAAATGTATAGGTGATTTCCCAGTCGGTACTTTCGCCGGCCGCCAGAGAAAGATCCAGGTAGGGCTCCGGGCAAGCGGTAGTGGGGCAGGCCCAATACACCATCCGGTCTACAGCGCGATTGCATGCCACCTGCACACCGGCGCCGGTTCGGGTGTTTTCAATGGAGAAGCCATAACGGGGAGATTGGCTCTTGTCGTTTCTGAGATCCTCACTGAAAACATTCTCGCCTTTTTCCAATTGCCGGCTGTAGGTCAGTGTTTCGCCTTCTGCATGTGCGATTTCACCAAATCCGTTTCCCGATGCCGAAATTCGGAAAGGGAATATTGTTTTTAAACGGGGGCCGGTAGGCTCCCGGTCAATCATAAAGAAATTGTGGTTGTACGTACTGGTGTGTATGGGCAATTCGCCTGTATTGGACAGTTTGTGCCCGATCACCAATTGCGCCTGCCCGGGAACAAGCCGGATTTTCTTTTCGTAGCGGTAGGCAATGCCTGCTCCGGTCCGGAGCTCCTGCGCGAAGACAACCTGCTCTTTCCCGGTTTTTACGTCCCATTTGCCATGATCCGTAATTTCGTATTTTCTTGCAAACTGGTAAGGAGCGTTGTCCGGTTTTTTAATTGCGCCAACCCCTATCTTAACAAAATCTTCCCCGGGCCTTGCCGTTTCATAACCGAGCGGTTCCCTGAATTCGTCGACGGGCCCCATAATGGCATCGTGCAGGAACGGATCATATTCGTTGAACCATTGACCGAAATAGGAATGGCCCTTATACTCCAGCTTGCTGACTACCCCCGACCAGTCGAAGCGGGCGCCGCGATAGTAACCGTTTTTCGCATCCGGCAATAAAACGGTGGCGCTGATTACCCCGTTATCGACGGTAGCTTCGGGAAAAGTTGAGGGCCTGCAGCCGGCCAGGAAAAACGCGCAGGCAAATCCGATACCGAGAAATATTTTCATGCGTAAAGAAGGTTTGAACTGTTGCGACAAACTGTTATTTCAATACCGCGTACCAACCCCCGATCTCCGACCTCCGACTTCCGATTTCCGACTTCCGACCTCCCCCCTCAATCAATCCTGAGTCCCGGCTTCATTAACGTAGGGAAGGTCCAGCCGAAATGATGTACGGGATAGCAGATAGGTTGGGCCTTTTTACTGTACCCGGCATAGCGCTCATCTCTGTAAATTTCAGAAAGCGCCTCAAAAAGATTCCCTGGCCAGCGGGATTCGGACCCCCGGTTCGGTTTGTCGAACCACGGCCAGGACTCCGGTTGCAGCGTGTAATGAAGCAGGTAGTCAAGTGCTTTTTTTAGCGATCGGCCCCTCTGCTCGTAGGTGAAAATGTTTTCGCCGGTAGTATTGTGAGCTACCCAGCATGCCGAGGTAATGGGCGCCAGCGAAAAATAAGTGTACCAAATGCCGTTTGCTCCCCTTTTGGTTTCGTGCGGCATGCTGCCGTCATCGTCAATTTTGTCGGCCAGGTCACTTTTGATCAGCCGGATATTTTCCCGGATTTCATTCCTGTCGTTCAGGTAATGCGCTGCCAGGATGGAGCCGTAGCGTCCCCAATCGGCCCAGTTGTTCTTCCTGTTCCTGATCTCGTCACAGGCCTTTTTGTATACCGATCTTACCCACTTCGTAAATAGCGCTTTATCTTCGGCATGCCATTCAGGTGCGTGATAGAGTAGGTCTGCGGCCATGATCATGGCTGTACCGGAATAGGCCATCACAAGCGGACCGTCTGCATCGGAATAGCCGGTATTTTTTGCACCCCAATCGTTCAAAAAACGCAGCGCAGTCATCGTGTATTGCTTTTTACCCGTTAGTTGGGCAGCGAGCGCTGCGGCATAGGCATTGAAGGCATCTTTTTGCAAAGCCCGTGAGTTTCTGCGGTGCCCTTCTGCATCGACGTAGTAACCCGGCACGGAGAAGACTGTCATTGCGTTCGGCGCTGCAGTGCGCGCACTGTCGGCATAAAGCAGCAACTGCTGAAACGCTTCAACGGTAGGAGATTGTTTTTTCCGGATCTGAAGCCTGACCGCCTCCAGCTGAGAAGTGGTGTGCATGCCGCCGGGATGGACTAAATCCTGGGCCCCCGCAAAACAGGGAAGGAAAGGAAGGGTAAAAAGCAGGAGCAGCTGTTTCATTTCAAAGTTAATTTTTCTGAATCCCATCGGATGGCCAGGACGCGAGGGGAGAGGTTGTGCCTTCGGGGCCTGGTGTTGCGGAAAATATGGCGTTAAATACCCTTTCCTGTCCCGCCGGGACATCGGCCTCAAACCCGACGCGGATGGTCCCCGGATTCGGTGCATCGTAATCATGCACCGGGTCGGTGGACCACGTTCGGATTTTGATCGCCGTGTCCGAATCGAATTTCAGATACATTTTTTTACTGTTTTGGGATAGCTCAACGGTTTTCCCGTCAATTATTTTAACGGTTGCGGGAGTAAGCAGTGTCCACCTGATCAGGGCAGGCCGGTCGGTTGTTTTTACTTCGTCCCGTACGACCACCGACTTCCCGTCGCGGATGGCGATGCCTCTTTTTGCTTTTTCAACCTGGCCTTTGAACACATCCGACAAGTCGGAAACAACGCTGAGGAACTTCGGGTCGCCTGACTGGGCGTCAATCCGGGGGTTACCTTCCACGCGGTGCAGTTCATTATTGACGGTAAGCGTATTGTGTACGAAATTGTTATATCTGAAAATTTGCCAGCGTTGCGCGTTCTGCGCGCGACCCCAGAGCTGGACACCTTTTGATTCCAGGGAATGGTAATTCTGCATGCCGAAATCCATGGCCCACCGTTCGCCGAGCGCATCGAGCACAAAAGAGCCGGCGTCCATGTGACCGTGGTTTACCTGCGCTGCACCGGCTTTGAAACCGACGAAAAAAGCATTCGGGTCGTCCCAGGAAGTGCGCATCAGCGCCACCGGGCTCAGTCCCTGGCCGAACCACAGCAGCGCTTTAGGCTTTGGTACATCCCGGCCCCGGAGCGTAGCCCCCCAAATCATAGCGGTCGGGATCAACCGGTTTTTCACGTTGGGCGTTTGATCACCCGAGAGGTCGGGGAGCTGGTTCCAAAGAAGCGATTCTTCTCCCGTTTTCTGCGCAAACCAGAACATGGCCGGATTAAAGTGTGCTTTTACCCCACCGTCACCCCAGTTGTGTACCAGCCCGATAGGGCCGATCATATTCTGAAGAAAAGACCCGGTTTTCATAAACCCGGGCAGCGCGGAAAGACTAAAGTCCGTTCCGAGCGCTGTCTCCAGGGCGCTGATCATAAGTACATTAAAGCTGGTCCCGTAATCCCAGTAGCCGTATCCTTCCGCATAGGCCCCGTGGGGCGCATACACCGCCATTGAAACCGGTAGGGTTTCCAGCGCCCTCTGAATGGTTCTGGCGGCTAATTCCGGCTCATCTTCAGCAATTGCCAGGGCACCAAACGTCATGCCGGCATTGCAGACCTGGTTCCAGTTATTGGTTGACCTGAGAAACGAATTGTACTGCTTGTCATAGGAAGGGTTAATTCCTTTTTCGAGTATTGCAGTACGGATTTTTTGGCGCGAACCGACCGACAAATGCGGGTACAGCCAGTCGTACCCGATGGCAACCGCCATGGTCATTTCAGCTACATCCAGGAAATGCGTCGGGTTCCAGTCCGAGAACCCGGACACGGCAAGCAGTTCTTTTTCTGCGCGGGCCAGAAAACGCCGGTCACCCGTTACCCTGTAAGCATAGGAAAGCTGAAAGACACGTCGCAGGCATTCGCGCGATTTGTCCAGCAGCCGCCTGCCGATTTGTATGCGTTCTACCGGGGGCAGCCCGATGATATTTTCACTTTCAGCCAGAATTGCCTGGTGCAGGTTGCTTAAAACGTTGGGTTGTTGAAAGCGTTGCCGGATATCCTGTTCCCGGTCTTTCAGCAGCAAAATACGTGGATGGGGCGGCAGATCTTTTATCTTTTCACTGATGACGGCAAGGGTCGGGGGCTGGTAGGCCGGTTGCGCAGAAGCAAACGACAGTGATACCAGCAAAAGAAACACAAGCATATAGCGCATGATCCTCTCGGTTTAATGAATGAGAACTAATTTACCGGGATGCGGCCGGCGTTTTCCGGCCGGTATAGTTACAAAGTCCCGGCAGCCCCGTTTCTATTCGGATTAAGGTCCGGTCAGTGGAAAAACATATAGGCCAGGAAGATGGCGGTAACTACTCCCACCATGTCTGCCAGCAACCCGGCAACAATGGCATATCGTGTATTCTTAATTCCTACGGATCCAAAATAGAGCGCTACGATATAGAAGGTAGTGTCGGCCGATCCCTGAAAAATGCAGGACAGCCTACCGATGAAGGAGTCGGGTCCGTGGGTCTGCATGGCTTCTATCATCAGCGCTCTTGAACCGCTGCCGCTAAGGGGCCGCATGAGCGCTACGGGGAGGGCTTCCGTAAAATCGGTATTGATGCCGGTCAGCGAGATGACGTACCGCATGGCCTCCACAAAGTAATCCATTGCGCCGCAAGCCCTGAAAGCAGCAATTGCCACCAACAGTCCCACCAGGTAAGGAATAATCGTGACTGCGGTTGAGAAGCCACCTTTTGCACCTTCGATGAATACTTCGAAAACGTTTATTTTTTTATAAATCCCCCAGAATAGAAAACCGGCTACGATCAGCAAAATCAGCGCGTTTCCTGCCACCACCGAGATCATTTCGATCTGCTCCTTCGACTGGTTGCCTAAATAGAACAGGAACAACGCAATGGCCAGGGTTGCGCCGCCGACGCCGAGCAGGAAAGTCCGGTTCCATAAATTAATTTTTTGCCAGAGCGCGGTCAGGACCATGCTCACAATTGTGGTCACATAGGTACCGACGACGCACGGGATAAAAATGTCGGACGGATTCCCGGCTCCGAGTATGGCGCGTTGGGCAATAATAGTCAGCGGAATAATACAGAGCCCCGAGGTGTGCAGCACCAGGAACATGATCTGGGCGTTTGACGCGGTGTCCTTATCCGGATTAAGCTCCTGCAGGCTCTGCATGGCCTTTAGCCCGAATGGGGTAGCAGCGTTGTCGAGCCCGAGCATATTGGCGGAGAAGTTCATGATCATTTGCCCGTTTGCCGGGTGATCTTTCGGGACTTCCGGGAAGAGCTTGTTAAAAAAAGGGCCGATTATTTTGGCCAATCCGCCGATGATACCGGCTTTCTCCCCGACATTGAGAATACCCAAAAAAAAAGTCATGATTCCTGTGAGAGGAAGGGCTATGTCCATGACAGCGGTTTTGGACATGGCAAGCATGCTCTCTACTATCAGTTGAAATGCCTGTGTGTCGCCATTCACAACTACCTGGAAAAGCGCAAGCAAGAAAGCAACTCCAAAAAAACCGACGAATATAACGTTAAGCGCCATAGACAAAGAATAGGAAGCCTAAAAATAGTAAAAAAGCACGATTTGATGCAGATGGCCCTTGTCAAAGGCAAAAATGGGACGGGCAGGGACGGAAGGAATGCCGGTGCGGGAGAAGGCGTATGGCCGAAGGACAAAGAGAAACTGATAACTTTGCAGCTGAATCTTTAGGAAACCAATTCGTTAATTCAGGGATAATGCCGAGACTACTCGCTATTGATTATGGGACCAAACGCACCGGGATTGCCGTTACCGACCCGGAACAGATCATTGCTACTGCCCTGGAGACTGTTCCCACCCACAAATTATTTGATTTTTTGAAGGACTACTTCAAAAAGGAAATTGTTGAGGGGGTAATCATCGGCATGCCGAAAGGCCTTGACAACCAGGATACACACAGCACCAGCGCGGTGCGGGGCGTTATCAAACGGTTTCAAAAGGAGTTTGAGGGAATACCGGTTTATGAGCACGACGAGCGGTTTACTTCTGCCCTGGCCATGCAATCGATGTTGATGGGCGGGACGAGCAAAAAGGACAGGCGGGAAAAATCCAACCTGGATAAAGTCAGCGCGACCATCATTTTGCAATCCTTTATGGAAAGCCGCCGCTGAAATGCACGGGCGGTCAGAAGAATGAAATGATGGCGTAGCCGATCATGACCAGGCACAATACGACTTTCATAACGATGCCGGTCACGAACCCCAGGAAAGACCCTATTGCGGCTTTCATGGCCGTTTGCCAGGGCGCGCGCCCGATCAGCTCGCCTGCAAATGCGCCGAGGAATGCCCCCAGCAACAGGCCGATACCCGGCAACACAAACAGGCCGATCAGCATACCTGCTACCGTTCCGATGCTGCCGTAACGTGTTCCTCCAAATTTTTTTGTACCGTAAACCGGAATGTAGTAGTCGAGCACGGCTACGACCGCAGTGACGATCCCCAGTGACCAGACCACTGAATCGTTCATCACTACGTAGCGGCTCCATTGCAGCATTAACAGTCCCAGGAAGCTCAGCGGTGGCCCTGGAATGGGCAATACCGCCCCGGCCAGGCCGGCCAGAAGGGAAATGATTGCCAGAACAAGTAACAGCGTTTCCATATTGTTAACAAGCGGATAATGGATGCAAGTTCGAAAAATAGTGGTATGCGTCCTATATTTGCATGATGGACGGGAAGTTAAGTGGTGGGACGGCAGTAAAAATATTTCAAAATAAACATAATCATCATCAATTACGGCTCATGTCGAAGGTACTTATTATAGGAGCGGGCGGGGTAGGAAGCGTTGTGGCGCACAAGTGTGCCATGAATTCTCAGGTTTTTACCGAAATTATGCTGGCTAGCAGAACTTTGTCCAAATGCGATAAAATCGCTGCAGAAATCAAGGAAATGCATGGCGTCTCGATCCAGACTGCCCAGGTGGACGCCGACGTCGTGGCGGAAACGGTCATGCTCATCAAGAGGTTCCGGCCTTTCCTGCTGATCAATGTGGCGCTGCCTTACCAGGATCTTGCGCTGATGGATGCCTGCCTTCAGACCGGCGTGCATTACCTGGACACCGCCAACTACGAGCCGAAGGATGTAGCCAAATTTGAATACAGCTGGCAATGGGCATACCAGGACCGTTTTAAAGAAGCCGGTTTAATGGCCCTGCTTGGCTGCGGGTTTGACCCGGGTGTAACGCAGGTATTTACTGCTTACGCCAACAAACATCATTTTGACGAAATGCACTACCTCGATATCATCGACTGCAACGCCGGTGACCACGGGAAGGCTTTCGCCACCAACTTCAACCCGGAGATCAATATCAGGGAAATTACCCAGCCCGGCCGTTACTGGGAAAACGGTGAATGGGTGGAGATCCCGGCGATGTCCATTCATAAGCCTATAGAGTACCCGGGTATCGGGCCAAGGGAAAGCTACGTGCTCTACCACGAAGAGCTGGAATCGCTTGTCAAAAACTTCCCGGCGCTGAAGCGGGCCCGGTTCTGGATGACCTTCGGGCAAGCGTATATTACCCACCTGAATGTGCTGCAAAATGTGGGAATGACCAGCATTGCGCCGATAAATTTCAAAGGCGTTGATATCGTTCCCCTTGAATTCCTGAAAGCGGTCCTGCCCGCGCCTGATTCCCTTGGTGAAAATTACCAGGGCCAGACTTCTATCGGGGTGCAGATCAAAGGCGTGAAAGACGGGAAGGAGACCACCTATTATGTGTGGAACAATTGTGATCATGCCGAGACCTACAAGGAGGTACGGGGTCAGGCCGTGAGCTACACAACCGGTGTTCCCGCCATGATCGGCGCTATGCTGATGATTACCAACCCGGAATGGATGAAGCCCGGCGTATGGAATTGTGAGGAGCTGAACCCGGATCCGTTCATGGAAAAATTGAATACACACGGTTTGCCGTGGAATGAGCGCATCAATGAGGCGCTCCCGCATGAGTACCCTGCCTAGGCAGATCTCCTGAAACCTTTTGGCAGACGGCATCCCGCGCGCGCTTCGGAGAGAGCAAAGAGGGGCCTGTCGGGAAATGACCCGGCAGGCCCCTCTTTCTTTTTATTAAACGATAAACGGGGTAATGACCCGGGCGTTGTGTTTTTTCAGTTCCACAAACAGCCGGTTGAGCATTTCGTCGTCGCGGTAGGTACCAATGATGGTTCCGCCGGAGCCGGCAAATTTTGCCGAGGCCCCCAGGTTTCTTGCGGTTTGAATAAGTGCAAGATTGGTTTCGGAAATGTCATAAATGGATCTCCGGAGGTCGAAGTTCCGGTCCATTAATTCATGCAACATTTCGGGACGGCCTTCCATCAGGTAATTTTTCGCGGTTTCGGCCAGGGAGGCTATTTCGGCCAGCGTCCGGACGATCTTCTCTTCGCCGCGGTCGAACCGGGCCCGCACGTCACTATGAACCTTGCCTGATACCTTGCTCAGGTTGGTATTATAGGCTACATAGAGTTTCGGGAGAAGACGAGGGTCGAGGCGGTCGTAATTTCCATATCCGCGCGACTGAATCAGCTCCTTGTCAAAATCCATGTACACACATCCTTCATAGCTTTGTATGACCCGGTCCTGGAGGCCGGCCGCAATCCCCAATTCCTCGGTTTCGGCGACCATCACCAGCCTCGGCAACTGCTCGAGCGGAATTTCTACTTCGTAGAACCGCATCAGCGCGCGCATCAGCGCCACCAGGATCGCGCTCGATCCAGACATGCCCACCTGTCGGGGAATAGAAGACCGGTAGCGGACCGTGAAATTCTTATTGGGAAGCCTGACCTGGTTGGCCTCGCAATAATCGATAAATTTCTTGATCCCGGCCTTGATCAGCGGAATGCCGCCGTTATAGCCGAGCATGCTGACCGAATCGCGCAGGTGATAAACGCTTTTAAAGCTGTTTCCATCCTGCGACTGGGCTTCAATGAGCAGCTCCGGCGACTCATATAACGAGATGGAAGCCCCGAAATTTCTTACTGAAATGGCAATGGTTTTACCGAAAAATCCGTCTGAAGGGTTGCCTAATAACCCTGCCCGGGCGTAAGCGCGTGTCTCTATTATCAAAACTGGAATAGGTTTTTGAGCAAAAATATAAATTTATGCATCATGTGCCTACCGCTTTGTGCGATTAACATTACGCCGGGAGGGCTTTCGGTTGATTATTTAAATTTGGTAATGGGATTGTGTACAGCAGGCACAGATTGCAGGTAGGCGTAAATAGCTGCAAGATCGCTGGTTTTCATGTTTGCGTACATGGTCCAGGGCATAATGGTTTGAAATTCGCCGGGTTTGACGGTGGGAGGGGTGTAGCTGCTGTCCGCATACATTTTGAATTTCGCTATAAAGTCGGACGACGTCCAGCTGCCGAGCCCGGTCTCCTTGTCGGGGGTGAGATTGGCGGTTGTCACAATTTTGCCACCACCGACGCTCATTTCCCAGCCGCCGGCGAGCTCCATCCCTTTCACTTTCTGCCCTTTGTCGTCATTAGGCGTATGGCATTCCATACAACCCGCTATATGGGTCAGGTAGCGGCCATAGGCGATGTGGTCGGCGGTGTCCGGCCGCGGGGCTGTTTCGGCTTTCTTCGGAATGGTATTGAGAATAAAATTGAAAGGGAAATCTGCTTTTGAATGGGGTACCTGGTTCTCGATTGCGGGTATGCTCCGGAGGTAGGCGATGATGTCTTTGACATCCTCAGGGTCCATCATGCTATAGTATTTATAGGGCATCACCGGGAAAACCGCCTTGCCGTGCCTGGTAACCCCGGTGGTGATAACCCGGTAAATTTCCCCGTCGGTCCAGTCGGCCAGGGAAGCAGGGGTGATATTTCTGGCAAAGAAGGTTCCGGGGAAGCCGAACTCTTTGCTGAATTTTTCACCGCCGCGGCCCAGTGTCCCGCTTTGAAGCGGGCCGGAGAATTTGGAGAAATCGCGTGCGCTGTGACAATCCATACAAACCACTACATGGTTGGCCAGGTAAGCGCCGTGCTCTATACGCTGGGGGGTAATTTCCACTTTCAGATCAGGCGCAGGCCCTACATTCGGCATAAACAACTGTAAATACGCCGCAGCGGAAGCGGCAATGACTACGACTGCAAGTGCAAGCCATCCGATTGCTTTCAATACTTTTTTCATTGGAGTTTGTGGTTAACGTGAGCAAGGGTTACCGATCGTAAACCGATCAGCGCGACAATATTATAAAAATTGCGGGAGGAAATAAAGTAGCGGAAAGGGGGGGCGGAAATCGGAGATCGGAAATCAGAAATCGGAAATCGGAAATCAGCCCCCGATTTCCGACCTCCGATTTCCGACTTCCCCTCCTTTTCTTTTTCAAAAAAAAGAGGACCTCCCGGGAGGTCCTCTTTTTTTTGAAAAAGAAAAGGAGCTAGCTGGCCAATGCTTCGGCTCCGCCCACGATTTCGAGGATTTCTTTGGTGATGGCTGCCTGGCGCGTACGGTTGTATATCAAACGTAGCTCTTTGAGCATCTCTTGTGCGTTTTCCGTCGCTTTGTCCATGGCAGTCATCCTGGCTCCGTGTTCCGAAGCGTTCGATTCGAGTACTGCACGGTAAAGCTGGATTTTGAGTGCCTTCGGAATCAGTTCGTTCAGAATTTCATCTTCGGCAGGTTCAAAAATATAGTTGGCGTTGCTGGCAGCATTACCTGCAGGGCTGTCGGTCGACGACTGGATAGGAAGGAATGGTTCGGTCCTTACCACCTGGGTTGCCACGTTTTTGAACTCGTTGTAAACCAGCTCAACCACGTCATAAGTACCTTTGGCAAATGCGTCCATGATAAAGTCCGCAGCTTCTTTTACATTCACGAAGCTAAGCCTCGTAAAGATATCGGAAAACTGGCCGATGGTACTGAAGCCACGCCGGGCCATACCTTCTGCTCCTTTCTTGCCAATGGCCAGGATGTCTACATTTTTGAGAAGCGCCTGCTTGGTATAATGTGATTCGATCCGGTTGACTGCCGCCTTCATCACGTTGCTATTGAAAGCGCCGCAAAGACCGCGATCGGAAGTAAGAGTCACTAATAACACACGCTCAACCGGACGGACCTGGCTGTACGGGCTTTCCGCAAGACTCTCGGCACCTTCGGAAACGGTTGACATCATTTCGTTCAGCTTCCGTGCATACGGGCGCATCTGGATGATGCTGTCCTGCGCACGGCGAAGCTTCGCTGCCGCCACCATTTTCATTGCCTTTGTGATCTGCTGCGTAGAGTTTACAGAACCGATCCTGTCACGAACTTCTTTTAAGGAAGCCATCGCCTATTACTTATATATGGGGTTATTCCGATGCAGGTATGCCTGCATCGGAAATGATTATGAGTTGTATTTTACTTTCAGTTCTTTCGCCACTTTTTCGAGCACGCCGGTAAGCGAATCGTCGTATTTACCGAGCCTCAAAGCGTTCAGCGTATCGGCATGTTGTGCCTTGAGCAACTGAATGTATTCTCTTTCGAATTCACGAACTCTTTCAACAGGCACTGTATCCAGCAAACCTTTGGTGGAAGCATAGATAACAGCAATCTGCTCTTCTACCGCTACCGGGGCATATTGCCCTTGCTTCAATACTTCAAGGTTTCTGCGTCCGCGATCAATCGCCAGCTTGGTAGCAGCGTCAAGATCGGACCCGAACTTAGCAAAGGCCTCAAGTTCACGGAAAACCGCCTGGTCACCTTTCAGTGTACCGGCTACCTTTTTCATGGACTTGATCTGCGCGTTACCTCCCACGCGGGATACCGAAATCCCTACGTTGATGGCCGGGCGGATACCTGAGTTGAACAGGTTGGATTCAAGGAAGATCTGACCGTCGGTGATGGAGATCACGTTGGTCGGAATATAGGCAGAAACGTCACCTGCCTGGGTTTCGATGATCGGGAGCGCGGTAAGCGATCCGCCACCTTTTACTTTGCCTTTCAGTGACGGCGGAAGGTCGTTCATCCCCTGCGCGATGCTGTCGTCGGCAACAATCTTCGCGGCTCTTTCCAGCAGGCGGCTGTGCAGATAAAACACGTCACCCGGGTAAGCTTCCCGTCCCGGAGGACGACGCAAAAGCAGGGAAACTTCGCGGTAGGCTACTGCCTGCTTGGACAAGTCATCATAAATTACCAGTGCAGGACGGCCGGTATCGCGGAAATACTCACCGATAGCAGCGCCTGTGAATGGTGCATAGAACTGCATGGGCGAAGGATCGGACGCTGCCGCAGCAACAATCACGGTGTAGTCCATCGCACCGTAGCGGCGGAGGTTGGCTTCTACCGCTTT
Source organism: Ravibacter arvi (assembly GCF_039540405.1). Lineage (NCBI taxonomy): Bacteria > Pseudomonadati > Bacteroidota > Cytophagia > Cytophagales > Spirosomataceae > Ravibacter > Ravibacter arvi. The sequence continues at coordinate 33,749 of NZ_BAABEY010000010.1, forward strand.
GATGGTAGAGGCTTTTTGACCGCAGGCCACATATATACAGTAAACCGGCTCGCCCCGGTCGTAAAACTCTTTTTGGTTGATGATGGTGTCGATCGCAACCGCAGTCTTACCGGTCTGGCGGTCACCGATGATCAGCTCCCGTTGGCCACGGCCTACCGGAATCATCGCGTCGATCGCCTTGATACCAGTTTGAAGCGGCTCGGTTACCGGCTGACGGAAAATAACACCCGGTGCTTTGCGCTCGATAGGCATCTCGAAAAGTTCGCCCTGCAGCGGTCCGTGACCGTCGATAGGTTCGGCAAGCGTATTGACTACGCGTCCAATGATTCCTTCACCAACCTTTACCGAAGCAATTTCGTTGGTTCTTTTTACAGTGTCGCCTTCTTTGATTTCACTGGAGTCTCCCAAGAGTACGGCACCAACGTTGTCCTCTTCCAGGTTAAGCGCCAGTGCTTTAAGCCCGTTGTCGAAAGACAACAGCTCTCCTGCCTGAACCTTGGAAAGCCCATAAATACGGGCAACACCATCTCCTATCTGGAGCACTGTACCTACTTCTTCGAGCTCGGCCTCCGATTTAGAGCCGGAAAGCTGCTCACGCAGTATCGCCGAAACTTCGTCAGGTCTTACAGATACCATAGATTTATTCGAATTATTTTGGGTGTAATGGAAACTTTTCTTTTTCAGACCGCAAATGTAGGAGTTTAATTTAATATTTCGGAGCCGTGAAGCTAAAATATATATAAGCTTATTTCTTGGACTTTTCTAAGAGGAGGTGAAGCGCTGCGTCAAAGACAGGGCCGGTGATTGTCCTGAGTAAAAAAAATTATAGCCGGGAATGCGCTTTTTTGTATTTCATTCCGTTTTTTTGGTAGCATATTTATTTTGTGCTTTGTTTAGTTTTCCCCCATTTAACCAAACCAGTTTGCCCGGAGATGTTGAAAAAAATCAAACCCGTTCTCTTTGTTTCATTTTGTTTGTTTCTTCTTGTTTCGCCTTTACTATCGGAGGCACAGCAAAGTCGCACCCCCTTCAAATCTGAAATGGATACCGTTGCCTATGGCATCGGGCTTAGTATTGCCGGGTCTCTGAAAATGCAGGGGCTGGCCGGTATTAATACCAAAATACTCCAGGAAGCAATCAGCGATGTGCTCTCCGGGAAACCCACTGTAATGTCGCAGGAAGATGCCAATCAGTACCTGATGACTTTTTTCCAGAAGAAGGAGGATTCGCTGCGCCAGGCCGAAAATGTCAAGGCGGAGCCGAACAGGATCGCCGGAGAAAACTTTCTGGCCGAAAACAAAAAGAAGACGGGAGTGGTTACCACCTCAAGCGGTTTGCAATACCAGGTGGTGAAGGCGGGAGAAGGCCCGAAACCGACTGCAAATGACCGTGTAAAAGTACATTACCATGGAACGTTAATAGATGGTTCGGTGTTCGATAGTTCAGTAGAGCGCGGTGAGCCTATTGAGCTTTCTGTGAGCGGAGTAATCGCGGGTTGGGTAGAGGCGTTGCAGCTGATGCCGGTGGGTTCTAAATGGAAACTTTTTGTACCTTATCAACTTGCTTACGGTGATCGCGGAGCCGGTCCACAGATTGGCCCCAAATCCGCTCTGATATTTGATGTTGAGCTGCTCGAAATTTTGAAATAGAGATTCGTTAAGAATGAGAAAATACCTGATTACCTTAATACCTGTCATTTTTGCCGGAGGCAATATCCGGGATACGGACCGGACTGACGTTCCGCAGGATTCTTCGGCTGTCCGCGGGGTCTTTCAGGATTTAAAGCCGACCAGCGCGCAGTACGAAGCGGAAGATACTTCCTTGAAACTGCTGACCAGGCTTCACTACAGGAAAGTAGCCGTCAATGACTCGTTGTCGTCTGTTATCCTGGACAAATATCTTAAGGACATTGATCCCGGGCGCCTGTATTTTACGAAGGAGGATATCGATCAGTTCGAAAAATACCGCTATTCGTTCGATGACTTTTTGAAGAACGGGGAGCTGGATGTCCCCTACGACATCTTCAATCTTTACCGCAAGCGCTGGCTGGAACGCAACGACTATATCACAAAGATCCTGGCAAATCCCAAATTGCAGGATTTTACCGGGAAGGAGACGTTGGAGGCCGACCGGGAGAAGCTACCCTGGGCGCCTAACACCGCAGCCCTGGATGATCTCTGGTTCCGCTACATAAAAAGTGAGGCGCTGGACCTGAAGCTTGCCGGCAAGGCGGATACCGCAGCTATCACCCTGTTGCAGCAGCGCTATAAAAACAGGGCCCGGAATCTTGGCCGGATCAAGACCGAACAGGCATTCCAGACTTATTTCAATTCTTACGCGGAATCCATCGATCCGCATACCAGTTATATGTCACCCGTAGCGGCAGACCGCTTTAACCAGGAGATGAGCCAGTCACTGGAAGGGATCGGTGCCCAGCTCCAGGAAGACGGTGACTATATCCGTATCAAGGATATTATCCCGGGAGGGCCCGCCTACAAAAGCAAATTCTTTAAAAAGGAAGACCGTATTATCGGGGTAGCCCAGGGTGAAAACGGTGCAATGGTAGACATTGTCGGATGGTTTGTTGACGATGCCGTGAAGCTGATCAAAGGCCCCAAAGGAACTATTGTGCGCTTGCAGATTCTTCCGGCCGACGCGCTTCCCAATACTTCGCCCAAAGAATATTTGCTTGTCCGGGAAAAGATCAACCTGGTGGAAGGGCGGGCTAAAAAGCAGATCATTACGGTCCCTACGGCGCAGGGCGAGCGTAAGCTGGGAGTGATCAGCATTCCCCAGTTTTACCGCGACTTTGAAGGTGTGCAAAGGCGGGAAAAAGGTTTCGCCAGTACTTCAGTCGATGTTCAGAACCTGATTCGTGAGTTGAAAAAAGAAGGGATAGACGGGTTGGTGATCGACCTGAGAAACAACGGGGGCGGGTCACTTTTCGAGGCCGTAGCCATGACCGGGCTGTTTATTAAGAACGGACCCGTCGTGCAGATCAAGGAGACGATGGGAGATACTGAAGTGCAATCGGATACTGATCCGGCTATCGCCTACGACGGGCCGCTGGCGGTGATGGTAAACCGGTTCAGTGCATCGGCGTCAGAAATCTTCGCGGCAGCTATCCAGGATTATAAAAGAGGGGTGATTGTAGGTGAGCAGACTTTCGGAAAAGGAACAGTGCAAACGCTCATCAATCTTAATCAGTATGATCCGGGAGCCAAAGAGGAGCTGGGCAAGATCAAGATGACCACCGCTAAATTCTATAGGATCAACGGGAGCAGCACACAGCTGGAAGGGGTAACCCCAGATGTGGGCCTGCCTACAGCGCATGTTACGGATGAGTTCAGGGAGAAATCCCAATCCAGCGCGCTGCCGTGGGACCAGATAAAGTCGGTTGCGTATGAAGAAACACCTTTCATCAACGAGAAGTTGCTGGATTGGCTTAACGATAACCATAAAAAGCGGCTGAAATCGGATGAAACGCTTATTAAGCTGGTGTCGGATCTGGCTATCTTCAAGGAGGCACGGGAGCAGAAAACGCTTTCTTTGAATGAAGCCATCCGGAAAAAGGAGCGGGACGATGCGGAGAAGAAGAGAGAGGTGATTGCTTCTGTTAATGACGATTTGTCGGGAGAGGATGAGGATGCCGAGGCGGATACAACGGCCACCAACACAAAAGCAGCCAAGAAAGATGTATACCTGCAGGAGACCGGCCGTATTTTGAGCGATATAGTTGCTTTTACGAAAGAGCCCAGCCTGGTGGACCGTCAGCGCAAATCAAAAAAGAAATAACATCGGAATTAATCACAATCGGTAGAACGGTTAAGTAATGAAAGCAGGAGATTCGTTGATTCAGCGTATATTAAAGTCGGCTATTTTCGCGAAGATGATGAGGTCCGGTATGCGCCTGACTAAAAATAAGGCATTGCTCCTGGTCATGCTGCAGCAGGGAGTGCAGAAGATGGAAAATAAAGGAGTGGCTGAGGGCGTTAGAGATGTGAAGGAGCAGTTGCTGCTGATGATCCGTTTCGTCCGGGCCTATGCCACCGGGGCCTATCGGGACGTAGCCATCAAAAGTATGGCTACGATTGTCGGCGTGCTGGTGTATTTCATTTCTCCGCTGGACCTTATCCCGGACGTGCTGCCCATTCTTGGTATCGCCGATGACGTGGCGCTGGTGGTCTGGATGTTCAATGTACTGGAAAAAGAAATTGCGAAGTTTTCCGACTGGGAAAAACGCAATACTATTAAAATCGGGTGATGACATTGCGGTGCCTGTTGACAAACGAATGGTAATTCTAGTATGTCATTTTTATATTTGTTAAATTTGTTGCCCCGGTAGGGTATATCGTTGACAGGGAGTAGCTTTAATATTAAAATAGATTTTAGAAAACATAAATGAATATCATAATGGAACCAGCTGCAGTATTGGCTTTTATGGGATTGGGTGGTCAGGAAATGCTTTTGATTGGATTAGTGCTATTGCTATTGTTTGGTGCTAAGAAGATTCCTGAATTGATGAAAGGTTTGGGCCAGGGTATCAAGGAATTCAAAAATGCTACGAAGGATGTAAAAGAAAGCATCGAAAAGAGCATGGATGCAGAGGATGCCAAGAAATAGCCTTTTTTGGTGTTTTTATCGTAATTAATTAAGACGAGCTGTCTTGCTTTATACGCAAGACGGCTCTTATTTTTCTTTCAAAAGAAGAACTTCAAAGGTCAGTGCTTGAATCTTTCGATAAACTTTCGGCTATTCAGCTCGAATTGTATGCAGGTCGCCTGACCTGTGAAGCGATTGTGACGGATTACCTGGACCGCATAGGCCGGTCCGAGTCGTTGAATGCTTTTGTGGAGGTATATGCGGAGGACGCGCTGGCGCGCGCAAGGGAAGTGGATGCCCGCGTAAAGACCAGGTCAGCCGGTCGGCTCGCGGGGCTTGTGATTGGTGTCAAAGACGTAATCTCTCACCAGGGATATGCGCTGCAGGCGGGAAGCAGGATTCTGAGCGGTTATAAATCTCCTTACCATGCAACGGTTATACAGAGAGTGCTGGACGAAGATGCCGTAATTATCGGGCGCCAGAATTGCGACGAGTTTGCAATGGGGTCGTCAAATGAAAACAGTGCCTTCGGCCCGGTAGCGAATGCCGCCGCCACAGATCGGGTACCGGGAGGCTCTTCCGGCGGATCGGCGGTAGCGGTGCAGGCCGGTTTGTGCCATGCCTCGCTGGGGAGCGACACCGGCGGGTCTGTCAGGCAACCGGCTTCATTTTGTGGCGTCGTAGGTCTGAAACCTACTTACGGCAGGGTATCCCGTTGGGGATTGGTAGCGTATGCTTCTTCTTTTGACTGCATAGGGCCAATAACCCGCAGCGTAGAGGATGCGGCTTTGCTGCTTGAAATAATAGCCGGTAAGGATGACGCTGACAGTACGGTGTCTTCGGCAGCAGTACCCGCTTATTCCGCTTCACTGTCGTGGTCCGGGCAAGCGCGGATCGGGTATCTTGAAGAGAGCGTAACTTCGGAAGCCATTCAGCCGGAAGTCAGGGAGCAGACCCTGTCCATGCTGCGCAAGCTGGAAGCAGAGGGCCATGTGGTTGAACCTGTTTCCTTCCGGTCGGCCAAGTACCTTTTACCTACTTATTATATCCTTACAACCGCCGAGGCAAGCTCTAATTTGTCCCGTTTTGACGGTGTTCGTTACGGCTACCGGGCTAAAGGGGTGAAAGATCTGGAAACACTTTACAAGAGAAGCAGATCCGAAGGGTTTGGGAAAGAAGTGAAGCGACGGATCCTGCTCGGGACCTTTGTTTTGAGCGCAAGTTATTATGACGCATACTATACCAAAGCACAACGCGTTAGAAGACTAATAGTAGACGAAACAAAGGAAGCACTTAGCCGGTTTGATTTTATCGTATCGCCTGTTGCCCCGACCACCGCTTTCAAGCGGGGAGAAAAAACGCAGGACCCCCTGCAGATGTATCTTGCCGACATCTTTACAGTTCAGGCAAATGTGACGGGCCTGCCGGCAATTTCTGTGCCTAACGGTGTCGATAGGGAAGGACTTCCTATCGGATTTCAGATGATGGGACGCGCTTTTGAGGAAGACAAGTTGTTGTCATTCGGGAACCATGTTTCCGGATTGGTTTCTACAGAGTAAATTCAGGTATTAACAAAAATCTAAACTCTTTAACCCGCAAGTGGTATTGATGAAAAAGTTGAATGATGTGAGGCTTGTGAGTTTTAGTTTCGCTTTTGCTGTTTTCGTTAGTTTGGGAGCCAGCGCCCAGCAGCAGGCAGAAGAAGAAGCTTCAGTTGAAATAACGGAGGATACCGCAACGGTGGTGTCAGCAATTGATTTGGTCCCGGAGATTGGCGAAGAACAGGCAGATAGCCAGGTTGCGCCTTTTATTCTGAAGGACAGGTTCAAATATCTTCAGAATGAAATTCCGATGCGGTATAACGAGCACTCGCACCGTTACGTGGATTTCTTTATCGACAAAAGGCCTTCTTTTACAAGAAGGATGCTTGAAACCAAGGTACTTTACTTTCCTATTTTCGAAAAGGCGTTGGCAGCTCACAACCTGCCCGATGAGCTCAAGTATCTCCCGTTGATAGAATCGGGGCTGGATCCCCGCGTTATTTCGAGGGCCGGGGCCGGCGGGCTTTGGCAATTTATGAGAGCTACCGGAAGAGAATTCGGCCTGGAACAAAATCAATGTATCGACGAACGTTTTCATCCTGAAAAGTCGACCCAGGCTGCCTGCAGGTACCTTCGTCAGCTGCACAATATTTTCGGAGACTGGGAAATGGCCCTCGCCGCCTACAATTGCGGGCCGGGAAATGTCCGGAGGGCCATCAGGCGTACAGGAAAAAGTGATTTCTGGGGGATTTACCCGGTTCTTCCCAAAGAAACCCGCAATTATGTGCCCCAGTTTGTGGCCATGATTTACCTGATGCATTATGGGAAGGATCACGGAATTGTTCCGTCAGAACTTAAGCTGATGCCGGCAGCCGACACCATACAGGTAAAGGGATACCTTAACCTCCGCACCTTCGCCGCATTGGGAGGCTTCACTATGGAGGATATTTACGAGCAAAATCCCCAGTTGGTTGGCACCTACCTGCCGCAGTCCAACGAGGGTTTCAGCCTGAAAATCCCGGCCATTAAGGCGGCTTTGATGGCCGATAACCTGGTGGCTATCCTGGACTCCTCTTCCAAAGTGACCGGCGATCCCGGAATGCAATTGGCCGACGAGCGCAGCGTCCGGGACGGCTACGAGCTGGTAAGCTCAAAAGTAAGACATACCGTGCGCAGCGGTCAGACGCTTTCGTCGATAGCAAGGCAGCATGGTGTTACGGTTGCACAGCTCAAAGCTGCCAACCGGATCAAAGGCAGCAGGCTGCAGCGCGGACAGCGGCTGGTAATTGTCAAAACGGTCCGCCGCCGGTTACCGGATAATGTGCAGTTAGCGAGTGCGGCAAAAAAAGCACCGGCTCCTGCAACCGCTGTCGATTCTGCTGTTACACTTGTTGCCGCTGTTGAAGCGCGGGAGGATGCCGAGCCTGGCGATTTGAACGCTGGCGAAGGCGACACCGTTCTTGTTGCACAGCAGGAAATAAGGCAAAAGACCAGGACGGAGGCAATTGCGCCGGTGAATTCACGGCCGGCCGCTGCGGCGAAGACCGTAGCGTCGACATCGAAGCCCAGGGTTCATACTATCAAAAGAGGGGAGTCACTGATTGTTATTGCAAAAAAGTATGATGTCGAAGTAGAAGAGCTGATCAGCTTTAACAACCTGAAAAGTAAAAAGGTCATAGCCGGTAAGCAGCTTGAGATCCCGCGGCATGAGCCGGTAGCAGAGGCTCAGGTAGCCGCAAAAGCTACCGCCAAGGTAAGAGACCGCGTAATGTATCACGTGGTCCAGTCGGGAGATACGCTTTGGGCAATTTCGAAAAGATATGGGCTGAGCGTAGATTGGATTAAGAAAGTGAACAAGATAAAAGGAAACGCGCTTAAGGCCGGAATGAAAATCCTGATCTCCGGTTAGCCTGTTTTTTTTAAATTTTTTACCCCCTGTCCTTTGGCTGGGGGTTTGATTTTTTAGAACGCCGCAAAATGATCTCATATATTTCCGGAAAGCTGGCTCATAAGGAGGCGTCTTTCGCGGTTATTGAAGCAAACGGAGTAGGTTATGAACTGAAAATATCCCTTCAGACGTATGCTGCTTTGCCGGAGGAAGGGGCTGTTTGCCGACTTTTCACCTTTCTCAATATCAGGGAGGATGCGCACATCCTTTACGGTTTTTGGGAGTCGTCCGAAAAAAGCCTTTTTTTGCACTTGATAAGCGTATCGGGAGTCGGACCCGCTATGGCCCTGATCATGCTCTCCTCTATGTCGGCGCCAGAAATCCGGGGGGCAATCATCCAGGAGAATATACGAGTGATTCAGGGGATAAAAGGGATTGGCGCAAAAACAGCCCAACGGCTCGTCCTGGAGTTGAAAGACCGGATGCTGAAAGATGGGGGAGATAGTGATATTGCAGCGGCGTATAGCGGGGCGGGAGGCAGCAGGCGGGCAGAAGCGTTGGCAGCTCTGGTGACTTTGGGAGTAGCGAGGGCGGTCGCGGAGAAGAGCCTGGACGCGATTCTCAAGAAGTACGGCGAGAATGTGAGTGTTGAAGAACTGATAAAATTATCGCTTCGGTAAGTTACTTGTTAGTTTTGCAGCCGTATAGAAAATAATTGGATGGTATATTGCGTTTTGGATTCGCATACTGCAATAAGCCTTCTTCAAAGCAAATAGAAAATCGGTCGAATATTTTGCAAAAATATCTTTACCAGCTCTTGTTTCGTGCTTCTTTGCTCCTGGTAGTAGCGGTTTATATGGCTGCTGTTCCGGTCACAGATGTCCCGGTGGCAGGTCGTTATGATTTGAAGTTTTACCAGCCTGTCGTCGATACGCTGCCCGACACTACGCGTAAAGAGCAGGTGAGGTCAGGCAGGGGAACCAAGCTCAACTGGAAAGATTATTACAGGAACCGATTCCTGGAACCCCGGCCGAAGTCACCAATTTACCAGAAGCCTCCTTCAAACGTTTCCACGCAGATCGAACTCTCTCCGTCCGGAGATATTGTTGTGTCCGAACAGGTCGAATCGCAAAAAGGAAACCTGGAATACCGTCCAACCGAAAGTATTGATCTCAAGGATTATAACGCCATTCAAAACCGGCGGGTATTCGACAACCTGCTCCGGGACTATGCCGGGAAGTCGGAAGCATACGGAGCCGGGAGGCTGTTGCCCAAATTGGATCTGCCGCCGTCGCTGGACCGGTTGCTCGGGAATGATTTCCTGGACCTGATGCCCAATGGGTTTGTGACCATGGACATTGGTTTTATGAACCAGTTCAACGACAATCCGTCTATTCCTATACGCCAGCGCAGGAATTTTGACTTTGTATTCAAGCCGCAGATCAACATCAACTTTAATGCTAAAATCAGCGAACGGCTTGGTTTCCTGACCAACTATGACACCAAGGCGAGCTTCAAATTTGAAAACCTGCTCAAGCTAAATTACAAGGGCAAGGATGAGAGTTTTATTAAATCCGTTCAGGCGGGTAACGTGAACTGGATTACCAATACCCAGCTTATCCCGGGGATGCAGAACCTTTTCGGTTTGAAAACCGAGATGCAGTTCGGCAGGCTGCGTGCAACATTTGTTGCGTCTCAGCAACGGTCAAGAAAGGATCGCATCGTGCTAAGGGGCGGCGCTCAAGGAAAAGAATTTGAAATCAGGTCCGACAACTACGAAGAAAACAAGCACTTTTTCCTGTCGCACCTGTTCCGTGAGCAATACGAAAAGTCGCTGAAAACGCTGCCGAACGTGACTTCGCCTGCCGTAGTAACGCGGATAGAAGTATACGTTACCAACAGGACTGCCAATACGGCGGCCTTGCGAAATGTGGTCGGTTTTACGAACATCACCGAAAATTCTACGCAAACCCCGGTGGATATGCGGGAGGACCCGCTTTACAGGAGCCTTCTTACCTATCCGGCATTCCGGCAGGTAGACCAGACCAACACCACCCTTACGTCGGCGCCCCTGTCACTCAAAAAAAACATCGACTACGAACTTCTGCGCGGCGCGAAAAAGCTTACGCCCGAAAGAGATTATATCTTTAATCCGCAGCTGGGGTACCTGTCGCTGGTAGTTCCGCTCCGGAATGACGAGGTGCTTGCCGTGGCTTACGAATATACGTACAGGGGCCGGTCCTATAAGGTGGGTGAGCTTACCGAAGACTACCAGAACCTGAGGGACGACGAAGTGATTGCACTCAAATTGCTGAAATCTTCTACCATCCGGAACAACACCGCGCAGCCGATGTGGGACCTGATGATGAAAAATATCTATTCCCTGGGGGGATCCCAGATCGATAAACAGGGGTTCCAGTTGCGGATTATTTACAAGGATGACGTAACGGGGATCGACAATCCCAACCTGCAGGTCGGGCGCCGGTTGCAGAATCTGCCGCTTGTACGGGCCATGATGCTGGATCGGATGAACAATGTCGGGGATTTCCAGGCTGACGGGAATTTTGACTATGTTGAGGGGTATACAGTAGACCCCCAAAACGGGCGGATAATCTTCCCTGTTCTCGAACCTTTCGGCAAAACCATTGCCTCCTACTTTGACGCCGACGAAGCCGAGCTTGCCCGACAATACGTGTTCGATGAACTTTATCGGACGACCATGATCGAGGCGCAGCAAATCAACGAAAAGAACAAATATTATCTGAAGGGAAGCTATATGTCTGCCAACGGGGCGGATATCCAGCTGCCTTTCGGCGTATCTGAAGAGTCGGTGATGGTAATGTCCGGCGGGGTAGCGCTGGCCCGCGGATCTGATTATATCGTGGAAGCGCAGGCGGGGAGGCTGCGGATTGTTAATCCCTCCGTCATGAATTCGGGACGTGAAATCGTTGTGGAATATGAAAAACCGGACCTTTTCGACAACCAGATCAGAACTTTGGTAGGTACGCGACTGGATTACCTGCTCAACAAAGACGTCCGGATCGGGATGACGGCCATGCATTACAACGAGACCCCCGCCGGTTTTCTGAAGCGGGTGGCGATCGGAAATGAGCCGGCCAGCAATACCATTATCGGCGTCGATGGAAGTATCCGGAAAGAAGCGCCCTTTCTCACCAGGCTTCTTGACAAGCTTCCGCTGATCCAGACCAAAGAAATGTCATATATCCATTTCAAAGGCGAGGCGGCACAATTGTTCCCCGGGCTGAACCGGCGGGTCAATGGCCGGGCCATTGTCGATGATTTTGAGACGTCGAGGACAGTGTATGACCTGGCGCGGCAGGCAACCATGTGGAAGCTCGGCGCAACACCGCAGAATTCGGTGAAGTTTCCTTTTAACGGAGCCGGCTCCCAGAAGTTGGATTACGCCTTCAACCGCGGGAAGATATCGGTCTATAACGTGGATAACGTATTCTCCGGCAATGATTTCGGCGCTAATATAGGGATGCCCGTTCTGCCGGAAAGTGATGTAAAAAACCACTATGAGCGGATGTTTATGCCCCAGGAGCTTTTCCCCGGAAAGGCGCTTCCTGTGGTTAACCTGCCTTTGACCATTTTGGATGTCGCCTATTATCCGGCCGAGCGCGGAATGTATAACTACAATCCCGACCTTACCAGTCAGGGAAGACTGAAGGATCCGAAAAAGAGCTTTGCCGCCGTAACCCGTGCGATTTCCGCAGACAATGACTTTGATAATGCCAATATAGAAACCATTGATTTCTGGTTGCTAAATCCTTTTATCAACAGTCCGAACGGCGTGGTGCGGGCCGGCTATACCGACGCCTCCGGTAACAATATTGACCGGACGGCTACCGGCGGAAAACTTGTGTTTAACCTGGGCGATATATCGGAAGATATTATTCCCGATGAGCGGTACAATTTTGAAAATGGCCTGCCGATTGCCGAGCGGGTAGTCGGGGTTAATGTGGATTCGACGCAGTGGGGATATGTGACCCGCCAGCAATTCGTGATCAACGCTTTTAGCAATGAGCCTGGAGGCAGGGCGCGGCAGGATGTCGGTTTTGACGGCATGAACAGCAACGACGAACGCGCATTTTTTGCAGAGAGTTTCCTGAATAAAGTGGAGAGTACGGTGAGCCCCCAGGCAATGGAGCTCATTCGGCAGGACCCTTCAGGGGATGATTTTGATTTTTACCTGGGCGAAAAGTGGGACGCAGAAAAGGCTAATGTTCTGCAGCGTTACAAAAATTTCCTTGGGACCGAGAACAACTCCCCGGAAAGCACTCAGAACCGGAACCAGTTTACTCAGGCGAACACCAATCTGCCGGACGGTGAAGACCTGAATACCGACAATACGATAAACAACAATGAAGAATATTACGAATACGAGATCGACCTTCAGCCCGGGCAACTGGAAGTAGGGAAAGGATATATCGTCGACAAAACTTCTTCGGGCGAGGCAGAGTGGTATCTTTTCCGGATCCCGGTACGCGAGTTTACCGGCAAAACGGACAATATGAACAGTTTTAAGTCGATCCGGTTCATGCGAATGTACCTGACTGACTTTGAAAATCCGGTGGTGCTCCGTTTTGCGCAGCTCCAGTTGGTCGGTCAGCAATATCGTAAATACACTTACGATCTCAATGCCGTTAACCAGATGGAGGTGCCGGAGAAATATGATGCCAAGTTCACGGTAGGAACGGTCAGTGTGGAAGAAAACGGCCAGGTAGGCTCCGAAGCATCCGGTAAATACGTTTATGCCGTACCGCCGGGCTGGGAGCGAGACCGTGACTTTACGCAGCCCAACCAGAACTTTCTGCTGAATGAACAGGCAATGAGTCTCTGTGTGACCGGTCTTAAAGACGGTGATTCGAGGGGCGTATTTAAAAACGTAAACCTCGATCTTCAGTTCAGAAAGCGGCTGAAAATGTACGTACATATGCACAGCGATGACCCGATAGTGGGTGGAACCGGTGTGTTTATGCGCTTGGGAACGGACGTCAGCCAGAATTATTATGAAGTAGAAAAGATCAACCTGATCGCTACCAGGCCAGGCGACGCGGCGGCCTCCGCGATCTGGCCGGAAGCCAATGAGATGAATTTCCTCCTGGAAGACCTGATCAATGCCAAATCACAGCGGAACCGGGAATGGGGGAGAAGTTACTCTCAGCCGTACTCGGTGACAAGTGCCGACGGACAGTATCGTATAACGGTGATGGGAAATCCCGATCTGAGTCTTGTACGCGTAGTAATGATCGGCGCCAGAAATCCCGTGTCTGAAGACGAGCGCCCCCAGAGTTTTTGCCTTTGGGTAAATGAAATGCATGCTGAAGGATTTGACCAAACCGCCGGCTGGTCAGCAATTGGCCAACTGGATGCAAAGCTGGCAGATCTGGCCACCATTAAGGCAACCGGTCGTGTGGAAACATTCGGTTTCGGAGGCGTGCAGACCAAAATCGGCGAACGTTCCCGCGCTTTTACCAGTGATTTCGGGATCGCATCCAATATTTCGGTGGATAAGTTTTTGCCCGAAAACTGGGGCTTCAGCATCCCGCTGTTCCTGAATTACGACAGGAAACAGATTACGCCCACGTATGATCCCCTGGATCCCGACATGCGCCTGAATAACTCCCTGGACAATTTGAGGAGCTTCGACGAGCGGGAGCGTTACAAGCGCATGGTGGTAGACAATACGACCCGACGCGGAATTAACCTTTCAAACGTGCGGAAAATGCGCGTGGGAACCAGCAACCGGACCCCGCACTTGTACGATTTTGAGAATTTTGCTTTTACCTACGCGTTTAATGACCTGAAGAAATCCAATATCCTGACGGAGTCATTTCTGCAGAAAATGTATAAAGGAGGAATTGCCTATGCGTTCTCAAAAAACGCCAAACCATTTGAACCGTTCAAAAAGTGGAAAACGACAAATGCCTATACAACGTTTATCAAAGATTTTAACCTGAATCTTTACCCGACATCGATTGCGATCCGGGGCGACGTGGAACGGAGTTTTGTCCGTACCCAGCTTCGCAATGCCGAGCTGACTACCGACGGACAGCTCCCGTATTTCGAGAAGTTTTTCTGGTTCAACCGGTTCTATGACCTGACATGGAACCTTACGAAGAGTATGGTGGTGTCGTACAATGCATCTGCACGGGCGATCGTTGACGAACCTTACGGGGACCTGGATTCCAAAGCCAAGAAGGATACGCTATGGCGAAACTTTGCAAACCTGGGCCGGATAAAAGATTTTGATCAGCGGATTAATCTGACATGGCGGCTTCCGCTCGATAAGATTCCTTTTACGGACTGGATTGCGGCAGATTACAACCACCGGATCGGTTATAATTTCATGGCCAATGCTTTGGGCGCAGTGGATGAAAATGGCGCTGAATTTGGTAATATTCTTCGGAACAGCCGGGAGCGGGGAATTTCGGGGAGAGTGGACTTTGTAGCACTCTACAACAAGCTGCGGTATCTTAAATTTGCCAATACCCCCAGAGCCGCGAAAAAGAATTTTACCCGCAGCCCGGGCGACATCGAAGAGGCGCGTAGCCAGTCGAGCCAGCTGCTGAAAGATTTCACCAGGGTTTTGATGACGGTGAGGGGGATCAACGTGAGTTATTCCGTGTTGGAAACGACGGCCCTTCCCGGGTTCCTTGGCGCGCCAAGGTTCTTCGGGATGGATAAGGGCGGAGCGCCGGGCCTTGGTTTTGTATTGGGCGAACAGCAGAGGGATTTCCAGAAGCAGGCCGCCTCCAGGGGATGGTTAACCACCAGCAGAATCCTGAATCAGCCTTTCCAGCAGACCATTGACAAGCGATTTGAAGCCAATACCACACTTGAGCCGTTTAAGGACTTGCAAATCAATGTAAAGGCTGACTATACGCGCAAAGACGTATACCAGGAGTTTTACCGGCCCGACGAAGGAGGCGTTTTCAGATCCGAAAGCCCGTTGCGAAATGGCCAGTATAGCATGTCATTCCTTTCGTTCAGAACAGCCCTGGCAAAGATGAACAGGGATCACACCTCGCCGGTCTTTGATAATTTTATCAAGTACAGGCAGCTGATAGCCGATCGCCTGAACCGTGATGTCAACAACATCGGGGAGGGGACTTACAACGGGAACTCACAGGATGTGTTGATACCGGCCTTTTTTGCGGCTTACAGCGGACGGGGCGCCGACAGCACCGGGAAGATGAGAACGAGCCCGTTCCTCAAATTTCCGTTCCCCAACTGGTCGGTGAGATACAATGGCTTGTCCCAGATCCCGCTGTTCAAGAATATTTTCCAGTCATTTTCGCTGGAGCATAATTATACCTCTACTTATAGCGTAGGAAACTTTACCTCCTCGCTGAATTACGAGGAAATGTATGTAAACCTTGCCGTAACCGGTTATCTTATGGCTTCAAACCTGGTGAACAACAATCCGCTGTACAGCCACGTAAATGAGTACGGGCACTACATCCCGGTTTTTGCCATGTCTACCATCACGATGGCCGAAAGGTTTTCGCCGCTTATCGGTGTTAATTTCCGGACGACAGGCGCACTCACCGGGAGGATTGACTACAACCGCGACAGAACGGTCGCGCTGAACCTTGCAAATACTCAAATGCAGGAGCTGTTTAACCAGGATCTGACTGTAACACTTGGTTTTACCAAAAGCAATGTGGCGATCCCGTTCAAAATTAACGGCGTCAGGAAACGATTGAAGAACGACCTGACGGCACAGATGTCGGTTACCTTCAGAGATACGCGATCCATCCAGCGGAAGATCATCGAGATAGAAGAAGCAGGTGTGAAGCGCGAAGTAGCCGAAAATACGCCTACAGCCGGGAATATTAACTTCCAGTTGCGGCCGACGATTAACTACGTAGTGAGCAACCGGTTGACGCTGCAATTCTATTTCGAACGTATGTTTAACGACCCGTTGGTTTCAAACAGCTTCTATCGTTCGGTGTCCTCAGGCGGCGTCCAATTGCGATTCAACCTGGGAGAGTAACGGTTCCTTGCAAAGGGAGAACAACGGTCCCTTACAAAGGGAACCGGCCGGCTCAGATTTTTCTTTTGAGTTCGAAGTGCTGACCCAGGTACAGTTTTCTCACCTGCTCATCTGCGGCGAGCTCTTCAGCGCTTCCTTCCTTCAGGATCTTGCCTTCAAAAAGAAGATAAGCCCTGTCTGTAATAGAAAGCGTTTCGTTTACATTGTGGTCGGTTATCAGGATTCCAATGTTTTTGTGCTTGAGCTTCGCCACGATGTGCTGAATGTCTTCCACCGCAATGGGGTCAACGCCTGCAAATGGCTCATCGAGCAGGATGAATTTCGGATCTACCGCCAGTGCACGGGCTATTTCGGTGCGCCGCCGCTCCCCTCCGGACAAAACAGATCCCTTGCTTTTTCGTACGTGCTGCAGGCTGAATTCTTCCAGGAGCTCTTCCATCTTTTCACGCCGGGCTGCGCCTGAGAGTTTGGTGAACTCAAGAACGGCTTTGATGTTTTCTTCCACTGTAAGCTGGCGAAATACGGAAGCCTCCTGGGCCAGGTAACCGACTCCCAGCCGCGCACGTTTGTACATCGGCAGATTGGTAATGTCCTTGTCATCCAGGAAAACTTTCCCGCTATTGGGCTTCACCAGTCCGACCGCCATGTAAAAAGAAGTAGTCTTTCCCGCGCCATTAGGCCCTAACAGTCCCACTATCTCTCCCTGCTCAACCTGATAGCTGACCAGGTTGTTCACCATCCTTTGCCCGTATTTTTTGATCAGTTTTTCAGTTCTGAGAATCATTTTCGCCGTTCTTTCCGTTTCGGGTACAAAATAAGTACAAAGCGCTTACGGTATCACGACTTTAACGGTTTTTAATGCCGTTTCAGCGGAAAACCGTAGCAGGTAGATGCCGGAGGGCAGGGGATTTGCCGGGCTTATGGTAAGCAGATTTGTTTTGGTGTCGTAGTGGTTTTGTGTCCGGTAAGTATGACCCGACATGCAGACCAGGGCTACCTGACCGGGTAAAAAGCCTGAGCAAAGAAGCGTAATTTTATCAGGCAGTGCCGGGTTCGGGGCTAGCGTGGCAGTTGGTCCCGAACGGTCGAAGCTGATGGAGGAAAGCGGAGAGTATTTGATTTCTCCGTCGCTGCCTATCATTTTCAGACGGTAATAGTTCAGGCCATTGGCAGGGGAAGGATCCGTGAAGGCGTACCCGCGTTGCTCTGTATCGGTTACGTCGACGTGGCCTATAGGTTCGAAACCGTACCCGTTGAGACTACGCTCTATCTGGAAAAATGCGGCCGTGTGACCGGCCTCCATGGTCCAGTAGACCTGCACTTCATCAAGCTTCCGTTCGGTTTTGAAGCGGGATAAATTCAGGGGCAATTGAAAACCGTTGTCGCTCAGCTCAATGCGGTGAAGCCTCACGGTACCGGCCCCATTGGATAAAATGAAAGCAAAATTATTGAGGTCGACCGGGCTGACGGCGCCGGCGCCGCTGATCCACAAGTCTTCGTTGATCCAGACGGCAAACTTCCCGGGCGCAAGCGAAACGGCTGTTTTTTGAGGAGAAAGGTACGTGAAACTTTCAGCCCCGTTATTCATGGCCCACGTGAGCCTGACGCGCCCGTTTAAAGGGCTGCTCAAGACGGGGCCCGAAGCAGTGGTAATCCTGAAATTGTATGCGCCGCCGGGGTGGAAATCCAATGCCAGCTTGGAAAAGATCGAGGCATTGGGGATGAGGGTATGGGTAGAAATCAAGCCGTTCCCGACCGCGAAATAGGCGGCGATAGTTCCTTCCTGCGTCACGTCCCGGACGTCCAGCTCGAGATAGGCATGGAGGGTCTTCGGCGCCGGGTTGGCCAACGGCGTAGTTCTTATGATACGGATGGATCCACCGTTGCTGGGATCAGTCCGGATCGCGTCCAGGTAGCAGTTGCCGTTCAGAAGTTGCGCGGTCGATGTCGCTATGGCATAATCAACTTGCCCGGGCCCCGGTGAGGCAGACTGAAACGGAACTTCCGTTTCGCAAAAATCCTGTTTGAAATAGATGGATGGCTGTCCGCTTTGGGAGAAAGCCCTGAAGAGTACGGCAAGGCAAAGCCACGCCGTTATTAAGCTGGTTTTCATAGTATGCAGCAGGTATAGTAGTAAAGTATAGTGTTACGAATTTCGGGAAACCGGGGTCAAACCGCAAGTAATCCGGCTGAAAATGAAAATCGAAAATGTCTATTTGATTTGAAAGTCTATATCGGGGCGCTTAAACCCTCTCGAATAACGGCTTGACCAGTGCATTGACTTCAGCAGTCAGCGCTTTCACCAGGCGGCCCTTAACCTCTTCACGGTTGGTTACCATTCTTACCTCCCGGTAGGGCGCCGGTTCCTTGAAGTGCCGCAGAAATTGTTTTTTGCCCGGGACAAGCTCCTGGGCCGCAAGCTGGGGAAGAATGGTAATCCCACCGTTGCGCTCCACCATACGGATGAGCGTTTCGATGCTTCCTGACCGGAAGGCAAAAAGCTTGTTCAGCTCGCTTTTGCGCAGTTCACAGAATTTCCGGATCTGGTCGCTCAGGCAGTGTCCTTCCTCCAATAACCACAATTCATCGCCGGTTATGTCTTCCGGAACAATATAGGCCTTGTCATATAACCCATTGTCTTCCGACAGGTACACATAAAATTCTTCCCTGTAAAGCAGCGTTTCCTGGAGGCTGTTTTCCTGTAAAGGCGTTGCCATAATTGCCGCATCGATATTCCCGCTTTTCAGTTCAGTGAGAATGCGGGCCGTGACCATTTCACTCACCTGGAAGTTGATGTCCGGGTATTTTCGGGTAAACGCGGGTACCAGCATTGGCAGGATATAAGGTGCAACCGTCGGAATCACTCCAATCCGCAGATCGCCTCTCATCTCACCATTGAACCCTTTTGCCATCTCGTGTATGCGGTTCGCTTCTTTTAGCACGGTCCTTGCTTTTTCGATGATCTGCGCGCCGATATCAGTGGGAACAATCGGCTGCTTGTTCCTGTCGAAGATTTTTACGTTCAGCTCCTCCTCCAGTTTTTTGATCATCATACTCAAAGTAGGCTGCGTTACGCAGCACTGGTCCGCAGCCTGTACAAAATGACGGTGGTTGTCAACCGCGACAATATATTCGAGTTGTTGGAGATTCATACGCGTCCGGTAATTGAAACTGCAAAATTAGGCAATAGAGATGATTTATTGAAGAGAAGTTAATTATAGTTGTTATCTATAAAGTAGCCAATGGATCGGGCTCTCATTCTCAGGTTACAGGCCCTATTTTCCGGACTAGGGATGAGCGGGCGGATGTGGACCGAGGTTGTGGGCCTTCAGAAAGAATTTTTCAACTGCGGTCCACGTTAATTTTTGTTTTAACAGCCGGTTGGGAACAAACTGCTTTTTGAAAGAAACGAGATCGTCATACAGCCGGTCGGCATTTTCTGCCTGGAATGACGGGATTATGAACCCGGTGCCGCTCGACCGGACAAAGTCTGCTATACGGATCTCGCGATTGATAATAGCTGGTTTTTCTACCTGAATGCTGTCATACACTTTGTGGTGGCTTGCATAGCGGCCGTAGTCGCTGTCGGGCTCGTATATACACAGCAGAAAGTCGGCCCGGAGCGCGGCCAGCCTGAGCAGGCTTTCCTGTTTCAGCACGCCGAACCATTCGACCCGCGGATCAAGCGTCAGCTGGTAAGTAACTGCATCTGCAATCCAGCCGGCCATCAGGATCCGGATGCGTTTACCGGTCCTGATCAGCGTTGACAGGAGCTTCGTGCCCCGCTCGCTGCTAAGCCGGCCGCAATAAAGAATAGTAAGGCACTCGTCATTGAAATTTTGTTCAACCCGGTGTTCAAATGGCGGCGGGTAGTTAGGTAGAATAACTGTTTTCCGCTTCACGTAATCGGTCGACAGGCGAAAGCGGGACTCATCTGTAACAAAAATAACTTCCGCGGGTTTATAGAGCAGTTTTTTCAGAAGTCCCCAGCTGTTCCCCGTCCAGTTCCTGCGTAGAAAAATAGAATCGAACAAGTCGGCGACTACGCGTTTTTGTAGCCACAAAAGTGGCCACAGAACCATGAGCTGGGGTTCATTGATGACATGCACAGAGTGATATCGTTTGAAAATCAGCAGATGGCAGCAGCATTTGAAATACCTGAAGAGTGTAAGTGGGGCCAGTCGCCGCCCCCTGGTAAAATAGAGACGGTTGATGTTCAGCTTTGAAACAAAACAGGTTTCCGGGCTGACACCCAACCCTACGAAATCGATCTCGGCACCGGCCGCGGCAAGGCTGGCCACTTCCTTATTGACACGGGTATCCGATCCGTCGTTAAATGAGAGATAAAGGATCCTCCTGCGTCTGAATTGCGCGTTCATACGTTCGTTGATAAGTTTAGTAAGTAGGTAAATGGGAAACAGGGGCCTCAAAGGCCTTCCGTACCAATAGTTCGCCGGAACGGTTTCAGACGGCTCAGGGATACCCCGAGTCGTAATTGAGCAGGCTTTCCGCTATCTTCCTGCTGGGGGAGAGGTTAATCGGGTGGGGCGGCAGGCGCCGGGGTCTTCGCCCTTCGTTGTCTGCGTAGAAAAGGTCGAGGTGAAATTCGATCGCTTCTGCGTTTGTTCCGATTATTTTCACCTGCCCCGGAGCGGGCTGTTTCCCGGCCCCCTCGAAATTTTCACGCAGGATTAACGCTCTTTTTTTTAGAAAAGCACATTCCTCCTGTACGCTCCCGGAATCGGTGATAACGGCCCAGCATTTTCGTAGCGCCAGTACAAAATCGGGATAAATCAACGGCGGTGAAAGGAATATATTGGCTTGTCCCCGAAGCCGGGCGGTCAGGATTTCGCGGACTTCCGGGCGGCTGTGCAAGGGGAAAAGTACTTGTATTGACGGGTATTTCTGCGCTATTCTTACCAGAGCGGTGCAAAGGCTGTCGAGGGGTTGTTCCCGGTTTTCGGAAAACTGACAGGCGACGAGCAGTACTTTTCGGGCGGCTTCAAACGCATTTTTTACTTCGATGGAAAGTGCCTCCGAGAAAGTGGGCGTATTTTTCAGGGTTTGCAGCAAAGTTTCTTCCAGGGTATGGCCCGTAACCGCGATGGATTTTGGGCGGACCCCTTCGCGAAGCAGGTTAAGCGCATTCCTGTTGGTGGGAGCAAAATGCAGGGTGGCCAGAAAATCGGTCATGAACCGGTTGGCTTCGCCGGGGAATGGACTAGAGCGGGTGTACGAGCGAAGACCAGCCTCCACATGACCAATTTTAATTTTTTCGTAAAACGCGGCGAGGCTGGCCGCCAGGCACGTGCCGGTATCGCCGTGTACCAGGAGCCAGTCGGGGCAGAAGTCCTGCAGTACGCTTTTCATACCGGTAAGTATGGCGGCAATAATTTCTGACGCCGATTGACCGGGTTTCACTACACTTAATTCGTAGTCCGGGGCTATTCCCAGAAAAGGCAATAAATCGTCCAGTAAAGGTTGGTGCTGGCCGGTGGAGCAGGAGCGATGTTCAATGGTATCAATTTGCGCGAGATGGTGTACGACGGGGGCCATTTTAATGGCACATCGCCTCGTTCCGAAAACGGAAAGAATCTTTAATTTCTTCATGATGATACGCGATCGTTAAAGTATAGTATTTTATTATCAAGGATAAAAGTATGAATAAATATTATAATTTCAATATGAAGACTCCGCTGGCGCAGACTTTTTTTCTGAGGTAAGTGCCGGTTAAATGCCTGTCGTGCTGAATACCAGGACGACAAGCAGGCTCAAACGTCTCCGGCCCGGGCGGCGAGAGCGGCCAGTTCACGGATTTCTATCCCGGTTGCGCAGGCGAAATGGCCTTCCGGGCAAGCCTTATGGCCATGCAGGCCGCACGGCCGGCAGGTGAGCGGCGCATGCGTTTCAACCACGTACGATTCCGCTGACAGGGGACCATATCCGAAAGCCGGTATAGTGGAACAGTAGACGGCGCAAACCGGAGCATCGACGGCCGAACACAAATGCATGGGCGCCGAGTCGTTCACATAATTGAGTGCAGCACCTTTCATAAGCGCCGCAGACTGCAGAAACGACAGCTTGCCGCACAAGTTGATGACCCCATCACGGGCGCTTTTCCGTATAAGTTCGTCGGCGGTACCGCCATCGGCCGGGGCGCCTAAGAGGTAGATCCTGTGGCTTTTAGGTAATTGATCCACTAGTTTTACCCATTGATCAACCGGGAACTGTTTCGTGAACCATACCGAGGTAGGTGCGATGCAATAATAGGGCTCTTCCTGCAGGGAGGCAATCTTTTGCAGGTCATCTTCAAGCGGGTACAGGCGCGGCTTTTGGAGCGGAGCTTGTGTAATGGATTCCAGGAGCAGGTGGTTACGCCAGGTTTCGTGCATGCCGTTTTCAAACCGGTGCGGGTACCGGCGTGAGAACAGCCGGGAAAGCGGGTTTTTGGAAAATCCTATGGTCATACGGGCGCCGGAAAGAACTGTAAGAAAGCCGGTTGTGCTGTATCGTTGAAGGTTGATAACAACATCGTAGCTGTTTTTCCGGATTTGTCCGAGGAGCTTGAACAGGTTCCTGTATTTCCCGCCTTTTTTATCCCAAACAAGCACTTCGCTGAGAAAGGGGTGTCCACGGAACAATGACTCGTTTCCCTTTCTTACCAAGACGTCTATACGCGAGTCCGGAAGCGAACTGTGCAGGGTTTCCAAAAGGGAAGTGGCCAGAATGACGTCACCAATGAAGGCGGTCTGAATGACTAGGATTCGCCTGAAAACCATATAGCTGGGGAAATCCCGCGGATTATTAAATTGGTTACAATTGGGTAAAATTGAGTAATTTTGTTGTAACGCACGAGCAAATCGTGCTGATTTTTTGCAGCGATGGCGAGTTACAATTTGAAGCAGAGGGTTGCAGGAGCAGTACCATTGCAGTCCCTTCAGGAAGAATATGAATTATATACCTTCTCCAATGGCATACGATTGGCCCACAAACAGGTCACGAATACGCGTATCGCCCACTGCGGGATCATGCTTGACATCGGCAGTCGGGATGAGCAGGTACACCAGCAGGGCCTGGCCCATTTCTGGGAGCACATGGCTTTCAAAGGAACTCAAAAAAGACGCTCCCATCATATCATCAATAGCCTGGAACGGGTAGGGGGCGATCTGAATGCCTATACCACCAAGGAGAAAATCTGCTTTCATGCTTCGGTACTGGATGAGTATTTCGCGAAAGCCGCCGACCTGCTTGCCGACATTACCTTCCACTCGGTATTTCCCGAAAGACAGATAGAACGGGAGCGTAACGTAATCCTGGAAGAAATGGCCATGTACCGGGACTCTCCCGAAGATTCCATCCAGGATGATTTCGACGCGCTTATTTTTGACGGCCATTCGCTGGGATATAATATTCTCGGAACGACAGAGACGGTCAGCAGTTTCACCAAACCTGATCTCAATACTTTTATCCGGGATAACCTGGATACTTCACGCATCGTGTTTTCTTCGGTAAGCAGGTTTCCCATGCAAAAAGTCATCCGGACGGTAGGAAGGTTCCTGGAAGACCTACCGGCGACCACGGTCACGCGGCCCAGGATCAGGCCCGGGGCCTATCAGCCGAAGCAGGAAACCATGAAGCGGGACCTTACCCAGGTTCAATGTGCCCTGGGATCACCGGCTTACGCATTGGATCACGAAAACCGGCTCCCGCTATTTGTATTGACCAACCTGATAGGCGGTCCCGGAATGAACTCCCGCTTCAATATGGCGCTCCGGGAAAAGCATGGTTTTGTGTATGCAATTGACGCTTCCTATACGCCTTATCTCGATGCCGGTTTTTTTGGCGTATATTTTGGTACCGAACGAAAGCACCTTGACAAGAGCATGTCGCTGATCATGAAAGAGTTTAAAAAACTCCGTGACACGCCGCTCACCTCGGCACAGTTGCATTTTACAAAAGGACAGATCATGGGGCAGCTGGCCATGTCGGAGGAAAGTAACAACAGTTTTATGCTCATGATGGCGAAAAGCCTGCTGGATATCCAGAAAGTTGAGCCGCTGGCGGAGATATTTGAAAAGATAAGGCTGATTAGTGCCCGGCAGCTACAGGACGTGGCTCAGGAGGTATTCGATGAGAGGCGGTTTTCAATACTGACTTATTTGCCGGAAGAGTAGCAATTCCAAAGCAGTAGTTCATAACAGACTATTATCATAACAAACTATTATTAACTATACCAAACTCTACTAATGCTAAAACGATTGTTATTGGCAGCCGTAATTGTGGCTGCAAGTGTGCAAGTAAGTCCTGCCCAAAAAAAGAAAAAGAAAAAAGAAGAGCCCGTAAAAACTGAAAAGACCGCATCCTCTGTGGGGGCCGACAAGGCGAAAGCCGCTCAGAAAAAAGGCCCGAAGCCCTATAACGAAGTGATTGACAGTACAGCAAAAAGCCAGAAAGGCTTGATGGGCGTTCATTTTGTAGGGGATAAATGGTATTTGGAAGTACCGGATTCCCTGCTTGCCCGCGACATCATGTCGGTTACCCGCTTTTCGCGCGTGGCGGGCGGCGGCGGCGTTTTCGGTGGAGAGGAGGTGAACCGCCAGATGATCCGCTGGGAAAAAGGTCCTGAGAATAATCTTTTGCTCCGGTCGGTTACGGTGTTGACGGTAAGCCCGGACAGTGCCCGGCCGATTGCAGAAGCCGTACGGAATTCGGCAGCCGATCCTATTATCGGGGTGTTCGATGTAAAAGCGCTAAAGAAAGCGGATAAGCATCAGAGCTACGTGGTTGAAGTAAGTGATTACTTTAATGCAGACAACCAGACGTTTTCACTGAGCTCGATTTCGAAGCAGATGCTAAAATTGTCTGCCTTCAAGAAAGATGCTTCTTTTATAAGCAAGATCAGCGCCTATCCGGCCAACGTTGAAATCAAAACAACCAAAACGTTCGCAGTGGTGCCGCCGATGGTTACAACTGCGCCCGTTCCCCAGGTGGGCAACTACATGCCCTCGGGACGCGACGCAGGGGTGGTGACATTCGATATGAATACTTCCCTGATTGTTCTCCCCAAAGTCCCGATGGAGACCCGGCTTTTCGACAACCGGGTAGGGTATTTCGCCAATAAGTATACCGTTTTCGGCGAAGAATCCCACCGGGCGGAAGAGCAGGTTTTTGCCGTTCGCTGGCGTTTGGAGCCTAAAAATGAGGCCGATGCGAAACGTCAGAAAGCAGGGGAACTGATAGAGCCCAAAAAGCCCATTGTTTTTTACCTCGATCCTGCAACGCCCGAGAAGTGGCGGAAATATTTGAAAGCCGGGGTGGAGGACTGGAAACCTGCCTTCGAAAATGCAGGTTGGAAAAATGCAATCCGAGCCGCTGACTGGCCCGTATCAGACAGTACGATGAGCCTGGAAGATGCGCGTTTTTCGGTTATCAGGTATTTTGCCGCAGATATTCAAAACGCTTATGGTCCCAATGTACATGATCCCAGGAGCGGCGAAATCCTGGAAAGCCATATCGGTTGGTATCACAACGTGATGCGGCTACTGAGAAACTGGTACCTGGTGCAGACTGCTGCCGTGGATCCGAGGGCGCGTAAGAAGAAATTTGACGACGAGCTGATGGGCGACCTGGTACGGTTTGTTGCGGCTCATGAAGTCGGGCATACCCTGGGGCTCAGACATAATTTTGGCGCCAGCTCGGCTACTCCGGTAGAAAAACTGCGTGACAATGAATGGCTGGCCAAAAACGGGCACACTTCCTCTATTATGGATTACGCGCGTTTCAACTATGTGGCGCAACCCGGCGACGGTGTGACCCACTTCTTCCCGGGTGTGGGTGATTATGACAAATGGGCCATTAAGTGGGGCTATAGCTTTTTCGAAAAAGGGGAAGATGACCGCGCCATCCTGAACCAATGGACCAAGGAAGCGTACCGGAAGGCGGCACTTCGTTTTGGAACGGAAATAAATCCTCATGATCCCCGGTACCAGTCGGAGGATCTGGGGGACAATGCGATGAAAGCTTCCGCCTATGGAATCATGAACCTCAAGCGTATATTGCCGAATCTGGTCGAATGGAGCAGGGAGGACGGTGAGAGCTACAAGGAGCTTGAGGAGCTCTACGGCAATGTGGTAGGCCAGTACCGGAGGTACCTGGGGCATGTAACCAAGAATGTTGGCGGGATTTATGACAACCCGGTTACCTATGACATGCAGGGGCCGGCTTTTGCTGCAGTTCCGAAAGAGATGCAGCGCGAGGCAATAGCCTTTCTTAATGAACAACTGTTTCTGACGCCGACCTGGCTGCTGGATTCTTCTGTCGTGAATAAGCTGAAGCCGGAAACCGGCGTCGAGGCCATTAAAGCGATCCAGTCTGCTACCCTGGCGTCTTTGTTTGCCGGGGACCGGGTGGTGCGCCTGATGGAAACCGGCAGCGCGCGGGGCGCCTATTCGCTTGATGACTTGTTCACTGATCTCGGGAAGGGGATTTGGTCGGAGCTGGCTGCCGGCAGGGTGATCGATGTGTATAGAAGAAACTTGCAGAAGGTATTTGTAGAAAACCTGATTGCGCAGCTAAAACCGGGCAGGGCGGTAGTGCCTTCGATTCCTCCGGGTGTTACTTATGGCATTTCTATCCGGCCAGTTGAGCTGTCGCAGACGGATTTGCCTTCGATTGCGCGGGCCCATCTCGAAAGCCTGAAACGGCAGGTACAGGCGGCAATTCCCAAAACCGGGGACCGGTTAAGCAAATTCCATTTGCAGGACCTCAGTCAGCGTATCGCGCTCGCACTCAATCCGAACCAATAGGTGGTCAGGCGCCGGATTTTTTAAAATTACAAAAAGCCCGGGGGCATAAAAACCAAAAACCACTGGTGGGAAATTCCTGCCAGTGGTTTTTGGTTTTTAGGGTTATATCAACCCAGGATCTCTTTTTTTCTTTTTTCAAGGCGCTCCTTGGCCTTTTGCAGCTCGGCTTTCTTTTCTGCCGTCGCGTTCTTTATATCCTCATCTACTTTTTTCAGGTCTTTTTCGATCGCATCGTACTCCTTTTTCGCCGCGGCGTTAAGCTTGCTGATTTTTTCATCGATTTTCGCGCCGGCTTCGTTGGCTGCGTCTTTCACGTCAGAAACTGCCTCATTGGCCCCCTGCTTAATGTCAGTTGCTACGTTGTCAAGCGTTTCTTCGGCTGCATTTGCCGCGTCTTTCATATCCTGCTTTGCGGATTCAGCAGTTTCGGTCGCTTCTTCTTTGGTACTTTTTGAACAGGAGCTGAAAGTAAGGCCCCCGACTACCATCAGAGTCCCTAATAACAAAACGGTCTTTTTCATTTTTATTTGGTGGTTATAGTTTGATACTAAACGTGAATTCAATTTTTTAGGTATGTACGTGAATTCTTTTTTAAGCATTTTTTTGCCGTAAAATTCGAGCGATGACCAACGCCGCACAAGCCTTACATGCAGGTCCCGTAGCAGGTTGCCGCCAAAGCCCGGCTTTTTTGTTTTTTGGGACTTAACGTCTTGAAAGTTAGTGTATTTTCAATGATAATTCACGGTCGATCCCTATTTCTTCCAAAAATGAAGCGTCGTGTGATACTACCACCAGTGTTCCGCTGTAGGCGGCGATGGCGTTCGAGAGTATCTCGATATTCCGGATGTCGAGGTTGTTCGTAGGTTCGTCGAGCACAATGAGATCGGGTGTGTGGCTTTGAATGCCAAGGCAACACAAAGTCAGGCGCATCCGTTCCCCGCCGCTTAATACGCCACACCGCTTTTCCCAGTCCTCTTTCGTAAAAAGAAACCTGTTGAGCCTGGTTTTTACTTCATGCTCCCGGAGTGCCGACGTGTTGAAGAGCTGCGCCTGTTCGTAAATTGTCATTTGGTTGTTCAGCAATGAATAGTCCTGGTCGACGTAGACCGATTGGACGTCGGCTCGAAATACCTTCCCCTCATCCGGAACGGATAATCCCAGAAGGGTTTTTATCAAAGTGGTTTTTCCCGATCCGTTGCTGCCCAGGAGCGCGACCCGGGCGCCGCTTTCGAGCCTGAAATCCACTGCCTGCGGCCATAGCTTTTTCCCCGCAAAACGATAGTTGACGGCTGTCGCCTCAAAGAGAATTTTGCCCTGGTGCAGGGAGGCGGAGGCCAGGCCTAGTTTCATCTGATCCGGGTCTGTCCGGGAACTGCGCAATTCGTGCAGGCGCTTCGAAATTCCCGCCGTTTTTTCTGCATGGTCACCTTTTAATTTTGCAGTGCTGTTTTCCGCCTTATTGCGAAGTGTGTTCATCATAATGCGCGCAACTCCCGCCTTTTCCTGTTTCTTTTTGCCCCGGTTATCCAGCTTTTGCTGGCGTTCCATCGTTTCCCGTTCTTTTTCACGTGCTTTTCTGAGCTCGCGGACCTGGTTCTTGATATCCTGTTCAAGCGCATCGTTTTCTATTTCCTTTGCTTTTACATAGAAGTCGTAGTTGCCCCCGTAGAGTGCCAGCCCGTTTTTGCTGAGTTCGCCTATTGTGTCATGCAGGTTGAGCAGGCGGCGGTCATGGCTGACGGTGAGAACGGTTTTTGAGGTGCTTTCTATAAAAGCATACAGTTTTTTCCTGGCATGGGTGTCCAGGTGATTGGTAGGTTCATCAAGCAGGACTATGCCGGTTTGATGAATGTCGATACCTGCCAGGAAAACCCTGGTTTTCTGGCCCCCGCTTAACGTGCCGAGGTTTCTTTCCAGGGTAGTGTCGGCCAATTCCCAGTTGTGAAGCGCTGTCGAGCAGCGTTCTTCAATTTCCCAGTCACCATCCAGCCGGGACAGGTTTTCTTCGGTTACCAGGCCATTCAGAATCTCCTTCAATGCGTTCAGTTTGGGCGCTATCCCGAGTGCCTGGGCTACTGTAAGATGGTCGAGCTGACCGAAAATTTGCGGAACAACGAAAACCGGGCCCGAAAGGCTTACGACTCCTGCGGAGGGAGATAATTCGCCGGCGATAATTTTTAGCAAAGTGGATTTCCCTGTGCCATTCTGGCCGACAAGGGCCATTTTTTGTTTTTCAACGACCAGACTAAGGTCATGAAACAACTGATCCCCACCGGGATATGTGTAGGTAATGTTCTGTAAGATAATCATGATTTCCTGCCTGAAAGTACTAAAAAGGGCCGCCGCGGAACGGGGGCGCTGTCTCAGTGATTCGGAAGAAATGAAAATCCTACATAAGGGGATGTGCCTTTTTGAAAGGCAAATATAGTGGTTTTTTATATCAGGACCAGGATTCTTGCTGGGCGGATCAGGACTGGAAGAGTACCTTGGTCCGTTTGAGCGCAGAGCCGATCACCTGGTGCATGTCGTAATAGCGGTATTCCGCGAGCCTTCCGCCAAAAATAACGTTGCTTTCATTTTCGGCCAGCTCTTTATACTTCCGGAAAACCTCGTCGTTCCTGGTGTCGTTGATCGGGTAGTAGGGTTCAGCGCCCTGTGTCCATTCTTGCGGGTACTCGTAGGTAACTACCGTTTTGGGTTGGGTGCCGAATTCAAAATGCTTGTGTTCAATGATACGGGTATAAGGAACTTCCGCTTCGGTGTAATTGACTACGGCATTTCCCTGGAAATTCTCCTGGTCCAGCAGCTGGTGTTCAAAACGGAGGCTTCTGTACTCGAGACTGCCGAACCGGAAATCGAAATATTCGTCAATTTTACCGGTATACACTACTGTTTCGGCCAGCGCTTCCAGTTCTTTCCGGTTGGCAAAATAGTCGGTCCCCAATCTCACCTCGCTGCCTTCGAGAAGGCCCTCCGAAAGTTTATTGTAACCACCGATCGGGATTCCCTGGTACTTGTCGTTAAAGTAATTATTGTCGTAAGTAAACCGCACCGGAAGGCGCTTGATAATAAAGGAAGGCAATTCTGTGGCCTTTCTTCCCCACTGTTTTTCGGTATAGCCCTTGATCAATTTGTGGTAGATATCCGTACCTACGAGCGAAATGGCCTGTTCTTCCAGGTTCTGCGGATCCGTAATATCGGCCTGGCGCACCTGCTCGGCAATCTTTGCCCGTGCTTCTTCCGGTGTTTTGACCTTCCACAGGCTATAGAAGGTATTCATATTAAAAGGAAGGTTATACAGCTCGCCCTTAAAATTGGCGATGGGAGAGTTGGTATAACGGTTGAATTCCACGAATGAATTAACAAAATCCCAAATGGGCTTGTCGTTGGTGTGGAAGATATGCGCACCGTACTTGTGTACGTTAATACCCTCTACATTTTCGCAATAGGTATTTCCCCCGATGTGACCCCTGCGGTCCACCACGAGTGTTTTTTTTCCGTGCTTAACGGCCTGATGCGCAAAAACACAGCCCCATAGACCGGCGCCGACAATAAGATAATCAAAAGGTTTGGTAGCGGGGCTGGAATCAGATTGCACTGGGAACTCTGTTGTGTGGAAAACAATGGACAATTGTAAAGAAAGGATGTCCAAAAAGAGCTTCACCTGTTCGTCATGGCGTACGCTTTGTCCTGGATAAAGGTATAAAGCGCTTATGGAATGACGAGGGTAGTCGCTTTTTTGGACATCCTCATGGCAAAAGTAAGCCTTTTCTTTTAGGGAAGCAATCTCAGTTCAACCCGGCGGTTTTTCTGAAGGCCCTCCCTGCTGGAGCCGTCGGCAATCGGTTTAAAGGAACCGAAATAGTCGACCATGATCTTGCCGGCGTTTACCCCCGCTTCTTTGATCAGGAAGTCTTTTACGGCTTCTACACGGCGTTTCGATAGCCCCAGGTTGTAACGGTCGGAAGCACGGCGGTCGGCGTGGCCTGCCAGTTGAAGCCTGCAGCCATTCTTGTTCATTACCTGTGCTACATTCCGGAGAATTTCCTTTCCTTCATCGTCGAGCAGGCTCTTGTCGGTTTTGAACTGGATATTGGCGAATACCTCTGTGCAGCCCAGTTGAGTGCTGAGGGCATTTTTAACATAAGCGTCGAAGTCGATTACGCGACCGCTTCCGTCCACAATGCTTCCTGCAGGTGAATTGGGCTCCTTGTCAAAGAAGTCGGACACACCGTCGCCATCGGAATCGAGCAGCAGGCGCGGATCAATGTCTTCGGGCCTGTTGGCTTTGGCAACAGAATCCATTTCTTCAAGCGTCAGGATTTTCGGCGGTTTCACCAATACTTTGGGGTCGGTGTACCGGAGGTTATAATAGCCGTTGCCGTCCTCCGGGTGATAAGCCCATTTCCCGTTCTCTTTTTTGACACGCAGCGGTTTTTTGCCGAATTTATAGGTGAGCACAACCGATGCGCCGCCGTACACATCCACGGCGGATGTACCTTTCCTGGAAGTAGTGGCGTTAGCCGCTTCCGAAGGGTCTGCGCCGCCGTAAGTGGCATCGAGGTAGTCTGAATTGACCCGGTTGGCGCGGAAATCCAGGCCGATGTCAAAGCGCGGCGAGAGCTCATAGTTGAAGGTCATGCCGAGCGGAATGATCCAGTCGTTTCTGGTCCCCTCTGTTGACCGGAGCAATTCCCCTGTGCCGAGCCTGTAAGCTTTTGAATTGTACCAAACCTGGCCGGCTCCCAGCGAAAGGTCTATTTTCCACCGTTTCATTTTGTTGGCGCCCATCAGCAGGCCCTTCAGGTTGACGGTTCCGGAAATGGAGAAGTCGGTATATGAGCCCGTAAAATAGCTATTGTACAACCTTCTTTTCATGCCGTTCAGCCCGCCGAAAGAAAGATCTGCCTTTGCGCCGAACAGATAGGAAAGCTGTTTGTGCAGCGTAATTCCTCCCTGCACCGACACTTCGCTATGGCTGTCGATATTGCTTTTTGTGACGGGGAAAAAGTCGTATTCCCTTAAGTCACCGTAGTATTGGCCCGGGCCGAAATGAGCTGACACCGACCACGTATTCAGCTTGTAAGGGCCTTCGTACAGTGCTTTAGGATTATAGTCAGGACTGTTGGGTTGTGCTATTTCCTGCGCAAGCGACGAAGAAATGCCTGCAGCGCCCAGCAGTATTGACAAGAATAAGCGGGATACTTTTTTCATAAGGTTACTTGGCGTTAATCCTCAATTTTTACAACCTGGTAAATGATCGTTCTATTGGTACCGTTTCATGAGCGCGCCGCTTAAAATGCAGGAGACAAGATCCTGCTCGCGGTTAAGACCCGACGGTAGCACCAGCCTTTACAATAATTGTGCCAGCTGTTCAGGTAAAAAGGTTGCTTTGGAGAACTGTTACAGGCGCCTCATAAGCGTCGGCAGGATCGAAGTCTTCCATTCGGAGAAGCTGCCGTCTATTATTTTTTCACGGGCGGTAGTCACCAGCCAAAGATAAAAAGAGAGGTTCTGGATGCTGGCGATCTGGGCGCCGAGCATTTCACCCGCCTTGACCAGGTGCCTGAGATACGCTTTGGTGTAGTAACCGGAAACATAGCCGGGAAGGTTAGGGTCGATCGGGCTGAAGTCCGCATTCCACTTTTCGTTCCTGATGTTAATGATGCCTTCGGTGGTGAACAACATACCGTTGCGCGCGTTGCGAGTAGGCATGACGCAGTCAAACATGTCTACGCCCAAGGCAATACACTCCAGGATGTTGGCCGGCGTTCCTACCCCCATGAGATAGCGGGGTTTGTCAGCCGGGAGGATGTCGCAGACTACTTCCGTGAGCTCATACATAACTTCGGCCGGTTCGCCTACTGACAATCCGCCGATGGCGTTCCCCTCTCTGCCGGCGTCGGCAATGCGCCTGGCCGAATCGGTTCTGAGGTCTTTGAAGGTGCTTCCCTGCACAATCGGGAAAAGTGTCTGGCTGAACCCGTAATGGCCCGTTGTCTCATCGAAACGTTTGCAGCATCTGTCGAGCCACTGGTGCGTGAGGTCCATGGATTTGCGGGCATATCCATATTCGCAAGGGTAAGGTGTACATTCATCAAACGCCAT
This sequence comes from Ravibacter arvi, assembly GCF_039540405.1. NCBI lineage: Bacteria > Pseudomonadati > Bacteroidota > Cytophagia > Cytophagales > Spirosomataceae > Ravibacter > Ravibacter arvi. The sequence goes on from NZ_BAABEY010000010.1 coordinate 66,716, forward strand.
AATGATATCTGCGCCTATGGTGCGCTGGATATCGATGGCTTTTTCAGGCGAGAAAAAATGGGTTGCGCCGTCGATGTGGGACTTAAACGCCACACCTTCATCGTTGATTTTTCTCCCCGTGGAAGCGAGAGAGTACACCTGGTAGCCGCCGCTGTCTGTGAGAATGGGCCGGTCCCAGTTGATAAAACGGTGAAGGCCTCCGGCTTTCGCGAGTATATCCAGGCCGGGGCGCAGGTAGAGGTGATAGGTATTGCCGAGGATGATCTGCGCCCGGATATCTTCCTTCAGCTCGCGCTGGTGCACGGCCTTGACTGATCCGGCAGTTCCGACCGGCATGAAAATGGGCGTTTGGATAGTTCCGTGGGCGGTTTCAAGCTCGCCGGCCCTGGCTTTAGAACTGAGATCTTTCGCGTGTAAGCTGAATTTCATAGAAGCAGTGTGGATCCGAACCGGCACTTTTCCTATCTAACCGGATCCTGTTAATTTTCAAGCCGCAAAATTAAGCACATTGATGGGATAAAGGAGGCGAAGGCTCGTATATTTGTTACAAAAAGAGAATTTGTGACGCCCTCCGACTGGTTATTGCTTGTCTTGCTGATCCCGGTTTCGGTTCAGCTTTTTTTTATACTGATCGTTTTCGGACGCCTGGCCTTCTTTCAAAGCCCCGAACGGGAGGAAAAACGGTCTGAAAAAAGTTGGATGGGTGTGAGTGTTATCGTTTGCGCCTGGAATGAACTGGAGAACCTGGCGGAGCTGCTGCCACTCCTGGATGCACAGGATTATCCTTTATTTGAGATTTTGGTGGTGGACGACCGGTCGTCGGACGGTACTACAGGGTTCCTGGAAGCTTATTGCAGGCAGTCAGCACACGTTCGCAGCATCCGGATCGAGAAGGAGTATGAGCACATAACACCCAAGAAGTATGCGGTTACCATCGGTCAGAAACATGCGGTGTATGAAATATCGCTCATGACCGATGCGGACTGCCGTCCTGCGGGCACGGGTTGGATTTCCTCAATGGTGAATCGGATGGCGGACGGGAAGGAAATCGTGCTCGGGTTTTCTCCCTATTTCAGGGAAAAAGGATTGCTGAACTGGCTGATCCGTTGCGAAACGTTCTATACGGCAGTACAGTACTTTTCATTTGCCTTGTTCGGGATGGCCTATATGGGGGTCGGACGGAACCTGATGTACCGGAAGCGCCTTTTTTTTGAAAACAGGGGCTTTTATACACATCACAACGTGCTTGGCGGAGATGATGACCTTTTTATCAACGAGGTGGCAAGGATTGGGAACACCGCCTGCAACCTCGACCCGGAAGGGTATATGTATTCGGTCCCCAAGAAAACCTGGGGTGAATGGTACGTTCAGAAAACCCGCCACCTGGGCGTCGGCAAAAGATACCGGTTCCGGTTCAAGTTTTTGCTGGGGATACTGGGAGCGTCTCACGTGATGGTTTGGATAGCGGCCGCTTCGTTGCTGGGATGGGCTCTGGTGACCCGTAATCAATATCTGCTTATCGGGACTGGCACATTGTTCGCGGTTCGCTGGCTGTTCCAATGGCTGATCCTGTCATTTGTGAATCAGCGGATGGGTAAAACCATCAACAGCTTTTTAATACCTTTGATGGATATTACGCTGTTTTTATATTATCTCGTAATGGGCGCAGGTAATCTTTTCAGAAAGAAAAAAGTTGCCAGGTGGCGCTAAAGCCGGTAAAGGATGAACGAAGTATTTAAATATTTTCCCGATTTGACTGAGCGACAGCGCGGGCAATTTCTTGCGCTGCCGGAATTGTATGCTTTCTGGAATGCACAGATCAACGTAATTTCAAGGAAGGACATGGATGCTTTCTGTGAGCGGCATGTGCTGCATTCGCTTGGGATTGCCAAAGTACTTTCTTTCCGGAGCGGTACGACGGTTCTGGATGTAGGTACCGGCGGCGGTTTCCCAGGGATCCCTTTGGCGATCCTGTTCCCGGAGAGTCGTTTCACGTTGGTGGATAGCACCACCAAAAAAATTAAAGTAGTCAGGGAGGTAGCAGCAGCGATAGGGCTCGATAACGTTCAGGCAGAAGCGGTCCGTGCCGAAAAGGTGGACGACGAGTTTGAGTTCGTCGTCAGCAGGGCTGTGACGCGGCTTGCGCCGTTTATGAGGTGGATAGAAGGAAAGGTTTCGCCCAATTCCTTCCATGATTTGCTGAACGGCGTGCTGTACCTGAAAGGCGGGGATCTGGAGGAAGAGATCAGGGAGAGCGGGCATAAAGCGCGCATATTTGACTTAAGTGAATATTTTGGCGAACCTTTTTTCGAAACCAAAAAGGTCGTGCATATACCCGTAAAAAACTAGAACGATGACTGCTCAAACGAAATTTAAGGCAAGCGCCCTCATGAACCCCTTTTTCCCGGATTCTGTCAGCTTTGGCGACAAAGGCGTGACTTTCACCATCCGGAAGTTTCTGCGTTCGAACGACAGCTTTGTGTTTTATACGGACATATCGGGAGTCGAGATCGATAACGGCATCTTTTTTTCTACGGTCCGGGTGCTGCCGCGTATGCGCCCCGAAATTGTGATTGAAAATTTTGGCAAGCGCGATGCCCTGAGGGTGAAGGAATTAATTTTGGAGAAGGTAAATAATTAATTTTTTTTAAGGCGAGCACTTGCAAACTAGTAAATCGCATTCTACATTTGCACTCCCTTTCAACGGAAAGGGGAATTAATCCCGGATAGCTCACAAACCGTTTGCCGGTCGGTTAGAGCATCTGATGTTTCTTCAGAGGGGTAAAAAGGCAAATGATCCCGAATAGCTCAGTCGGTTAGAGCATCTGACTGTTAATCAGAGGGTCGCTGGTTCGAGCCCAGCTTCGGGAGCTTGAGAATGAAGCACTTAGCAGAAATGTTAAGTGCTTTTTTTGTTGTATACTCGCCCACAATTGTGGTTGTGGTGAACTCGTCCACTGAACCCCCTCCCCAAACATGGCCGAAAACTCGGCCTCGAAAATCGCCTTTAGCAAATAAAAGGTATCTCTGCACCGACATTATCCAGGCAAAAGCCAAGTTCAGAACAAAACAGAGGTAAGTTTACACATGGTTGAACTAACGGAATTCCTGCGAGTTGACGGGCCGAAAACTCGACCGGTTCAACCGGCGTAAAACTCCGCTCGTTAGCGGGCTCTGATTTCAGCTGGCCTTTTTGATCGTTATGTGATTTCCCATAATGCGGATTGGCGCAACGGTGCCCGGCATACTGTTCCGGGCATTTCTGTAAATCTACGGAAATCAAAGATTGATCAACGTTCCCTGATTGCTGTGATATTTATCCAACGACCTGCCTTTCCTCCGGGATTTTCTTTATTAGTAAAACGGATCCACACTTTTTTCCCCTCTCCGCGGAATTCAGATGGAATCTCTGCTCTATACCAAGTGGTTGAGTCGGTCCAAACAAATGTCCCTCCACACCATCCACACTCTGTGCCATCGTAATTCCCGATAACTGCTGCTTGTTCTTTTGGTTTAACTTCGGAACAGTTTGTGAACAGCGAGCCTAATACCAGAACTACAAGTAGGTTCCTTTTCATAAGTTAAGGTTTTAGTAATTGACCTGTCCAGTTGGCAAAAGGTTGGAACTTGGTCAATAGACATTAGTTCCGGTCTCCCGATCAGTTGGGTAAGCCCTGTATACCGGTAAATTGTTCCAGCCAACAATTTATGTTGCGCCAATTTGCGTATCATAAAAATTCAACAAAAAATGGAAAGTTCATATCTTGTAAATTCGTTTAAAGACGATTTTATAACGCCGCAAATTTGCGGTTTTATAGTTGTTTGATTGCCAGTGAGTTTTTATGAAGGGAGGAATTCTTTCTTCTGAAGTCTGATCTGGACGCTTTTATGGTCGAGCGCAGGAATGGTAGAAAGCCTGTATTGCAGGCTCAGCCCAGGGAAACCAGGTACAAGACGAGGAAGGGGAAGAGGGGATTGATTACGCGGGATTCGTTTGTAAAATCTTTAGAAGAGTAACCGCCGCTCTGAAAAATATTTAGTCGGTTTATTTGTTTAAATACAGACAACACTTCTTTAATGATCGCCTGAAAGGGGCCAGGGCATTTGAACTGCCGATGGACTGCGTGGATAATGGCTATAAGGACGGGATTCCGAAAGGATCTGACCTCTTCTATGGTCGCCCGATCTCATTGGAGCAACTTGAGGCGGAATTTGAGAGCAGAAAACAACCGCTGTATGCGCTGGCGTGTACGCATGGTATCTATGTCGTAGTGCTAAGGAAGGTTGAACGGAAGGATTAAGAGCTTTACTGCCACTCGCTCAGTCTGAGGAAAAGTGTATTTCCTGTTAGGTTTTTCCGCTTCTGCGATATCCTTCTGTGTTATCACATTTATCGGGTAGGTATCTATTTTATCCCGAAAGAGGAATGGGACGACGACCCCGTTGATATTACGGACCGTGACGAATCAACTGATGTTCAATACATAGCCTGCAACGTAAAAGGCGATTTCCTCTCAAAGCGTCCCAATGGCCCCGTTTTTAACGGTGACAAGTTATCATGCGCCAGCTGGCGGGATTGGTGGGATCCGACGGCCAAAGGCTGTGTAACGAAGCATTTGGGCAAGCTGATAGGGATCGTAACGAATGGTCAGCGGATAATCAAAGAGCTTACACAGGCTGACCTTGTTACCGGGTTCCTCTGGTTGTGGCAGTACAACCCCGGGCACCAGCCCTTTGTACAGTTTATGGAAATTCGGTTCCTGTTCCTGGTGGAAGAGGTGCAGCATAATGCGGTGGTCATTCCGCCGGAGGTGGCGGAGGGTGTGAGGGGGATGAGTCCATTTCAACCAGCATCGTCGGAAGGGCTGTGCTGGTTTGGTTTTATGTGTATATTATTTGGATAATCCAAATAAAATGAGCACCTTTGAACCGAACTAGTCAAGCCTCGAATGGGGTGTAGCTGGTGGTCTTTAAGATATTAACCGCTTCACTTTGTTGGGGCGGTTTTATTTTTGCGATTGTGGGTAATGTACTATGCCGTACGGATTTTTAGTGCTCGCCTTCAAATTGAGGCATGGACGTAAGATATCCATTAGCTTTATTTCATCACCATAATCCAAAACATTGAGTATGCGCTTCCCCCAATCTATTTTTTCGAAACACAAATGGCGTTTTGCGTACAGAGAAACAATAAATGCCAAGAGGTCGGCAAATTGAATAAAATACGACTCTTGTGAATTTTTGGGCAGAGGATCCTCTATTAGATTCTGTATTTCCTGGCGATAGGAGCTGAAGCTAAATTTTGATGGTATATAGTTTATTCTTTGAATTTTTCGGGTTGTTTCCCTCATTTTTGCTACTCTCCCTTCATCAGAGATGATCATGAAACGCTCTCCGGCATAACTCTTGTTTAAGTCATTTTCGATTCGCTGTATCGAGTATGTGAGAGCATTTTTTAGTATTTCGTATTTTGGGCGGTTTATGTTCTTTTTGTCTATAACGACCGAAACGCATTTTAGCTTGAGCGTCGAGAGTAGGTAGCAGTGGTCTAAAAGTATCTTTTTTCTAATTGTAGGCTCATATCTTCCGTGATAAGGGTTTTTATCAGTAACAAACTCCTTACTATGAAACTCCTCTTTTACCAGAAACCCATATTCTGCTTTTAAAACTTTCCGGAAGCTTTGGATTGTTTGTAAGTTCTCTTTCCAGTGGGTTTCATGCATATACAGGGATGACAGAACAAAAAGCTCTGAGGAATATTTAGGATATCCATCATCACCTGATTCGTCGAAATAAGAGATAAACATAGGGACGAAGGTTTGATTAAAACGCAATTTATACAAAGCGAGTGTAGTAAAAAAAGGAGCCGCAACCGCGGCCCCCTTTCCACATTACTGAAGACTTCCCCAAAACTGGGACAACATAAAAGCAGGATAAATCAATTACCCTTATGTTGTTATAAAGAAGAGCAAATTCACCGAAAGTCAGATCATCAAAGCTTTGAAGGAGAACGAGTCAGGTCGTTCCGTTGAAACCATCAATCGTGAGTTGGGTATTAATACCGGTACCTTCTATAACTGGCACGGTCCGCCGTTGCGGTAAAAGGTATTCAGGCATGGAAGCAAGCCAACTCAAAGAGCTGGCACACGACCTACAGAAACGGGTACCCTCTCAAGCTCACGCCAAATGCTCAAGCTGTTTAAAAACCGGGATCAGCGACTTACCTTTTTCTGACAAGGTATATTCAATATGAAGCGGCTTTAGCTGAATGACCGTTTTTTCGATCAGGCTTTGTTCTTCCATCTCTTTCAAAGCCGTCGCGATGGCTTGCTTGCTTGATCCTTCCAATTGACGGAGCAGCGAATTGAAACGCACCGGCCCCGTAACGGCAATGCGGAATATCTGCGGTTTCCACTTGCCTGATAATTGCTTTAACAGGCTTTCTGCCGGGCACTGGTTCTGATCCTCAACAATATTATTCATAAGAAAAGCGACACTTTGGCTGGCCCTGACGGCACTCTATGCGGTTAACAGATTTCTGCAGTGAAAAGTTACAGCTACCAAAATTTTAAGGGCTAAATAGGATATATGGAATTTGCTGATAATAAGACTGTTGTATATTTTCTTCGGTGGTCAATTTTTTTTGACTAATTGACTCGCTTGCAGGTAGGGACGAAATTTGTATCCGAATCTATAACCATTCACAGATGTTTGCAACCCATATAAATACAAGTAATCAAACCGCTTCGGCAGCGCTCCTGGTCGCACGGGTCGCTGTAAGTATGATGATGTTGACCCACGGATTGCCCAAGTTGGATTTGCTGCTGGCCGGGTCCGAGGATTTGAAGTTCCCGTCCGTATTAGGGCTCAGCCCGCTTGCCTCTCTTGCGTTGGCCGTATTTTCAGAAGTGGTAGGTTCAATCTTCCTGATAGCGGGCATTTTTACAAGGTTTGCAACGACAGCGCTCGCAGTAACCATGCTTGTAGCCGCTACAGTTATGCATGCAAATGACCCGTTCGGGGTAAAAGAACTGTCATTGCTTTACCTGGTAGTTTATGTGCTTATCCTGCTGTTAGGCCCGGGGAAATTCTCTCTGGATCATTTATTGTTCAGCAAAAAAGGTTCCGGACGGGCTGTACGAAATTGAATTTTTAGACACTGGTGGCTTACATGCGCTTGCAGGTAAACGCGTGTGATGGCCAAAAAACGAGACCTAAAATGGAAGCAACCCACAATAACCCGCTTTTATGTGATATTGAATCAGGCGTTTGTGAAATGCCTGAAGCTTCCCCTGCAACGGCAGGGCAAGCGGAAGCCGCCGGACAGAAACCGGTGAAAATTATTTACTTCACCGATCCCATATGTTCTTCCTGCTGGGGTATTGAGCCGCAATTGCGCAAGCTTAAATTGGAATACGGCCAGAATGTAGAGATTGATTACCGCATGGGCGGCCTTTTGCCGGATTGGAGCTACAATAGCGGTGGGATTAGTAAACCTTCTGACGTCGCCCACCATTGGGATGAGGTGAGCAGGTATTACGACATGCCCATCGACGGCGATGTCTGGCTTGAAGATCCGCTGGACTCGTCTTATCCGCCCTCGATTGCCTTCAAGGCGGCGCAACTGCAGGATTCCGGTAAATCGATCCATTTCCTTCGGGTATTAAGAGAAATGGTATTCCTGGAAAAGATCAATATTACCAAATGGGAAAACCTGGCCGCGGCGGCGAAAAAGGCCGGTTTGGATGTTGAAAAGCTTGAAAAGGATTTTAACGGTGAAGCACAGGAGTTGTTCAGACAAGATCTGCAACTAGGGGCGCAACTCGGCGTGAGGGGCTTTCCAACTATGTTTTTCGTGAACGCGCAGGGCGGACAGGAAAGGGTTTACGGTACCAAGCCTTATGCTGTATACGAGTCTGCCTTACTCAAGCAGCTTCCCGGAGCAGTCAAAAAAGCCATCAACCCGGATTGGAGGGAACTATTTGCCCAATATGCTACCCTGACGGCCCGTGAGTTCTCTGAGCTTTCCGGGATCCCGCGGGAACAGGCGGAAGAAGTACTGCGTGCGTTGGTTAAATCCGGGAATTTAAGCGAACTGGCCACCAAAAATGGTGCGCTGTGGCTTCTCAACCCATAGTCATCAACAGAGAAGACCAAAGTATCGGCAGGCAGGAATCACCCGGCGGATGTTTTGCGGTCTCCTTGAGGGTAGCTGGCAGGTTATCAGGCTGTTAAATTACGTTAAAACGAATCTGAAAGTAAGATGGAACCGGTTGTGATGCGTACCTTTCCGATGTCTGAATCTCTGTATCTTGCTGCGGAACTATCTCAAAACGGCCCTGCGAAATCTGCGCTGCCAGCACCGGTTTACTTTATTGAATATCGTCGGTTTAACAATTGGCATGACCGGCGGAATACTCATTTTCCTGTTTGTTCGTCATCACCTGAGTACCGATCGGCACCATTCTAAATTTAACCGCATTTACAGGATTGTCTATGATCAGCATTTGCCGGACGGATCGATAGAATACAATCCGGAGGCCCCGTGGCCCATGGCCAGTGCGTTGCGGAGCGAACTGCCTGGAGAAGAACAAGCGGCCTTTTTGAGTATGAACCAGGAATTGACGCTAAGCATAGACCTGCCCGGGCAGGGAGTAAAGCGTTTTTTAATGCATTCCGGTTCAGCATTTGCCGAACCGGAATGGTTTGGTGTATTTGATTTTCAATGGTTAGCGGGTAACCCGGAAACAGCCCTGAGCGAGCCCAATACGGTCGTGCTCACAGAGTCGTCCGCAAGGCGGTATTTTGGTGCTCTGGATCCAATAGGCCGGCGAATCAGGCTGAACGATACTGTCGATGCCACGGTAACGGGCGTTCTGGCGGAACCGGTAGGGGCAACGGACCTGGATCTCGATGTTTATATTTCAGTAGCCACTTTACCATCATTGAAACCGGGGTACGCAGCAGGCGACTGGTCGGTTCTCAACAGCACAGATCGCGTATTTGTTGTACTAAAGGATATTCGCTCATTCTCCAATCTGGAAACTACGCTGGCCGGAATCGCCGCCAGAAGCTACGGCTCAGATGCCGGTCTCAGTTTTCATGCGCAACCATTAGCCGATGTCCATTTCGACGTCAAACGCAGGGGCGGTGTTATTCGCGCTTCAATGTTGTGGTCGCTGGCAGCACTAGGCGTGTTACTGGTTCTGACCGCCTGCATCAATTTTGTCAATATGGCAACGGCGCAGGCGCTCAGACGCGGAAAGGAAGTAGGCGTACGAAAGATACTGGGAAGTTCACGGGGACAATTGACGGCGCAGTTTTTAGTAGAGACCAGCCTGGTTGCCGTGAGCTCGCTACTGGCAGCCTTGTTGCTGACGGCCCTGTTGCTACCCGTATTCAGTAGCTGGGCAAAGACCCCTTTACAGTTTTATTTTGATACACCTACCGTTTTGTTCCTGGTACTGTTGATCGTTATCGTTATTTTTCTGGCCGGCGGATATCCCTCAATCACACTTTCCGGTTTACTGCCCGTAACGGCCTTGCGCGGCAAATTGATCGGTCATACTGTTGGCGGCTTGCAGCTCCGGCAGCTGCTGGTCGGCGCTCAATTTGTTATTGGCCAGGTCCTGATGATAGGAGCAATTGTTGTGGCCGCTCAAATGCGCTATATCCAACATGCGGATATCGGTTTTCAGAAGGAGAATATCGTATTGGTGAATCTGCCGCCCGGACGGCCCGCTCTTCAGCAGGCGTTTAAAAATGAACTGCGGAATTATCCGTCTGTCAAAGACGTCAGCATTAGTTTTCTGCCGCTTTCAACGCCGGGGATGTATGGCGGAACTTTTAAATTCGGAAACCGGGACCAGGACGAAAAATTTGTGATTCGCGAGCGCTTTGCCGACGCGGATTACCTGGATACCTATGGCTTGAAGTTGATTGCAGGCCGAAATATTACCCCGAGCGATACGATTAAAGAGTATGTCGTGAATGAAGCGTTGCTTCGCAAACTGAATATTCAGGATCCGCAACAGATTATTGGTCAGTCCCTGCAGTATTACAGATCAGCGATCCCACTGCCAATTGTAGGCGTGGTGAGGGATTTTCATCTTCAGTCCGTACATGAAGCCGTTCAGCCCTGTTTCATCGCGTCGAGCGCCGATCTGTACCGGCAGGCCAGTATCAGGCTTAGTGGTCAGCGTATTCAGCAATCTCTACGGCAAATTGAAGGGGTTTGGCAGAAATTCTATCCCACTCAAGTTTTTGAAGCTACATTTCTGGATGAAAATCTTGCCCGGTATTACGAGACGGAAATACTCATTTCACGCCTGGTTGATACCGCTACCCTGGTGGCGATCTTAATTGGTTGCCTGGGTTTGTACGGATTAATGACGTTCGTGGTCATTCAGCGAACCAAAGAAATCGGTATTCGCAGGGTGCTGGGGGCTTCGGCAGTTAGCGTGGTGAAATTGCTGGCAGACGACTTTCTCAGACTTGTTTTAATGGCATTCCTGGTTGCCGCTCCGATCGGCTGGTATTTAATGAACCGATGGCTGGAAGATTTTGCCTACAGGATTGAATTGGAATGGTGGTGCTTTGGTGCGGCAGGCCTGTCCATGACCGGTGTTGCCCTGGTAACGGTTGTCAGTCACAGTTTGAAGGCGGCGCTGGCTAACCCGGTGAAGTCATTGCGGAGTGAGTAGAAGCAGGATAGCATTGATGGCGCCTCAATAAAATCCATACCTGCGTCGTTATAATTATACACTATGTGGATTGCCAACTCAATTTCAACGTTACTTATGAAAACCACATTCCACAAGACCGAACGAGACGACGAGGCGTCAATCAGGCTGATTCATCCTGCAGGGCTGCCTGGTGAAAAAGAAAATGCCACCCTGGTAGCGGGAGAACCGGCTCACGATGATCACTACGTCCTGGAAATCGGGTTAGATAACCAGGAGGGTAAATACGACCTCAGGATTACACTCAATGAAGAAGAATACAACGCGCTGTTAAAAGGAGAGACAGTTTATTTAGGGTAACTACGGCTACCGGGTTGAAGCTGTCACGTACAACCACTTAAACCGAGAACACTATGAATGCTTCAGGGAAGAACAACACACCGCGAATTCTGGAAGAGAAAAAGGTGAAGTTAGGCCGGAAACCTCAGAATAAGGACGATCTGGACAGCAGAGAGCGAACCGAGCAGCAAGTAAGAGGTGATAAAATTTCGCACAATGTAAAAGAGAAACGAAACGACAAGAATAAAAAATGAGGTAAGGCAGGTGAAAGTAGATCATGTTTTATATTTGCCGGCTGTGAGCTGTCAGACCCCCGGGGATTTCAGCCGAGGCCGATCTGGCCCATAGCTCATCACCCAAATTCCATACCTGATGAAATACCTGCCGGTTGCCTTGGCGTTATTCGTTTTCCTGATTTTACAGGGTTGTGCCCGTCCCACTCTTTATTGTATAGGTGACTCAACCATGGCCACTTACAATGTAGCGGCTTTGTCTAAAAGCCAGCAAGGAGAAAATTATCCGCTGAGAGGCTGGGGGATGTACCTGGGTGAACAGTTTACCGATAAGCTCGCCATTCGCAACAAGGCGATCAGCGGCAGGAGTTCCAGGAGTTTTCGCGGAGAAGGGCATTGGGCCAAGATACTGGATAGCCTTAAAAAGGGCGATTATGTGCTCGTTCAGTTCGGCCACAATGATCAGAAAAAGGAAGACAGTCTGCGCTATACCGAGCCGCGACTTGAATTTGGTGCATCTTTATCTCAGTACATACGCGAAATACGGAACAAAGGCGCGCACCCGATCCTGGCTACTTCTATTGCCCGGAGGAACTTTGACGAGGCAGGCAGGCTAGTCGATACGCATACCGCGTATACGCTGACGGTTCTGCGGGTCGCCGCGGCAGAGGGTATTCCGGTGCTTGATATGAACCTCAGGACCATGCAGCTACTCGATAGTACCGGTGTTGAAGGGTCAAAAGCGTTTTTTCTTTACATCCCGGCCGGGAAGTTCGGTAAACTGCCCGATGGGCTGAAAGATAATACGCACCTCAACGAATATGGGGGAAAAACGGTAGCCGCTATTGCTGCGTCGGAACTCAGGAGTTCAAAATCGAAACTGAAGAAGTATCTGAAGCGCGCCCGGTAATTCAGTTTTCTTCGTTTACGGGGTAGTTCTTATCCAGCCAGTCTACTTTTATGTTTTTGGGAATATCCAGCAGTTTCGCCTGCTTGAAACCCAGCTCGTTCAACACCTGGAAGGCGGGCCTGATATTGGGACATTTGTCAAATGGACAACACCCGCAATAAATGACCACCTCTTTGTCACGAGGTGTTTTTTCAAGCAGTGACTTCAGGGCGGCTATATTCTCCTTTTCTTTCCCGGGACCTATATCAACCGATCCCCGGATCGGGTTGTCGGGCCCGATGGATACAATGAGCATATCGCCGGTTTGTCGGTTCGAGATCCGGTCGGCCAATACCTTTGTCGCCATTAGCTGACCCGGTTTCCAGGGTTCCTTTTTTTGCTGGGCGGATACCCGGACAGCGAGTAGTGCCAGCGCGCCTAAAAGAAAAATACGATATTTCATTTGGGGTAGATTTTGTAAAAGGTACAAAAATGAATTCATAAATATGGTACCGGCATGTCTGAGGTGACCTTTGTGATCAGGAAACGCCGGTGCTACGGGTTGAGAGAATGATCATTTACCTGGATGAGCAAATCTCCGGACCTCTTTTTTAGGACACCGAATGCTTTTAAATCATAGCCCATCGTGCGAAGCTTCGCTTCGTATTCATCTGCGTACCCGGGAGCAACCGCTATCAGCAAGCCGCCGCTTGTTTGCGGGTCTGCCAGGATGTACCGCTGTATTTCAGAAAGCAGCCCCACTTTATGGCCGTAGCTTTTCCAGTTGCGGACCGTTCCGCCCGGGTAACAGCCCTGCTCCAGGTAATAAGGCAATGACGCAATAACGGGCACTTTGTCAAAATCGACCGTCGCTGCCAGGCCGCTTCCTTCACACATTTCGGTAAGATGCCCCAGTAGTCCGAAGCCGGTTACATCGGTCATCGCTTTCACACCGGGCATTTTTCCCAGCGTTTCACCCAGGCTGTTCAGCCGGGTCATGCTCTCAAGCGCTACGGCCGCATCTTCGGGTTGAAGCAGTCCGCGCTTCTGTGCGGTGGACAATATGCCGACACCCAGGGGTTTGGTCAGGTAAAGCCGGCATCCTTCGGTTGCAGTGGAGTTTTCCTTCAGATGTTCTGTCGCTACAATTCCGTTTACGGCAAGGCCGAAAACCGGTTCGGGGCAATCGATGCTATGCCCGCCGGCGAGCGCAATCCCTGCCTGCGCGCAAACTGCTCTGCCGCCTTCCAGTACGCCGCGGGCTACCTCCGGGGGTAATTTGTCTATCGGCCAGCCGAGAATGGCGATGGCCAGCACCGGTTTTCCTCCCATTGCGTACACGTCACTGATTGCGTTGGTGGCGGCAATTCTTCCGAAATCGTAGGGGTCGTCTACGATCGGCATAAAAAAATCGGTAGTGGAAATGAGGGCGGTGCCGTTGCCCAGGTCGAGTACAGCCGCATCATCCCGTTTATCATTTCCCACAAGAAGCCTCGGATCGGCAGGAGCGGGAGAAGCGCTGTGCAGGATGGTATCCAAAATAGCGGGGCTGATTTTGCACCCGCAGCCCGCGCCATGGGAGTATTGCGTAAGCCTGATGTCCTGTGTATTCATTATGATGCCGTGCTACCTTTCGGTAGCGATTGTATGATTAAATTCAATTAGCTCCCTCGCTTTTTCCATATCGGTCCCGCCGCTCAGCAGAAGGGTAAACAACCGGGCGGAGATTTTTCCTGCGAGTGCTTTCGAGTAGGCTTTGTCATAGTAAACCAGCACAAGCCTGATAAAATCGGCCATGCGGTTTTCTCTTATGGCGGTAATAGCCTGGGTGGTTTGCAGCGGCCCCAGGCGCTTATGAATTCGCTGGGTGCATGCGACCAGGAAATCGGGATCAAGCGAGCCGTATTCCCGGACGAGGCTGGCAACCCGTTCTTCGTGCGCCACTTCTATATTGAAAGTAGGGGCGGAAACAAGGTTTTCCCACAGTGGCCGGGGGATAATGATTTTACCTATGTTCATGTTTTCGTCCTCGATCCAGACCTGGCGGGCGGTATCCAGGTCTTTTAGCCGCCAGGCAAGATTGTTTTCAAACTGCTCCTGGGTGGGCTGCACCATTTTATTCATTGTCCCGTAGGAGGAGCCCTGGTGCTGTGCCAGGTCTTCCAGGTCTACTACCTGTTCAGCTGAAGTCTTTAAAGCGGCCAGCAGACGTGTTTTTCCGGAGCCGGTCATTCCGCCAAGAATCCGGAAACTGTAAGGGGCCGCAAATTGCCGGCGGGCCCATTGCCGGAAGCTTTTGTAGCCGCCCTGTATCAGTAGTACTTCAAATCCGTAGAGGTCGAGCGCCCAGGCCATCACGCCGCTTCGCATCCCCCCCGCGCCAGCAATGCACCGCAATCTTTTTATCCGGCGCGAGCTCAAGCGCGGTGCGGATAAAACCGGCCCATTTACTGCCGGTAAGCTCAAAACCGAGCAATATGGCGGGTTCCCGTCCTTCCTGCTTGTAGGTCGTGCCTACCCTGGCGCGCTCTTCATCTGTGAAGAGCGGAAGGTTCACCGCGCCGGGAATATGCGCATGCTGAAATTCTCCGGGAGAACGGACATCTGCCAGTACTGGTTTTTCTTCAAGGCCAAGAAAATCGTCTATTGATATATTCCGGATCATAACAAGGGTTTCATAAGGCCGCCGCGGTAAAGTTAGGAGATAAATCCGTTAACAATCAACCCTTGAAAGCGGAAAAGGTAAAAGGCTGAGCCGAATTTTTGCATAACCTATAGTTATGCTCCATAAAAAACCGTCCTGAAAAGAAACGCGTGGGGTCCGGTAACTTTACTGGCGAAAAAAATGTAATATTTATGGAAATGTTTGATCGAAAATCACTTGTTAAAAAGGTGAAGCCCAAGTCGAAAATACTGGTACTGCCGCTCCTGGTTATCTTGTTTGTGGCTGTTGTTACGGGTTTTTCGGGAAATAAATCGCGAAAAGCAGCGGTAGGAAGAGACGAGGTTGCGGGTGTTGGAAAAAGTGGCCGTCATGTACCGGCCGGGGCTGTGGATACACTTTCTGAGGAAGATGCCGACGCGACTGCTCTAGTCGACTATGGCTATAGACTAATAACCGAAACTTATGCATGGGTAGGCCCGGGCACGAAACGGCAGATTTCGGGCAACCGCCTTGCCTGCAGCAGTTGTCACCTGGATGGCGGGACCAGGGCGTTTGCTGCACCGTACGTCGGGCTCGACAAAATTTTTCCTACCTACATCGCCCGTGAAAACAAGGTGGAAACACTGGAGGAAAGAATCAACGGCTGTTTTGAACGGAGCCTGAACGGTAGAGCCATTGCTGTAGACGATGAGGTAATGGTTGCTATGGTGGCCTATATCAAACATATCAGCAGGGAGCTGCAGAAAGACGGCCCGTTCAAAGGCCGTGGATTTGTCAGCTTCAAGGCGCCGGATCGCGCTGCGGATCCGAAAAACGGGGCGGCAGTTTACGAAGCTAATTGCGCGGCTTGTCACGGCGCCGACGGCAAAGGGGTGAAGGGCGTGGCCGGAAACCGGGAGGGAGGGTATATTTTCCCGCCTTTGTGGGGCGAGGATTCGTATAACGACGGTGCAGGAATGAATCGGCTGATTACGGCCGCCAGGTTTATCAAGGGCAATATGCCGTTGGGAGTGACGCACGAAAGCCCCCTGCTTTCAGACGATGAAGCCTACGATGTTGCTGCTTATATCAACAGCAAGCTGAGGCCGGTGAAGGCGAATAAAGAGAAAGATTACCCCGATCTCAGCAAGAAGCCCAAAGATTGTCCCTATCCTCCCTATCAGGATAACGTCACCCAGGAACAGCACCGGATCGGGCCATTTAATTTTTAACCAGTTAAAACCATCAAAATAATCGCAATGAAATCGTATCAATTTTTTTTCATGGTGCTTGCAGCCTTCTGTTTGTACCTGCCCGCCCAAGCACAGGAACGGATCAATGCCAACAGGCAGTTTACAGGGGCCGTAGCCGGGAAAGACCATTACCGGGCAATTTACCAGTTGGATCAGTCGTCACCCGATGTGATTAAAAAGGCAATCCGGAATATCAACAACCTGTTGGATGACCCGAGACTGAAAGGAAAGATAGAAGTTGAGCTTGTCACTTTTTCCGGCGGAACCGAGGCGCTCCGCAAAACCAGTGAATATGGCGAAGCTTTAAAGGGGCTGGTCAATAAGGGGGTAATTGTAGCACAATGCCTGAACAGCCTCAGGGAGCGAAAAATAGAGAAGAGCGAACTTTTTGATTTTATCGGTTATGTCCCTTCAGGGAACGGCGAGCTGGTCATACGGGCAGCAGACGGATGGGCAATTGTTAAACCTTGATTCACTATGATGCGTATAGTTAAAATTTTTGGGCTGGCGGTCGCCGGCATGACCGTATTTTCAAATGCAAATGCCCAGGATCCGCACCGGTTTGATCCGCCGTGGAATACTCCGCCTCAATCGGCCGTTATGTTTACCGTTCCCGGTATCAACAACGTGCCGGATCTCTATGGCGATATTGTCGACCCGCAGCTTACGGTCTTTTTTGCCGGCAATCAGTTCATGTGTGTCGACGACCTCCTCGCCGGTTTCCGCAAGAAGCATCCCCAGATCGAGCGGATTTTTGTGGAGACCTTGCCGCCGGGCATACTCGCCCGTCAGATAGAAGGCGGGTCGCTTACGTTGGGTAACCTGCGGATTACGCACACGCCGGATGTTTACACAGCCGGGAAGACCAGGATAGCGTCCATGCAGCGCTATTTCAGCCGTACGGAGGTGTATGCCTATAACAAATTGAGTCTTATGGTCCCGAAAGGAAACCCGGCAGGGGTGCGCGGGCTGGAAGACCTTGCGGGCGGGACTGTCAGGATAAGTATGCCTAACCCGGCGTGGGAAGGAATAGGGCGTCAAATTGAAATTGCCTATGAAAAACGGGGTGGGGCGCAGCTCCGCCAGGCGGTGATGGAAGCGAAAGTGAAAGACGGTTCCACCTACCTGACGCGTATTCACCACCGGGAAAGCCCGCTCAGGATCCTTCACCTTCAGAGTGATGTGGCGCCGGTGTGGACTTCCGAGGTGGTGTACCAAAAGCTGATCGGCCACCCCGTTGAGGAAATCAAGATCCCGGAAGCGTACAACATCAGGTCCACTTACATCGCGGGGCAACTGAAAAATGCACCTCACCCTGAAGCGGCGAAGCTGTTTATGGATTATATTGTGTCAGATGAAGCAAAAGGAATCTACGCGAAGTACGGTTTCGAGGTTGAATAAGTATTGCTATTTCCTTTAATCTGACCTAATCCGGTTGGTCCTGAACAGGTTATTCCGATGATTTCGATTGATTTTAAAATTGCAACTTTCCTGGCGGCCGCCCGGTATCTGAACTTTACAAAAGCCGGGCAGTCGCTCAATATTTCCCAACCCGCAGTCAGCAAGAACATCCATGAACTGGAGTTGCAGGCCGGGCGAAATTTGTTCGAACGAACAGGGAACCGGTTAGCACTGACTGAGGCGGGCCACATATTGCTCACTCACGCACAGCAATTGTCGTCTGTTTATGAGCAGCTCAACGAAGGGCTTGAAATATTGGAGGGGCGCCTGGCCGGTGAAATCAGGCTCGGCGCCTCCACCACCTTGTCGCATTACGTGGTACCGCAGATCCTGGTAGATTTTCATGCCACGCTTCCCAATATCAAGATCAAAACGCTGCATGGCAATTCCCGCCAAATAGAGGAATGGCTGCTGGACAAAACCATCGACCTGGGGATTGTGGAAGGGCTGACGGACAATGTTTCGATGAAGTACGAGTCGTTCCTTGAAGATGAAATCGTGCTGGTGGCCCGCTCCGGCAACCCGAAGGCGAAGGAGCCGTCCATCCGGCCGGAATCACTTCGCGGCTTCGAATTTGTATTACGGGAGCAGGGTTCGGGAACGAATGAGGTCATCCGGAAGGAGCTGGTCAGGATCGGTATCGAATGGCATGAGCTGAACGTAAAGGTGGTGCTGGCAAGTACCGAAAGCATCAAGAGCTTCCTCGCCCGGACTGATTGTTTCTCGTTTCTCTCCATTCATGCCATTACCAGGGAATTGCTGGCAGGGGAACTGCAAATCATAGAGATAGATAACTTCGAAATAATCAGGGATTTCTATTTTGTGCGCCCCCAGGGGGTGATCGGGCGTTTGCCCGAGACGTTCCGGCGTTTTGCAGTCAGGCAGTTTTCCAAAAAAGAAAGCAGGTGACATTGAGAATAATTAAAAAGCAGCGGCATTCAGCACTTTCCCCGGAGAGACAAGCGCTGAATGCCGCTGCTTTCTGAAGCAGGCGCCGAGGTTAGGTCAGTCTGATTACGCAGTCATCCTGTTCTACCAGAACCCCTTCCTCCAGGATAACCTGCTCGACTGTCCCTTTACGCGATGCGGTGATAGTGCTTTCCATTTTCATGGCCTCGATCACAAACAGCGGGCTGTTTTCGCTCACAACGGCGCCGGGTTTTACCCAGACTTTCACCAGCTTGCCCTGCAGCGGGGCGCCGATTTCATTTTCAGAGCCAGCCTTGGCATGCTTTACCCGGGTCGCCACAATAGACTGATCGTGTACCCGGACAACCCGGCTTTGCCCGTTGAGTTCAAAAGTGACGGTACGCATGGCATTTTCGTCCGGCTCGGAGACAAACAGCAGCCGCACGAGGATCGTTTTCCCTTCGGCAATTTCTACCAGGATCTCTTCTTTCGGTAAAAGTCCGAAGAAAAAAGCCGGGGTCGGGATTTTGCTTACATCGCCGAATTTTTCGCGGGCCTGGTAAAACTCCTCGTATACCTTGGGATACATTTTGAAGGAGAGATAGTCGAGAAACCCGTTGTCGGCGGTTTGTTTGCTGTAGGGGAACTTATGCCGGAAATCCGCAAGCTCCGCTTCGAAATCCACGGGAGGCAGGTGTTCATTAGGTCGTCCGGTCAGCGGCTTTTCGCCTTTCAGTACCACTTGTTGTATGGTTTGCGGGAACCCGCCGGCGGGTTGCCCCAGGTCGCCGCGGAAAAAGCCTTTTACGGAGTCCGGAAAAGATAATGTATGGCCTTTCCGAAGCACATCGTCGGCCGTCAGGTCATTGGAGGTCATGAACAGGGCCATGTCGCCGACCACTTTTGACGACGGCGTCACTTTGACGATATCCCCGAATATTTCGTTCACCACCCGGTAGTTGCGCTTCAGGGTTTCAAACTTTTCGGCGAGGCCCAAAGCAACGGACTGCGGTTTCAGGTTCGAGTACTGGCCGCCCGGGATCTCGTTCTGGTATACCTCCGCGCTACCGGCTTTCATGCCCGATTCAAACGGGTAATACCACTCTCTCACGTCCTCCCAGTAGGCAGAATAGGCGTTAAGCGAATCCGTATTCAGGGCGCTTTCCCGTTCGTGGCCTTTGAGCATTTCCACAACCGAATTCAGGTTGGGCTGGGAAGTGAGTCCCGACAAAGCGCCCAATGCGCAATCAATAACGTCAACGCCGGCATTGACCGCGCTGAGGTAGGTCGCGGGTTGTATAGACGAAGTGTCGTGGGTATGCAGGTGAATGGGTATGCTTACCGCTTTCTTCAGTTCGGAAATCAGTACCTCGGCAGCTTTGGGTTTCAGCAGTCCTGCCATGTCTTTTACAGCCAGTATATGCGCGCCTTCGTCTTCCAGCTGCCGGGCCAGGTCGAGGTAGTAGGCGAGCGTATACTTTTGCTGGTTGGGGGCGAGCATGTCCCCGGTGTAGCAGATGGCTGCTTCGGCAAGCGCATCGGTCCGCTCCCGTACCGCGCGGATGCTTACTTTCATCGCTTCTATCCAGTTCAGCGAATCAAATATCCGGAAGACATCGATGCCGTTTTCCCATGATTTTTCAACAAATTTTTCCGTCAGGTTGTCAGGATAGGCGGAATAACCAACAGCGTTTGAGCCTCTGAAAAGCATCTGGAGCAGCATATTCGGCATCGCCTCGCGAAATGCCTGGAGCCTTTTCCACGGACATTCGTAGAGGAAGCGCATCGCGACGTCGAACGTAGCGCCGCCCCATACTTCCATAGAAAACAGGTCGGGGTGCTTTTTGGCAAAGCCTTCTGCAACTTTGAGCATGTCCTGCGTACGGACCCGGGTGGCCAGCAGCGACTGATGGGCATCACGGAAGGTGGTGTCAGTGAACAGGACAGGACGTTGTTCCATGATTTCACGGACGAAATTCTCCCTTCCTATCGCTTTTAATCGGTTTCGCCGTCCTTCCGGGTAAGGGGCATAAGCGTCTGTCTCCGGCACAACCGGGGTGGGCAATGTTCGCTGACAGGCGCCTTTGACCTGCGGGTTCCCGTTTACGACCACCTCCCCCAGGAAGTTCAGTACCTTGGTCGAACGGTCACGCGGTTTGTACAGGTTGAAAAGCTCCGGGTGCTGTTCCACGAAATTGACCCGCGTCTGGCCGCTTTGGAAAACGGGGTGGTTGATGACGTTCAGCAGAAAGGGCACATTGGTCTTCACGCCGCGTACCCGGAATTCGGCCAGGGCGCGTTTCAGGTTTTGCACCGCGCCCTCCAGCGAGCGGCTCCTGGCAGACACTTTGACGATCATCGAATCGAAAAACGGGGAGATTTTGGCTCCTGCATAGCTGCTGCCCTCGTCGAGGCGGATGCCGAAACCGGCGGCGTTCCGGTAGGCAATGATGGTGCCGAAATCCGGTCGGAAATTGTTGGCCGGGTCCTCGGTTGTAATCCGGCACTGGACCGCGAATCCGTTGGTGGATACGTCGTCCTGGCTGTTAATGCCGATGTCCCGGTGGGAAAGGCGGTGCCCCATCGCAATCAGCAGCTGGGATACCACAATGTCGATTCCCGTTATTTCTTCGGTAATGGTATGCTCTACCTGGATGCGGGGGTTAACTTCAATGAAATAGACGGTCTCGTCTTTCTCGACCAGGAACTCCACGGTGCCGGCATTGTAGTATCCGGCTTCCCTGCCTATCTTCAGTGCATAGCTGTAAAGTCGTTGCCTGACATCATCCGAGAGCCCTACCGACGGGGCGAGCTCCACTACTTTCTGGAAGCGGCGCTGTACGGAACAATCGCGCTCAAAAAGGTGGACGAGGTTACCGTGCTGGTCGCCCAGTAGTTGTATTTCGATGTGTTTCGGGTCCGTGACATATTTTTCGAGGAAGACCGTGTCGTCCCCGAAGGCTTTACCGGCTTCATTGCGCGCATCTTCGAAAGACCGGGCAAACTCATTCCTTGTCTTTACGACCCGCATGCCGCGCCCGCCGCCGCCGGCAGCGGCTTTGATCAGCAGCGGGAAACCGATACGGTCCGCTTCGGCAAGCGCTGTTTCCACGTCCAGCAGGTCAATGCGGCTATCCGGAACGGTAGGAATCCCGGCGCGTACCGCCAGTTGCTTGGCCCTGACCTTATCGCCTAATGCCTCCATAGATTCGGGGGACGGGCCTACGAAGCAGATGCCCTCTTCGCGACATCGCCGGGCAAGCACAGCGCTTTCCGAGAGAAACCCGTATCCCGGGTGAATCGCGTCTATTTGCTTGTGTTTTGCCAACCGGATAATCCCTTCCACATCCAGGTAAGGTTTGAGCGGTTCATTGTCCCGCCCAATCTGGTAAGATTCATCGGCTTTGTAACGGTGTAAGGAATAGCGGTCTTCGTAGGTGAAAACAGCCACGGTGGTGATTCCCAACTCGGTGGCGGCTCTCATAATACGAATGGCAATTTCGCCGCGATTTGCAATTAGCAATCGCCTGAAAGGCAGGGTATGCGTACTGGTCATGGGTTAAACTTCAACGGGATTTGCATTAGGTACGGGCTGGACCCCGGTTGTCATCGGGAAACGGGCAGCGTTTTGCCTGAAAGCCAGGAGTAATTTCATTGCTTGTTGGCGGTACAAAAGGGGATCGGTCCAGGAATTTTCCGGTAAAAGTACGGCAGACGGGACTCCCGGACAACTGGTGGGGACATCAATTTCAAAAACAGCATGTTTCGTGTATTCCACTTCTTCCAGTTTGCCGTCCAGGACTGCCTGCAGCATGTTCCGTGTATATTGGAGCGGGATGCGTTTGCCGGTTCCGTAAGCGCCTCCGGTCCAGCCGGTATTGATGAGCCAGACCTTTGCTCCGCCGGCCTGCAGCCGTTGCCCGAGAAGGCGGGTGTATACTTCCGGCGAAAGGGGCAGGAAGGCTGCGCCGAAGCACGAGGAAAAAGTTGCTGCCGGCTCTACAATCCCTACTTCGGTGCCGGCCAGCTTGGACGTATAGCCGGAGAGAAAAAAGAAGACGGCTTGCTCGGGCGTCAGTCTTGCCAGGGGCGGAAGTACGCCAAAAGCGTCGGCGGTAAGAAAGAAAACATTTGCAGGTTCTTTTTCGGTCAGGTGGCCGGCGGCACCCGGTATATGGCTCAGCGGGTAGGCGGCCCGTGTGTTTTCGGTTACGGTCGTATTGGTGAAATCAACCTCGCGGCTCCCGGGAAAGAATCGGGTGTTTTCAAGAATAGCCCCGCTTTTGATAGCGTTGAAAATCTGGGGTTCGCCCTCCCGGCTGAGATTTACTACTTTGGCGTAGCATCCGCCTTCAAAATTGAAAATACCTTCGGGAGCCCAGCCGTGCTCGTCGTCGCCGATAAGCCGGCGGTTCGGGTCTGCCGAAAGCGTGGTTTTGCCTGTCCCTGACAGTCCGAAGAAAAGAGCGGTGTCGCCGTCGGCGCCCCGGTTCGCAGCACAATGCATGGGCAGCACACCGTGCTCGACCGGCAGCAGCATATTCAGGACGCTGAACACCGCCTTTTTGATTTCGCCGGCATAGCCGGTCCCGCCAATCAGGATGGTTTTCCTGGTAAAATCGATGATGGTGAAGTTTTCCTGCCGGGTGCCATCGACGGAAGGATCGGCCTCGAATTCGGGAACGCAGTAAATACACCATTCCGGGTCGAAGTTTGCCAGCTCCCCGGCGTCCGGTTGAACGAACAGGTTATAACAGAACAAACTGTGCCAGGCTTTGGTGGTGATGGCCATTACGGACTTCCGGTATAAGGGGTTGGCCCCGGCATACGCATACCGGGCAAATACCTGCCGGTCGGCCAGGAACTCCGTCATCCGAGCGTGTAGCCGGGCAAATGAGTCCGGGTCAAAAGGCTGGTTGATACCGCCCCAGTCGACAATGTCCTTTGTAAAGGCGTCGGAGACAATGTAGCGGTCTTTGGGAGATCTGCCTGTAAAAGTGCCGGTATCGCACATGAAAGCACCACTTGCGGTGAAAACACCCTCGGAGCGGGTGGCAGCCAGTTCGCCCAGGCGCTCGGGCGGCAAATTGAGAAAAATCGTTTTGCAGTTCAATGAATGTTGTTTCAAAGGTGCCAGTGAAATGGCTTCTCCGGTCCGGATGATGGTTGTCGTTTCCACGCCTTGGTTGTTATGAAGTGATCGATATGCAATTATGATTTATTATTTATAAATAGTCAATAAGCGATTAAATATATTTTAGCGAATCATCGCTAAAATATATTTTTCAACAATTTTTGCTATTATTGCCGGTTAATTGACATCGAAAATGATTCCGGCAGCAGACAGGGTACGCTTGATATTTGGTTTGAAGCTTCGGCAGCTCAGGCAGGAAAAGGGGCTTCAGATTAACGAGCTGGCGGATCTCGCCGGTTTTTCTCCTTCTTACCTCAATGAAATCGAGAAGGGGAAGAAGTATCCCAAGTCCGAGAAGATTTTTGCATTGGCCAGGGTGCTAGGCACCCACTACGATAACCTGGTGTCCGTTTCGCTCGACAAACACCTGGAGCCGATCGAGGAATTGCTCAATTCAAATATTCTGGGTGAGCTGCCATTGGAAATGTTTGGTATTGAGCCGGCGGACCTGCTCCGGATGCTTTCGGAGGCACCGTCTAAGGTGAGCGCATTCATCTCTACCATTATTGAGATCAGCCGCAACCACGGGATGAATGTCGAACAGTTCTACTTCTCGGCGCTGCGTTCCTTCCAGGAGCTGCATTTTAATTTCTTTGAAGAAATTGAGGCGGAAGCAAACGAATTTATCAAGGATCACCGGCCTCCGGACGGCGTGGCATTTCGCGAAGATTGGCTCAGGAACCACCTGGAAACGGAATATGGTTACCGGGTAGAGACTTTTAACGAAGCCGGCAGGCCCGAGTTGTCCGGAATCAGGTCGGTAGTGTTGCCGGGTAGGGCGGAAAGCGGGATACCGGACCTGCTGCTTATCAATGAAAACCTGGAACCGAAGCAGCGCGCGTTTACCTACGGCCGCGAAATAGGGTTTTGCAGGATGAAACTGGCGCCGCGGCCCTATGTTTCTTCGCAGCGCGAAGCCGATTCTTTTGACCAGGTGCTGAACAACTTTAAAGCATCTTATTTTGCGGGGGCCATTCTGGTCCCCCGGGAACTGTTGATTTCGGGCCTCGCCGTGTTTTTCGCAAAGCCGGTCTGGAGCCCGGCGGTATTGGTGGAATTCATGGATACGTTTGAAGCGACGCCCGAGATCTTTATGCAGCGGATCAGCAATGTTATGGCCCGGCATTTTGGTATCGACCAGCTTTTTTTTCTTCGCTTTGATCATACTACCTCTTCCGGTTCTTTCAAGCTGGCAAAGGAAATGCACCTGGCTAAACTGCCTTTTTTGCACGGAACCGTCAATGAGCATTACTGCCGCAGGTGGGCATCGCTGTCGGTATTGGAAGACCTGGCATTGTTGCAGCAGGAAAACCGCTGGGATGGCGAACCTTTGTGCCAGGCGCAGATCGCGGAGTACGTCGACACTGCCAATCAGTACCTGGTTATAACGCTGGCAAAGCCTTCGCCGCCCCGCAAGGAATACAACAGCAGCATTACGCTCGGTTTTGCGATCAATGACCGCTTGAAAAACCTGGTTCGTTTTCTGAATGATCCGGCGCTTCCGCATCAGCAGGTGAACGAAACCTGTGAGCGCTGCCGCTTGCCGGATTGTGCCAAACGCGCCCGGCAGCCCGTTTTGTGGGAAAAGCAGGAGCGCAACAAAGCGCTGCGGGAGGCGGTGCGCCTGCTTAGCGAGACTTATCTGAAAGCATAGATAGGCGGAAGGGTTTCGGGCTGAGACTCTGGAAGCTAGGGTTCAATCGTTAAGGCCGGCCAACCGGTGCAGGTGCCTTCCCGATAAAATTTCCGCGGATTGAATTTCGTGCCCGGTTAAGGCCAGGACGAGGTCGTGCAGTCCCTGAAACATCCGGTTCAGCCTTTGTTCCTGCGGATGGTTTTGCTGAACGGCGACCGAGGTGAGCGTAAGCAATTTATCGTAGGAAGTCTCTATGTAACGGTTTTCCGTTACTGACAGCAGGGTTTGGTACAACAACCTGTCCGTGTCGAGCAGGTCGCCGACCAGGCACTTGCCGGCTTTTATTTTTGGGGCAATCCTCTTTTCAAGCTGCAGCCATTCAGCCCTTATCCCGGGAGAATTCCCCGCCTGCTCCAGTTTTTGAAACAAGAAGGAATTGTAAACGGCACGGGCTTCGGCAATACCGGCCAGCTGCTCACGGTCGAACCGGATAGCTTCCCAGCCCTGGTGCGGCAGCTTTCGGATTATCCCTGCCTGCGCTATTTTCAAAAGGGATTCTCTTACCAATACGGTGCTTGCTCCCAGCTCTTTTGCCAGTTCCAGCTCTGAAAAACGTTTCCCTGGCTTCAAGGCAGCGCTATGCAGCTTTTGCCGGATGATTTGCCCGGTTTGTTCTGCTTTGGAAGGTGGGGCGTCAACGGTAGCCAGATAATCGTTGTCGAGGGGTTTTCTGAGCACCAGCTTATGCGGGCCGTCGATCCGGGCTATCCCTTTCGCTGCCAATACCTGCATTACTTTTTGAAGGGTGGTGCGGCTTATTCCAAGTGATTCGGACAACGATGAAGCGGCAGGCAAGGCACAAGGGACTTCCGGTAATACTCGTAGAAAATCCAGGATCCGGTTGGTGGAAATAATCACTAACTGGGTGTGAATTTCGGGCATGGGTAACTGGCGACTGGTTTCCGGATAAAGATAGGGAATAAGCACCGGGAAAGGCGCTTTTTGCTATTCCTTTATCCAAAAGCCAGTCGCCGTCCCGTACTACTGCCAGCCGCCGCCTAATGCGCGGTAGGTGCTGATCATCGCCTTGAATTGCTGCATTTTGGTTTCCACCAGTTCAAACTTGGATTCAATCGCGTCACGCTGTGTAAAGAGCACTTCCGTGTAGTCTGCGCGGGCCGACGTGAAAAGCCGGTTCGAGATGGTTACCGACTCGTTCAGGGCGTTCACTTCTTTCGATTTTACATCGTAGTTTTTCTCAAGGTTATTGATCATTGCCACGAGATTAGCCACTTCCAGGCAAGCGGCAAGAACGGTTTTCTCATACTGGAAAATGGCTTGCTCCTGCCGGGCGTTGGCGTTGAGATAGTTGGCTTTGATACCTCGCTTGTTGATCAGGGGCCCCATCATGTCACCCATCAGCGTGGAAAAGAGCGACCAGGGCATTTTTGCCAGGTAGGCCGGGTTAAAAGCCTGGGTGCCCAGACTGGCCGAGAGTCCGAGTGACGGGTAGAATTCGGCGCGCGCTACCTCCACATCGAGTTTTGCGGCCTCGAGCTGTTGTTCGGCCTGCAGGATGTCCGGCCGATGGCTAAGCAATGCGGCAGGCGAACCGACGGACAGAACCTCCGGACTGAGCTTCAACAGTTCCGAATGGTCGCGATCCACAGGCTGGGGAAACCGTCCGACCAGGAAATTGATACGGTTTTCGGCTTCTACGATTTTCTGCTGGATCTCGTATTGAAGGCCAAGTGTGTTGTAAACCTGGGCTTCGAAACGTTTTACCGCAAGTTCCGTGAGTTTTGCCGCTTCTTTCTGTTGCCGGACCAGGCGCAGCGCATTTTGCTGGATATCGATATTCTGCCGGATGATTTGCAGCTGGCTGTCGAGTGCGAGCAACTCATAATAGGAGGTAGCAATTTCGGAAATCAGGTTGGTCACCATAAAATTACGCCCCTCTACCGATGCCAGGTAGCGGTTGACCGCTGCCTTCCTGGCATTGCGCAGCTTGTGCCATATATCGACTTCCCACCTGGCGAACGCGCCGAATTTAAAGTCACCGAGGGGCTCGGGCATTTCCTTGCCCGGTTTAATCTCCGTTGTTGCTTCGCTCGCGCCCACCTGTGTATAGCGCGCCGCTTTTTCAAAGCCAGCACCGCCGCCGAGGCTTACAAACGGCAGGTATTCCCCTTTTTTAGCTTCAATTTCATTTTGGGTCATCGCAATTTCCTGCGTGATGATGTTCAGCTCCTGGTTGTGGGCAAGCGCCGAGTCGATAAGCGCCGTCAGGTGGCTGTCTTTAAAAAAGTCGCGCCAGGTTGCGGCTGCCGACGAGGCGGTGTCGGCCCGGCCCGTATAACTTTCCGGGACAACGCGGCTTTCTGATCTTCTGACTATCGTGGGAGCGTTGCATGCCGTAACCAACAGCGCGATAACGGCCGCAGAAGCCAAACCCCTTGATTTATTTCGTTTCATTTTGTTCGTCTTCTTCTAGGTTTGGAAAATGGTCAATTGCATGCACAAGGTTTTCGGTCAGGGAGACGTCTTCCTCGTACTTGATCAGTTTCCTGCCTTCTGCAATTTTTCCGAAAATATAATAGAGGCCCGGTATGATGATCACCCCGAAAACTGTGCCGAAGAGCATCCCGCCCAGTGCGCTCGCGCCGATGGTACGGTTGCCGATAGCCCCTGCACCATGCGCCAGTACCAATGGAATCAAACCGGCGATGAAGGCGAAAGAGGTCATCAGGATAGGCCTGAACCGGACTTTCGCTCCTTCGATGGCAGCTTCCAGGACCGTCGCGCCCTCATGGTGTTTCTGCATCGCGAATTCCACGATCAATACGGCGTTTTTGCCAAGCAGACCGACGAGCATAACCAATCCTACCTGCGCATAAATGTCGTTGGCAAGTCCCATAACCTTAAGCAGGAAAAACGACCCGAAAATTCCGACCGGCAGCGACAGGATTACTGCGAGTGGTATGATGAAACTTTCGTATTGGGAAGCCAGTACGATATATACAAAGATCAAAACGATGATAAAAATGTAAATCGCCTCGTTTCCGCGCATCACCTCATCTTTTGAAAGACCGGCCCAGTCGATGTCGTAACCGCGCGGCAGATTTTGGGCGGCCACTTCCTTGATGGCGGTTATGGCCTCGCCGCTGCTGTAGCCTTTTGCCGGCTGCCCGCGGATAGAGGCGGTGTTGTACATGTTGTACCGGTTGATTTCGTTCGCTCCCTGCGTTTTGACAATTTTCATGAATGCTGAAAACGGCACCATTTCATCCCGGTTGTTTTTTACATAGAGCTTCAGGATGTCCTCAGGAAGTGCGCGAAATTCCGGTGAGGCCTGGACAAACACTTTGAAGAAACGCTGGAACTTGATAAAGCCGAGCTCATACGTACTTCCGATCAGGATAGAAAGGGTGTTCATAGCGTTACCGATCGATACACCTTTTTGCATCGCCAGCTCGTTGTCGATCTGCAGTTCGTACTGCGGGTATTTGGCGCTGAAAAATGTGAAGAGACCCGACAGTTCCCGGCGCTTGCGAAGGGCGGCCATAAATTCATCATTTACCCGTTCCAGTTCACGATAATCACCGCTATTGGTTTTGTCAAGCAGCTGCAGCGAGAAACCACCGGCGGCGCCATACCCGGGTACGGCGGGGGGGTCGAAGAATTCAATGGTCGCGCCCGGGATTACCCTTGATTTTTCTTCCAGCTCGTGTATGATTTCATTGACCGAATGGTGACGCTGGTCCCAGGGTTTCAGGTTGATCAGACAGGTTCCGGCGTTTGATCCCCGGCCTTCTGTGAGGACCTCGTAGCCTGCCAATGCCGTAACCGATTCAATACCGTCGATTTCTTCGGCAATGGCCTGAAGTTTACGGGAAATGTCATTGGTTCTTTCCAGGGTGGAGCCGGGCGGCGTTTGCACAACTGCGTAAATCATCCCCTGGTCCTCACTGGGAATAAAACCCGTAGGCAATTTGAGGTTGATACCGAATATGCCGAGGCTGAATATGATCAGGATGGCAAAGGTGATGACCCGACGGTTGACGATGAGCCTGAGCAGGCCGACATACTTTCCGGTGAGTTTCTCAAAGCCGCGGTTGAAACTGTCCAGCGCCCGGTTCATCCACGTCTTCTTTCTGGGCTGACCGTGTGTGTTTTTCAGGATCATGGCGCATAAAACAGGCGTAAGCGTGAGCGCAACCACACCCGAAATAATGATAGAGCTCGCCATGGTGATCGAAAACTGCCGGTAAAAAATCCCGACAGGACCGGTCATAAAGGCAACCGGGACAAACACCGCGGTCATCATGAGGGTGATGGCAATAACTGCGCCGCTGATTTCACCGAGAACCTTCCTGACCGCAGGGTAGGGCGCAAGATGCTCTTCTTCCATTTTGGTGTGAACCGCTTCGACAACCACAATCGCGTTGTCGACCACAATCCCGATGGCAAGAACCAGCGCAAACAGGGTGATCATATTGATGGTCAGACCAAACATTTGCATACAGGCAAACGAACCGATCAGTGACACGGGAACCGCCAGGGTAGGAATAAGTGTGGACCGCCAGTCGCCAAGGAAGATAAATACCACCAGGGCTACCAGTATAAAGGCGTCCCGAAGGGTGTGGATTACGTTTTCAGTGGAGGCGTTCAGAAAGCTGGATACATCGTAGCTGATTTTGTAGTCCATTCCGGGCGGGAAACTCTTTTTCAGCTCGGTAAGCTTGTCCTTTACATTCTTAATAACGTCTGTCGCGTTGCTGCCGTAGGTCTGCTTCAAAACAATCGCCGCTGAGGGGAGATTGTTGAGGTTGGAGTAAATGTCGTAATATTCGCTGCCCAGCTCAACCTTGGCAACATCTTTGAGCCGGAGTGTCTCGCCATCCGGGTTTGACCGGAGAATGACATTGGCATATTGCTCCTCACTATTGAAACGTCCTTCATAGGTGAGCACATATTCCAGCGCTTCAGCCCGTTTACCGTCGCTCCGGCCGATGCGGCCTGGAGATCCGATCACACTTTGTTCGTTCAGTGCTTCCAGTATCTCTTCCGAAGAAATGTTGTAGGCCCGCATGCGGTCAGGCAATAGCCATATCCGCATGGCATATTGCCGGCTCCCGAGCATACTGGCCTGGCCGATACCACTGATACGTTGCAATTCAGGCAGCATATTGACCCCCGCGTAGTTGAAGAGAAACTTCATGTCGGCCTTGGGGTCTTTGCTGTAAAGGTTGACATACATGAGCATACTCGGGATAACGCGGTTAACGATCACCCCTTCACGCTGTACCAGCAGAGGGAGACGGTTAAGTACCTGGGCGATGCGCGTGTTGACGTTTACGACTGCCTGGTCGGGATCCGTGCCCAGGTCGAAGACGATCTGGATATTGGATTCTCCGGCAGAAGTAGCGTCTGAAGTCATGTATTTCATGCCGGGAACACCATTCACGGCTTGTTCCAGCGGGATAAGCACCGATTCGGTCAATACCTCTGCACTTGCGCCCGGGTACGACGCCCTTACAATTACCATGGGCGGCGATATTTCCGGGAACTGGGAGGTAGGCAGGCTCTTCATGGCGAGGAGTCCCGCAAATACGATTGCGATCGATATCGCTATAGCGAATACCGGTCTTTGAATGAAATTACTAAACATCTTGTAAGAAGTCTTGGCGGGTTACTATTCCGAATACACCTTCAAATGGGAGATCACTGCTTCGGGCTTTTCGAAGTTGAATTGGATCTTCTCATTTTCTTTCACCTTCCGGATTCCTTCCAGCAGGATTTTGTCGTTTTCAGACAACCCTTCCGTAATGACATAGAGATCGGGGATTTCGGCGCCGATGACGATTTCGCGCGTGTGGACCTTGCTGTCCTTGTCCACTACAAAAACGAACTTCTTTTCCAGGACTTCAAACGTGGCTTTCTGTGGGATAATGAGGGCATTGACAAGCGGTGCATCAATAAGGATATTGCCGGTCTGTCCATGTCGCAGCAAGCCTTCGGGGTTCGGAAAGGTAGCCCTGAAGGCGATGTTGCCGGTTTCATTATTGAAGTCGGCTTCGATAGTTTCCACTATTCCGGGATGGTTGAAGAGCTGGTTGTTGGCCATCCGCAGCTTTACTTCACCGGGCCGGTTTTTTGCCTGGTGCGACTTGTAGTCAAGGTATTCGGCTTCCGGGACATTAAAATAAACCCACATTTTCCGGTTGTCCGAAAGAGTTGTCAGGAGATCGCCTTCGTCCAGGAGGCTCCCGAGCCGCACCTGCAGCTGGTCCATAATGCCATCAAAAGGCGCCCTGATTTCAGTAAAGCCCAAATGGACATTAGCGAGCGCAAGCTCTGCGTTGGCCTTGTCCAGTTTCGCTTTGGCGAGTGCAAGCTCATTGCGCGAGACCACATTACTGTCGGCCAGCGACTTGGTGTTGCGGTATTCTATTTCGGCGAAATTTGCTTCCGCTTTCGCTTTTTGCTGCTCTGCTTCCAGTATCAGGGGCATGATCTGGAACATAAGCTGCCCTTTCCGGACAAACTGCCCCTCGTCCACGAAGATTTTTTGGAGATATCCTTTTTCCAGGGTGCGGAGCTCTATATGGCTGATAGAGCGAATCTGGCTCACATATTCTTTAACCGACAGCGTGTCTTTTTTCAGTGGAGTGGTGACCAATAGTTTCGTATCTGCCTCCGCTTCGTGTTTCTCGGAGCCGCAGTTGGTATTAAATAGCAGGGCACACATAGCCAATGCCATGAAAATTCTTCTCATGTTAAAAAGAGGTTGAGCGATTAGCCGGGCAATAGCCGGGGGGCGGTCTTTTAACGACGCACCTCACACCTCATGCCTTATAGCTCACGGCTATTCATGAAATAAATTGCTTCAAAAATAAGGGGATCAATTTGGGTATGAATGTGCCATACATGCCGATACGCATATTCATACAGCCGCGGTTTGACAGGGAACTGCGGATGTTTCCAGGCCAAATTGTTGAAAGCAATCAAATCAGGAGTGCCCTGAAACGGATGTGACGACGGAGGAGAACCGGCATGCAGGAGGCCGGCATTCGTTTCCCACCCGCTGGTTGGCTGAGTAGGGCGAGGAAAAAGGGTGTTAAGGTCAGGTAACCTGCGTTGCCGCTTTTTTCGGTGTCCTGGTCGAACAGGAACTCTTCGTCGCTCCCCTCTTTCTTCTCGTAGAGCACTACATCAAAATGCAGGCCTTTAGGTAGAGGAGACGCTTCAGAGAGGTTGGAAGGCGGATAAGCGCAGGTTTCATTCAATGATGCCGTATCGTCCAGGGGGAAAAGGAAGTTTCCCGCTTTCTCTATCGGCAGTTGTGCCAGAAGAAAAAGGAGGATAACTACTAAGGGACGATACATGTTAAGAACAGTCATTGGACTTCGATCTGCCGGTTTCATGGCTAATGCGGCGCCGGCGGTTTGGTCAACTTTCAAGAACTTCCGGAAGTAATTGCCGGGCGGTTCTTGTATGCTTTCTTCGTTTAATTATATCGGATGTATTGCAGGATAAATACGATGCAGGATAGAGCGAGACTGTTTTAAAATTAAGCCCGGGTTTGAAATATCCTGTTGCAAGCTTTCTGGGTTATTGTTTTATATTCTGCAACGGGTGCAATTTATGAAAAAAAATTTGTTTGGATCAAGCATTAATTAGTGAGAATTCTGAGTATTTGGATTTTTGTAAAATATAATGTTTTAATTTTTAGTTTTTTTATTACTATTTTTTGACATAGTTGGTGTTGGTTGCAAGCCATGTGACTGGAGGTATTTAAAAATGAAGCAATATGGTGTGGATAGGATGTCTGAAAAAAATACAACCCTGAATTTTATCGGGTTCCGCCTCGCCTGGTTGGGGTCGTTTATTGCTGGTCCTGTGTGAATTTCAGCCGGCCCCCGGCAAGCTTGTAAAGGGTGAAGCCGGCTTCCACAACGCTGACCAGCTCATGATAGAGCCCGAGCGTGTCGAGGCCGTCCCCCTCGTCTACGCCTGATTCGCTGCATAACGCAAAATGCTGCAACGAATCCAGGATTTCGGTCCATTCTTCCGGTGGCCGGCCCTGGCTGAATTGGTACAGGTAAGGGAGCGGGTTTTCCCGGTCAGTGTCGTTGAGCGTACCGGGGCAGGGGGCTGTACGGTTATCGGGGTGACTTCCGCCTGTTGCCAGTGTTGTCGCAGGCGGTTTCGGAAGAAGGGCCAGGGAACAGATCAGGTCCTTCAGCTTTTCGAGTGTAAACAATACTTCAACCGGGTTTCCCTGCGAGTAGAAGGTTGTTCCGGCGTAGGCGGTCAAAATTCCAAAAAAGGTCCGTTTGAAGGTCGCAGGACTCAATGCGTCAAAAAAAGCTTCCACCGATACCCATACCGCCGGTGGGAGATGCTGTGCGAAAGGGTTGGCATCGGGGTGGTCCGGAACCCGGAGTGCCTCTGCCCGGAAATCGTCATAGTCAGTCACGCAAACGGTGTCTGCCGGCACTTCGGGCGACGGGCTTGCTAACGCTGTCGGCTCCTCGGGCGACGGGGGCCGGTTCTTTTTTTGTGAAGCCAGGTGCAGCAGGTAGGAGGCCTCGATGAGAAGGACCAGCTGCAGCTGGAAAATATCATGTGGTTCCGCGCTGATCACCTGGCAAGTTTCGCGTACCGGGTTATTTTTCTCAAAATGCTCGCGCAGCAGGTAGCGGCATTGCCCCAGGTCAAAGGTGGAAAAGAATGCGCTTAACGCAAGCTGCGGATTGCATACTTCCTGTTCCTTCAGCTGGAGAACCGCGTTGTTCGTGATAAGGTCAAGATCCTGTTTCATAGCCGGTCGTTTTTTTAAGTGTGCTGTAAAGCTGGCTGACCGGCAGATTCTATACCATTCGATTGGAGAATATTTTATGCAGGTAAATCTTTCTTTGTTGGTTTGGGTATAATTTTACAGGGGCTTGTTTTTATTTTCCAGCTGCCTGATCCGTTCTTCCAGGTCCTGGTAAAGATCAAATAACCGGTGGGTTTCGCCGGTGAATTTGTCTGAGATCAGGGCGCGGGCTTTCCAGAGCGATACGACGGTGTCGATTGGGATGTCGTAAGCGGTGAACTCCCGGTTGTCGGGACTGGCCAACAGCGTGTTTCTTTCTTTTATGCGGTTGTTAAGCCGCCGTATGGCGAGTGTATCTTTGGTGATGATGACATATACGTCGCCGTTCTTGATGCGGCTATAATCTTTGGGCTTTATGATTTCGGCCACGACAAGCGAGTTGGCCGGAATGGTGGGTTCCATTTGCGGCCCGCCGGCCGGGAATGCGGCGTAGTCGGGGCCTTTCCGGAGTAAGCCTGGCGGCAGGAAAAATACGGACTCTATTGCGTTTTCGCCCTTTTCGCGAGTGCCGCTCCAGTTAAGGGCATTGGTTTCGCTGATCAGGTTGACCGGGGTTCGGGCGCCTGCCAGGTAATACATATCGGCCGGGTCTTCCGAAGCGGTTTCCCCGGCAGCGCCGGCAATGGTAAACGGGTTTTTCCACATGGTTCCAATGTTGCAGATCAGCCATTCGAGATTGAGGCGGGGGTAGGCCGCAAGAATTTTCGCGATGATTTCAATGCCTATCGTTTTGCCATTCTTAACCGGTTTGTAAATGGCTCCTTTGGAAACGCCGATTTTAGGTTCAATTGAGGTGGGAGTCTCGCCTATAGCAGCAATGAACTCACGGAGTCGGTCTGAAAACATGAAGGTATAATATTTTCTTTGGGTTTCTTTGAAGAAGAAAATCTTCTTCTGATATTTGTTATACAGTATGTATGGAACAAAGGTGTGAGATTTTATTGATAAACGCAATAAATCTGCCTGCGTTCTTCGTGTCGGGCTTAGCCGTTGTGCTTCCGGCAAACCCGGCTCTTTCCGGTGATTGTTTATACTATACCATTTTGCTTATGAATCCTTCTTCTCAACCTGACAAGGTGCATTACGGTCGAAATATCAAGCGCTTTCGGGATATGCTCGGGATCAAACAGGAGCGGCTTGCATTTGAGCTTGGAGCGGATTGGTCGCAGAAGCGAATCTCTTTGCTGGAAAAACGGGCTTTTATTGAGGCGGAAGTATTGGAGCAAATCGCTTTGGTACTGAAAATACCGGTGGAAGCTATCAGGAAGTTTGATGAAGAAACTGCGCTGCTTAACCTTCAGACCAATTTTAACGAAATTGCACCCGGTAAGCCGCCGGTTATGTCGGAGGGCTTTGATCCGCTGATGAAATGGGTGAAGGCGATCGAAGAAAATGAAAGATTATACGAAAGGCTGCTGCGGTCCGAACGGGAGAAAGTGGAGTTGCTCAGAAAGGTCCTGGAAAAATAGTCCGGCTTGGTTTCCTCAGTCGTACCGGAGAGATCGTTATTTTTTGATGACTGTTCCCCGCCCGTATCTCTTTACCTGGACGATCTTTACCTGATCACTTCTTACTTCTACTTTTTTTAAGTCTTTGAAGACGCCATTTTCGTCATAGAAGCCAATCATGCAGGACAGCTCGCCTTCATGCCGCCGTATGTCAACGCGGGGTTGATGGCCGAAGTTCGGGATATCCACGCTGTCTTTTATGGTCATCATTTTGTACCGGATATCAGCACGGTAGCGGAACCTCAGAGGTGTTTCAAAAAGCCGGACCGAAAAGACAAAGTCATTCAAGGGGTCAGGAACTTTGGCCGTGTAACCGGCTACAGCCTGCTTGCTGATTTCGGTCCGTTCCATCGGAATGGTGTCATTGACTATGACACGTACGCGCCCATTTTTTTGTGATACGCCGTTCTCTTTTGACGCCTGCCCATTGCCGCATCCTGTTAGCCAGCCGGATAGAATAATAAGGAAGCCGGAAATCAGAAACCGGGAATTAATTACAACGACCCGACGGCCGGTTGCTGAATGCTGATAATCAGAAGGGTACAATCGAAATCTTAAAAACATACAAAGCACAATAAGTTGGCTGGTTTGTAAAGTATAGGATTGGTACGGAAACATACTTCAACCATATGGTAATTGCAAATTGCAGGTTGTTTTATCAAAGCAGCGTCCCCCCGATACCTAATGGAAATTTCTCCCTTTTGGAAAAATCTCCATCTGTACGCCATAGTGAGGTGGTGGGTTGCTGCCTGGGCCAGCCGGTTCTGAATTTGGCCGTTTTGCAAGCTGATCTTCCGTAATCCCCAGTTTTTGCAAAAGCCCGCTTTCATCATAGCACCGGTGTACCACTACATGAATCACATTGCCTTCTCTTTGTAATTTCCCATCGGCCATCAACAGGCGGGACCGCACAATCTGGCTCCGGTACCTGGCAAAAATCTTTTGAAAGGCAACCAGGTTGACAATGCCGGTTTCGTCTTCCAGGGTGATAAAACAGATTCCGGTGGCAGTACCCGGCCGCTGGCGCACCAGTACCAGGCCCGCTACACGCACCAGGGTACCATCGGGCCAGTTTTTCACCTCCTCGGCTCTCAGGACCCGTCGGCTAAAAAGCTCCCGCCTGATCAGGGCGACCGGGTGCGCTTTGAGCGAGAGACCGAGCGTCGCGTAATCCTGCACCACATGTTCGCCTCTCAGCATTCTGGGGAGCAAGGCCGCAGGTTCCAGCTCGGTTTCGGATGGATGGCCTTCGAACAGGCCGGAAGGGACGTCTGCCAACGCGGATATTTCCCAAAGGGCTTGCCGCCTGTCCAGCCTTAACGACCTGAAGGCATCCGCATCTGCCAGGCGCTCCAGCGCGTCCAGCGGGACCCCGGCGGTCAGAAGGTCTTGTATGCGGGTATAAGGCGAAGCCCGGTTTTTGGAAAATCGATTCATTTTTTCTTCGGGCAATCCTTTTACCTGGCGGAACCCCAGCCGGAGACCGCAGTACTTACCGGCTTTTTCTTCCAGGGTATTGTCCCAAAAAGAGTGATTGATGTCTACCGGGAGCACCTCTACCTCGTTTTTTTGCGCGTCTATAACAATTTGGGCCGGTTGGTAAAATCCCATCGGCATGCTGTTGAGCAGGGCCGCTGCAAATACATCCGGATAATAACATTTCAGCCAACTGGATACGTACACCAGCAGGGCGAAGCTGGCCGCATGGCTTTCGGGAAAGCCGTAGCTCCCAAACCCCTCCAGTTGTCTGAATACCCGTCTCGCAAAGGCCTCTTCATAACCTCTTTCTATCATCCCGTCCACGAGCTTGTTTTCATAATAGCTCACCTTTCCTTTGGATTTGAAAGTAGCCATGCTGCGTCTCAGGCCATCCGCTTCGGCGGCGGAGAAGCCTGCTGCTTCGATGGCGATTTCCATAGCCTGCTCCTGGAAGAGCGGAACGCCCATTGTCCGCTCCAGGATCGCCCGAAGTTTTTCGCTGGGGTATTCAACCGGTTCTTCGCCGTTGCGCCTGCGCAGGTAGGGGTGGACCATGTCGCCCTGTATGGGGCCGGGCCGCACAATCGCTACTTCAATTACGAGGTCGTAGAAGCTGCGCGGGCGCAGGCGCGGGAGCATTGACATCTGGGCCCGGCTCTCAATTTGAAAGACGCCGATGGTCTCGGCGTCGCAAATCATGTCATATACCTTCTTACTTATCTGCGGGTTGTCCGGGTCGTCACTTGTATGGGAGATTTCAGCCAGGGTGGGGGAAAGTCCGTAATGTTCCCGGAGCAGGTCGAAAGCCTTGCGGATACAGGTCAGCATGCCGAGCGCCAGTACATCGACTTTCATGAAGCCCAACGCTTCAATATCGTCTTTGTTCCACTCTATACAGGTCCGGTCTTCCATCCTGGCATTTAAGATCGGGCAGAGGTCCGATAGCCTGCCCTGCGTAATGACAAAACCGCCCGTGTGCTGGCCCAGTTGCCGGGGAAATCCTACGTATTGGTTCATCAGCCCGAGGACCATCCGGAGGTGCGGGTCCTTGGGGCTGAAACCGTCCTGCGAAGGTTGGTCGCCCGCGAACCATTCCTCCGTAAACTCAAACAGGGATTTGGACAACCTGTTGATGGCGTCTACCGACATGCCCATCGCTTTTCCTACATCCCGGATGGCGCCTTTCCGGTGTACCTGGGTGACGGTGGCCACGATACCGGCCCGGTCCCGGCCGTATTTTTTGTAAACGTACTGCATTACTTCCTCCCGGCGCTCGTGCTCAAAGTCGACGTCTATGTCCGGCGGCTCGTCCCGGGCGTCCGACATGAAACGGGCAAACAGGAGCCGGGTCTTTCTGGGGTCGACCGAGCTGATCCCCAGGCAGTAACAAACCAGGGAATTGGCGGCGGATCCGCGCCCCTGGCATAAAATGGAATTCTCCCGGGCATACCGTACAAGGTCGTATACCGTAAGAAAATACGAGGCATAATTTTTCCGCCCGATGAATTCCAGCTCTTCCCGTACCCGGTCTGCATATTTTGCGATGAAATCGTTCCCCAATTCTTTCCCGGCTCTTTCCCAAACGAGAAACTCCAGCTCCTCCTGTGGGGTTCGTCCTTCGCTGACAAGTTCTTCGGGGTATACATACCTGAGCGAATCCAGTGAAAACCGGCAGGCTTCTGCAATCTCCCATGCCCTTTCGATGGCGTCAGGATATTGGCGAAAAAGCCGGATCATTTCTTCCGGCGATTTTAAGTGCCGTTCGGCATTCGGATGAAGGCGGTAACCGGCATTGTAAATGGTGCATTTTTCCCTGACGCATGTGATAACGTCCTGGAGCTGTCTCCTTTCGGGAATATGGTAATGAACATCATTCGTAGCCGCCATCGGGATATGCAGCCGGGTGCTTAAGGTATGCAGGCGGTACAGTAGTTTCTGGTCATCGCCGTTGTAAGACCTGGCGGCAGCCAGCGAAAGGTTGCTGCCAAGGGCTTCGCGGTATTGTATCAGGCTTTGCTCAAACGCCGGCTCGAGGTTGAATTGCCGGTTAAGCGCCGAAGGTGGGACCACGATGAATTTTATCCCTTCGGCATGGGTAAAAATGTCCTCCCGATAGAGCTCGCATTTCCCTTTTTCGGTCCTGAGGTTCCCGGTTGAGAGCAAACCTGAAAGCCTGGAATATGCGTTGGCGTCGGTTGGGTATGCCAACAGGCTCGGCCCGTCGAGCAAATCAAGGCGGCAGGCCGGGATGATTTCGATGCTGCTTTTTTTTGCAGCCACATGTGCCCGTACGATACCGGCCAGTGTATTCCGATCGGTAATCGCAATTTTTTGATAACCCAGTTCCGACGCATGCGCTACCAGTTCTTCAGGGTGCGAAGCGCCGCGCAGAAAACTGAAATTGGTGGTAACCTGTAGTTCGACGGCCGGGGTTTTGTCCATGATATGGAAATGTATTATGAAAAAAATCCATGTATGTACCACTTGGCTGTGCCTTGATCGTAATAGCCTGACCGGAAAATCCAATAGCGGGCACCCTGGTCATTTTCAACGGTATAGTAGTCCCGGTGCAATCCGTCAGATAACCACCACTCCTGCTCAATCCGTTCCGGTCCGTCGGCTTTGGCTATCCGGTGCACTTCGTCCTTGTACCGGAACAGGACAGGCGGGTAATCCGGTACCGGCGCCGTAACGAATATGGCTTCCGGGCAAGGCAGGAGATGGGTGGGTCTTGGACGGTCTGTTCTCCAGTCTGTGGTAGATTTTTCTTCCAGTGAGCGGGCCTGTGTAACCGATCGTTCAGGCCAGTAGTGCTCGGCAGGGAGGTAGCGCCGCACGATGTCGTGCCCGCCCCGGCCTGCCATACGGTCAAGTAAGGCAGCTATAGCCGTAAGGTTTTTGTCGCCGGTAATGCTCCAGAAGCTTCCCTGTTCTTCCCGGATACCGGTGACAACCGGGGCTTCCAGAATCAGCAGTTCGATACCCAGGTCAGGCTCAATGGTATTGATTTTGAGCGCAAACAATCGCAACAAGTGCTGTATATGGCAGGTGGGTCTATAGGTGCCGATTTCTATTTGCTGTGTTTTTCCATCCAGTCTGTAGGTCTTCAGAATGGCTTTTTGTAACCCTTTATGCTCTTTGGCGAGCCGGTTGCATAGCAATTCAAGCAGCCTTTCTATGGCAATCCGAATAGCTGTAGCCGTACAGATAGGTTCCAGGCATGAGAGTTGCTCGCGGTACCGGACTGCCGGTTCTACCGGCTCAATCCATTCGCTAGATTTACCCAGTACCTGGTCGATGCGGTCAGAGAGCTCAGGTCCGAATCTCCGCCGCAGGGAGCTTCGCGGCATGTCTACGAATTTGCTGACGGTGGAAAGTCCTAATTTCAGAAGCTTTTCGACAATTTCGGGGGATATGCGAAGCGCGGCGGGGGGGAGTGGGAGAATGGCTTTCCGGTCTTCACCGGGTGGTATGATAACCTGTTCTTTCCCGAACCGGGCTAGGGCCCATGCCGCGCCCGGGGTACCGGCCATGGCAACCCGTATATGGTAGCCAAATTCACAGAGTCTGTCGCGTATGTCTTTCAGGTATGCCGTTTCTCCCTGCCACAAATGCGTACAGCCCGTTGCATCGAGCAAAAGGCCGTCGGGTTGATCAATGGCTACGACAGGGGTAAAACGAATAGCCCATTCTGCCAGAGCCGACAGCAGTTTTTCCGGTGAAGTCTCTTTTTCTTCTATGACCTGCACATCGGGGAATGCTGCCCGGGCATCGGCGACTACCATGCCCGGGACGATCCCTAATGCGGTAGCGGTGGCACTGGAGGCGGTGACCACCATGCGCCCCCGCTGCGGGAGCGCCATTACAAAAGGGACCGATTTCATATCAGGGTGTT
Organism: Ravibacter arvi; assembly: GCF_039540405.1. Lineage (NCBI taxonomy): Bacteria > Pseudomonadati > Bacteroidota > Cytophagia > Cytophagales > Spirosomataceae > Ravibacter > Ravibacter arvi. The sequence continues at coordinate 107,722 of NZ_BAABEY010000010.1, forward strand.
TGCGGATATGACGGTCGGTCAACAAATGCCTGAACCAAATGGCAACGTAGCGTCTCATGCAGTGGCTGTTTCGGATAAAGGTTGGAATGACAGGCCCGGGTCCCGGGATGGGGCGAGTGACTCAAAATGGGTTTCAGCCCACCACATGCGCCAGCTCCCGGGCTGCCCGTTGCGGACTTTTTCGAGTGTAACTTCCCAGGCGGGGAAGCCCACTCCCGGTAAACCCGGTTCCGAAACACTGGCGATGGGCAGGATTTTCCATCGGCAGACGGAAGCAATGGTCGACGCTTTCGCAGGGTAACGGCGGTGAAGAAAGCAATTCACACGGCTTTGTTCTACAGCGAGCTGTAAACGGCGCGATTGGGCCAGGTCAAGATCGGATATTTCGCCCACGACCGCGCTTAGCGCCTCGCATTTCAATGCCTGCTCGATCATCCAGGATAAATCGGCGGGTTTCCGGTTATCAATGAAAATTATATTGTGTGGGTTTAGCCCGAAGAAAACCAGGGCCGGCGGGAACAGCATCCGGTGGGTGCCGATCCACAGACAGATGCCGTCATGTCGGGTAATACGGCTCAGCAGAGCGGCCATAAACCCAGAAACCGAAGCAGCCGTTTCGGCTGAAGTACTGACAAACTCATGTATGCCTACCGGAAAAAAACCATAAGGAAAAGCCCCGGTTATGGGCCCTAAACCGGTGTCTGCCGCACGTCCTTCTACAAGTTGAGGGACGCCCTGCATGGCTAAAATCTCCTTTTTTAACTTGCTTACAATCTCGCGTTCCATAGCACTGACCAGGATAAGATCGCCGCAACCGGCCTGTCGGCACACAGTTTCTTCGATTTGATTCAACTTTAATTTAAAAAACAGTATATTTGACACGATTCATGTCAAATGTTTGACACTAATAATATCAAACAAATGGAAGACCTCAAAGTTTTTTTCGCACCGAATATTAAATTCCTGAGGGAAAGGGCGAGGCTCACCCAACAGGAGCTGGCAGACCGGCTGCGGCTTACCCGCAGCAAGCTGAATGCATTGGAGTCAGGACAGACGTCGGCACCCCGCCCGGAAGATTATCTGAAGTATTCGGAGATATTCAAGATGAGCATTGACACCTTGTTGAAGGTCAATTTGTCTAAGCTGGGAGAGTTGAAGATAAGAGACCTGGAGGCAGGGAATGATGTATATATGACCGGGAGCAGGATGAGGGTGCTGGCGGTTACGGTAGATGCAGAAAACAGGGAGAACGTGGAGTATGTACCTGTAAAGGCCAAAGCCGGGTACCGTAGCGGCTATGCCGATCCGGAGTTTATTGCGGGCCTTCCGAAGTTTTCAATGCCGCAACTTCCCTCGGACGGAAGTTTTCGTATGTTTCCTACGACAGGGGATTCCATGCTGCCGCTGCCGGAAGGCTCGGATGTTATAGGGCGTTATGTGACGGATTGGACTGCCCTGAAACCTGGCGCCCTGTGCATTGTGATTTTAAAAGGAGAACAGGATTTTGTTTTCAAAAAGGTATCGGTAAAGCAGAAGGAACGACTGGTTTTGCTGGAATCGCTCAACCCTTTGTATGCGCCTTATGAGGTCCCGGTAGATGAAGTGCTTGAAATCTGGAAATATCACAGTTACCACGCACAGGAAATTCCTTCCCCGGTATCGGACGTACAGCATATTTCAGTTGCAGTGAGCGAAATTCTGGCGCGGTTGAAGAAAATGCAGCCAGAGTAGTAGCTTTGAGGTGTGAGGGGTGAGACGTGAGGTGTGAGGGCGAACTAATCTCCCACAACTCATACCTCATACCTCATACCTATACCCCACCACTCATACCCATATAACATGAGAAGTTTTTATATAGTATTCCTGGTATTTTGTGCGGTATTCCCTTCTGTCGCGCAGAAAAAAAAGCAGCAGGTCCCGGCACCTGCGGTCTCAAAAAAAGCGCTTCATCACAGTGTGTACGATTCCTGGGAGGAGATTCCGGAACAGGTACTTTCCGATGACGGGAAATATGCCGCTTTTGTGATTAACCCGCAGCAGGGAGATGGTTACCTTTATCTTTACAGGACTGCCGACGGGCACCTGGTAAGCAGGATTGCGCGGGGAAGCGAGGTGAAGTTTACCGGGGATGGCGGTTTTGCTGTTTTCAGGATCAAACCGCAGTTCCTGGCCGTGAAAGAAGCCAGGAGATCGAAGAAGAAAAAAGAAGAATTGCCGAAGGATTCGCTGGGGCTTTTTTCTCTGGTAACCGGTGAGCTGGTGAAATGGCCTTCGGTGATCTCCTACCAGGTCCCGGAAAAAGGAAGCGGCTGGCTGGCTTTTCAGGCGGAACGGGCTGCGCAGAAGACACCTTCCGATTCGCTTTCAAAACGGAAACCCAGAAAAGAAAATGAAGAAAACGGTTACAGCCTTACCCTGGTGAACCTGCCGGGCAAGGCGGAATCAAATTATCCGTTTGTAAAGGAGTATGTTTTCTCTGAAGACGGCGCCCGTCTCGCATTTTCTACGGTTGATTCGGCGAAGTCGGCCAGTATTATGGTTTGGGAAAGAGGAACGGATGCGCCTCACCCCATTCTTAAGGGGCTGGCAGGGCAGTCGTTTAAAAAAATAGCCTTTGACAAAAGCGGCACGAAACTTGCCTTTGTCGGAGACCTGGATACGAATGCAAAAACGCAGATCAGGCGCCCGCAGCTCTATTCCTGGAAAAAAGGCGACCGGGAAGCACAATCAAGGGTCGGGGAAGGAAATCAACCCGGGCCGCAAGGCTGGCTGGTAAATGCCGATTTTACCCCCCGGTTTTCAAAAGACGGGCGATTGCTGTACTATGGGATCAATCCCTTACCGGTAGTGCCTGACACTACATTGCTCCCGGAAGAAATAGTTGACCTCGAAGTGTGGCATTGGCAGGATGCCACCCTGCAGACCCAGCAAAAAGTAACTGCCGAGGCTGATAAAAAAAAGGCCTGCCTCGCCGTGCTGAATCTGGCCGATGGTAAGTCCACCGCTTTGGCAACGACCGCTTCAGAAGCCGTCAGCCTGGTCAATGAGGGCGATGCCAATTTTGTAGTAGTTTCTGATCCGGGCCCTTACCTGCATGCGCATTGGGACTGGAATCCGAAGGCGGACATCTACCTGGTAAGCACTGAAAATGGAGCGAAAAAGCGGATCAGGGAGCGCCTGGAAGGGAAAGCAACGGCTTCCCCGCTCGGGAAGTATGTGTATTGGTTTTCAAACCCGGATACTGCATGGTTTGCCTATTCAACGGACAGGCAGACGCTTTCACGGCTTACCGACAACCAACTGGTGCGATTCGCTGATGAGGAAGATGATCATCCCGATTTCCCGTCGGAGTATGGGATTGCGGGGTGGACAACCGGCGATGAATATGTGGTGATTTATGACCGGTACGATTGCTGGCTGATCGATCCGCTCCGTCCCGGTAATCGCCGGAAGCTTACCGATGGCAGAGAGCGGAAGCAACGGTACCGGTATATTCCGCTCGATCCGGACCAACGGAATATTGACCTAGGAAAACCGCTCCTGCTGAGATCATTTAATGAGACTACCAAGCAGGAAGGGTTTTATGTTTACTCGTTTGCCGATAACAAACTGACCAGGGAATATGAGGGTGATTTCAGAATAGGCGCTCAGGTACGTAAGGCCAGGGCCGCCGATAAGCTGCTTTTCACGCGGGAAACCTTCCGGGATTTTCCGAACTGGTATGTGTCTGACCTGCAAATGAAGCATCCAAGGCAGATCACACATGCCAATCGGCAGCAGGAGGAATACCTTTGGGGAACTGTCGAGCTGGTGGAATGGAACTCTGCAGACGGGAAAGCGTTGAAAGGGCTTCTGTATAAACCGGAGAACTTCGACCCGAAGCGAAAGTACCCGATGATGACCTATTTCTATGAGCGGAACTCGGATAACCTGCATACCCATTTCGCGCCCAAACCAATCAGGTCGTATATCAATTTCAGTTATTTTACCAGCAACGACTATCTCGTGTTCGTTCCCGATATCGTATACGAAATAGGTTATCCGGGTCAGAGCGCGTACAGCTGTGTAGTTCCGGGAGTGTTGAATATGATCGGGAAAGGTTTTGTGGATGAGTCCCGTATCGGAATTTCGGGACATAGCTGGGGCGGTTACCAGACCGCTTACCTGGTTACCCGGACCCATCTTTTCAAAGCCGCCGAAGCAGGTGCGCCGGTGGCGAATATGACCAGTGCCTATGGCGGTGTGCGGTGGGACACCGGTTTGGTCCGCCAGGCGCAGTACGAAAAAACCCAGAGCCGCATCGGTGGGACCTTATGGGAAAAGCCGCTGCAGTTTATAGAAAACTCGCCTTTGTTCTTTGCTGACCGGGTGCAGACGCCGTTGCTCATGATGCATAACGACAATGATGGTGCAGTTCCCTGGTACCAGGGAATCGAGTTCTTCCTGGCGCTGAAAAGGTTAAATAAGCCTGTTTGGATGCTCAATTACGTGGGTGAAAAGCATGGACTCACCAAACGCCAGAACATGACCGATTTTGCGGTCCGGCTCTACCAGTATTTTGACCATTACCTCAAAGGAGCTCCCCGGCCGGAATGGATGGAGACCGGCTTGCCTTATCTGGAAAAAGGGATTAACCAGCGGTTGCAGCCGGCTTCCAAGCCGTGAGCATTAGGCCGGGAAAACAGAAAGGCGTACTTTTGTATTTTTGGGAAATCGGAGATCGGAAATCAGAAATCGGCTGCACAGATTCGGCCCTATCGCGACCAATCTCCGATCTCCGATCACTGATTTCCGATTTCCGATTACCGATTTCCAACAAAATGGGGCTAGACGAAAAGCAATGGAGGGCATTCCGTAGCGGCGAGAAAAGCGCACTCGCCGGTATAGCGGAGCGTCATTACCATTCCCTGCTCCGTTATGGAATGAAATTCGGTCTCGACGACGCCGAAATTCAGGATTGTATCCAGGATTTATTTCTCGATTTGTGGCAGAACCGGGAGCGGGTTGCCGACACGCCCAGTGTGAAGAACTATCTTTTTAAAGCGGTCAGGAACCGGATTATCGACGTGATCCGGCAGAAGCAGCGGTTTGGCCCCGTGCAAAGTGAAGAATGGCAAGTCAGTTTTTCCGATTTTTGTACCGTCGAAAAAGAGTGGATAGAAAAGGAGTACCTCACCGAAGTATCGCATCAAATCCGGCAGCAAATGGAGGCGCTTCCGAAAAGGGAACGGGAAGCGCTTTACCTGCGCTATTTCGAAAATCTTAGCCTGCAGGAGGTGTCGGAAATTATGGGCGTTAACCGCCAATCGGTCGCTAATTTTGTACAGAAGGCGCTTCAAAGAATGCGGGGCAGGCTGACAATCCCCTTGTTGGTTATTTTTAGCCTGGAATATTTTTTCTTCAATAATAGGGTATAGCCGGAGAGGTTTTTCGTAATACTCCAGGTCGCGGAAAGGGAATGTAACCTTGCGCAGTTGCCGGCTATGGATCTGAATAATATAGAAGATTTTCTTGATAATAAGCGCTTTGTGAAGTGGCTTCAGTCCGACGATGCGGAACTTGACGCTTTTTGGCAAAGTTGGCTGCGTGACCATCCCGAGAGGAAAGACTTGTTTTATCACGCGGTGGCGACCTGGAAATTAATCGGCGAGGCGCCGGGAAACTGGCCGGAAGGTGAGGTCGACGGGAAGCTTGGAAAGTTAAAAGACCTGTTGGAGGAGGCGCCTGAAGCGCGCCGGTACCGGCCGGTCTGGTATTACGCGGCCGCCGCAGTCCTGGTGCTTGCCATGTGCATCGGATTTTTTGGCCGGCAGTCGGCGAATGATAAAAAAGATGGCCTTGCGAAGGCGGAATTGCAGCAACCCGTTTTTAAAACGGTTGCTAACCGGGCAAAATCCCCTCTTTTAATCAATCTGGCTGATGGAACTTCTGCCTTGCTCTCGCCGGGGAGCGCACTTTCTTTTCCTGAAAAATTCGAAGCTGACCGTCGTGTGGTCCGTTTGAATGGCGAGGCTTTTTTCGAGGTGGAAAAGAATGCAGCGGTGCCATTTTATGTGCAGACGTCGCTGTTGACTACGAAAGTGCTGGGAACCAGTTTCAGGGTCCGCTCATTTGAAAGGGAAGCGGATGCCAGCGTAAGCGTGTTGAGCGGCAAAGTGGAAGTGACGGCCGCTACCCGCAAAGCGGGTAATTCTGCCGGATCTCCCGGTGTGGGCAGCGAAGTGGTTTTGGGCAAAAACGAGACGGTCACGCTCCGGAAAGATACTGACGAATTATTGAAGTCGGGACCGGTCAGCCAACCCGGCGAGCTTTCGGACGTGCCCGGACAGTATTCCTTTGATCTGAAATTTATTCCGGCTTCCGAAGTCTTTTCCGCACTGGAACGCATTTACGGCGTAAGAGTTGAGTATGACGCAAAGCGGTTCGGGCGATGTACGCTGACAGCCGACCTGGAGGATGTTCCCTTCCTGAAGAAAGTAGAGCTGATTTGCGCGGGAATTGACGCGAGTTATTCCCTGAATGGATCAGTGATCCGGATTTCGGGCAGAGGTTGCCTTGAATAACAAGTTTCCACTGATGTTTCCAAATCTTAACCCTATGAAAAAATCCTGAACCCGACCTGTCTAAAAGAAGGGCGATGATGCTGCTACATCATCGCCCGGATTCCCTCTGGCTCAAGTGATTAGCCCCTTTCTGGAAGGAGGAGGGAGCCGTTTTGCCGATTCCTATTAGTTACCAACAAAACATAACAAAGTTATGGACTTACCTTTATTTAACCGTGAGGTTATACTCAGAATTATGAGAATTACCTTCGTCCAGGCCCTGCTGATTATGCTGCTTATCAACATCGGTTGGGCCGGTCCGGGCCATGCGCAGGATCAGTTGAACCGGACCGTTTCCGTAAGCTTCAGTGAAGAATCGCTTGAGCGGGTAATGGAAAAACTCGAAGCCGTAAGTGGCGTGGGTTTTATCTATAGCCGGGAACTGATCCATTCCGGGCGGACCATCTCCTATACCGCCCGGAAAAAGAAGCTGGAGATAGTCCTCAACGATATTTTTAACTCCCTGTCGCTGCAGTACAGGGCGGAGGGAAATAAAATTATTGTCAGGAAAATCAGGAAGGAACCCTACGAGACGGTGCAGCCCCTGCCATATCCCGGGCAGGAAGCCGTGCCCGATCATAAAGTAGCCGGAACGGTAACCGATGAAAATGGAGGCGTACTTCCGGGGGTGAACATCCTGCTGAAGGGCACGACAAGGGGAACGACCACGGATGCTTCGGGAAATTTTGAGCTGAATGTCCCCAACGGTGACGCGGTGCTTATTTTTTCATTTGTGGGTTTCACAAGCCGCGAAGTAGTGGTAGGGAACCAGCAAAATATCAGCGTCAGGCTGGCGGAAGATAATAAATCACTCCGGGAAGTGGTCGTTACGGCGCTCGGAATGAAACGGGAAAAACGCTCGCTGGGTTACTCGGTAGGTGAAATTTCGAATACCGAGCTCAACAGGGTTCCGCAGGAAAATGTTTTGGGCGGTCTCCAGGGAAAGATCACAGGGCTGCAGATCAACAATTCCTCGCCGGAACTGAATGCCGAAACTCATGTTTATATAAGGGGCACGAACTCGCTGACCAGCAACGACGACCCGCTGGTCATTGTGGATGGGGTACCTTCCGGTAACCCCAATGTACTGTCGGATATCAGTGCGAGCAACATTGCGAGTATTTCGGTACTGAAAGGCCCGAGTGCAGCAGCGTTGTACGGGTCGCGGGCCGGAAGCGGCGTAATTCTGGTTACGACAAAGAACGGGCATTCGGAAAAGAAAGGGCTTGGGGTTTCGTTCAGCTCGGGATATACTTCCACCGTTCCTTACCGGTTTATTGAAATGCAGAACCGGTTTACCACCGGTAAACGGGGGATCTTCGACGAAACGGCCTACCAGCATTGGTTCGGTCCGGAAGAAGGAACCGAAGCGGTTCAATGGAATACAAACGGTGTGGCGCAGCCGCTTAAATTTTATCCCGACAACCGCCAGAATTTTTTTCAAAATGGTCATAGCCTTATCAGTGACATCAGTGTGGGCGGGAACTACGACAAGGGGAACTTCCGGGTTTCATTTAATCACCTGGGGGGGACCGGGAACTCGCCCGGGATGGAGCTGAACCGTGTCGGTGTCAATCTTTCCGGGCGCTACAATGTCTCGAAAACTGTTTCGGTAAGCACGAATCTCAATATCCAGAATTCATTCTCCGATAATTTCTTTACCCAGCTGGCCAATCAATATGCCTATATTGATATCAATACCCTGCCGCCGCACGTGGATGTGAACGGGCTGCGCAATTATTGGGCCATAGAGGGGGAGCAGCAGCGCAATGTGGGTAAAAGCTACAACAACCCGTGGTTTGAAGCATATGAGCACCGGATGCCGTTTAAACGCGACCGAAGAATAGGGAATGTGGCGCTGAACTGGGAAATATTGCCCGAACTGAATCTGACCACCCGTATCTCCGAAAATTTTTCTTATGAAAAAAGGGAAGAGCTAAGTCCCTGGAGCCTGTACGGCGGTGCAACGCGTCCACGCGGGGGCTATAACGTGACGACGGAGGCCATGCGGGAGTTAAACGGGGAAATATTGCTCTCCTACAAAAAGGACATCGGTGATTTCTACCTCGCACCTACCGTCGGCGGCAACCTGATGTCGCAAACGCGTGAAATGACTTTCATAGGGGGCGATAACCTGGTGATGCCCGGCCTTTACACCGCATCCAATATTGAAAGGGCGGGCCTGGCCTACCAGACGGGTGTCTATAAAAAGGCTATACAAAGCGTATATGGATTATTGTCAACCGGCTATAAAGATTTTCTTTACCTGGATTTCACTGCGCGTAATGACTGGTCAAGCACGCTTCCGTCTGACCTCAGGTCTTATTTTTACCCGTCGGTGTCTGCCAGCCTGATGCTGAACGAAATTGTCGGGCTTCCGGGTTGGGTCAACCTGCTGAAACTGAGGAGCGGATGGGCGCAGGTCGGGAAAGATACAAATCCTTACACCATTCACCGGGTGCTGAACCGTGGTACCTGGGGAGACCTTACCTATTATACCAACCCACCGAGCCTCCCGAATACGAGGCTCAAGCCTGAAATAGCCACATCATATGAAGCCGGCTTCGATTTCTCGATGCTGTCGAACCGGGTAAGACTGGAGTTTACAGCGTACAAAATGAGGAACAGGAACCAGATCCTAGATGTCAACGTCTCCCAGATGAGCGGTTATAACGCTGCGAAAATCAATGCCGGGGTCGTCGAAAACTGGGGAACGGAAATCGGGCTTCAGCTTACTCCGGTGAAGTCCCGCGAGTGGCAGTGGAATTCCAATATTAATTTCACGAGAGACCGCAACAAGCTTACTGAGCTGACGCCTGGAGTTGACCAGGTGGTTTTCTGGCAGGAAAACGGCGCGACGGCCATCACCCGGGTAGGCGAGCGGCTGGGTGATATTTACGGATATGACGCCGTGCGTGTGAAAGAAGGCCCGTATAAGGGCTGGGCGCTCCTGAATGCGAATGGCAAGCTTCAACAGGATAACTCCCGTACCGTCAAAATCGGTAACTACATGCATAAATTCATGATCGGCTTTCAGAACAGCGTCAGCTACAAAGCCTTCACGCTTTCTGCCAGTATCGACTGGCGGCAGAGGGGCGAGTTTTATTCCAATACAATGCAGCGGTTTGCAAGATCCGGTATTGTCGAGGACTATCACAATGGGGTGCATTCCAGCACTTTTTCAGGCATTCTGGGCGCTAACTCATTCGGCGGAGACCCGGATCAACTGGCTCAGGAAATCAAATCAAACCCTGAAATCTACCGGGACGGGAATGTTTGGATTGGCGGCCGGACTCAGGATTTGGGTGGCTTCCTGTACAATGGCGTTTACCATGGCGCCTTTTTCCCGGGAGTTATCAGTAATGGCGCCGGCGGCTATACAGAAAATTTCGGCGGGGCAGGGACCCGTTATATCAACACCTGGGAGGTACACGAGCCGGGTGGCGGATATTGGGACATTGCCATCGCAAACCGGTTTATTTACGATGCCTCTTTTGTAAAGCTGAGAGAGCTGTCCCTGACCTATGACCTGCCCGGCGCGCTGGTCGCGAAGGCCGGAATCCGCAAAGCTTCCCTATCGCTGTTTACCCGGAATATCATCCTGTGGACGGCAGCCAACATCGGAATTGATCCCGAACTGGCTTATATGCGCAGGCAGTCCGAGTTTCAAAGCCGTGGCATTGAACGTTTCGGCGGAGCCGGTCCCTGGATTGCCTCCGGCGGCGCAACCCTCAAACTCGAATTCTAACCCGATCCCTATGAAATCGTTTATAAAATATATCGTTCCGGCAACCTGGTTGCTCTGTCTTACAGCCTGCCAGGATCTTACCGAGCTGAATGTCAATCCCAACCAGTTGGGAGCAGACGAAATTAATGCCAAATACGTGCTGACCTCGGCGCTCGCACAAACTGCCAATTTTTATATCCGTGACTTTACGTACGGGTATACCTCGGAGCACGGGATTTCCGAATCCATGCAGTACCTTCAACGCGACTACATCGGCTATGAAATCAATAGTTTTGTCTGGAAGCCTACGGAGTACAACAGTTTCGGTGCGCTGAATGACAGCCAGACGCTGCTGACCAACAGCGAAAGCGTTTCCGCCGAAGAGGCCCGGAAATTTTACCAGGGCGTTGCCTCCGTATTGCGGGCATTCTGGTTCGGGTTCTACTCTTCCGCCTGGGGCGATGTGCCCTACCAGGAAGCGCTTCAGGGCGATGCGCAAATGTTTAAGCCGCTCTATAATCAGCAGAAAGACGTTTTCAAAGGAATCATTGAAGAGTTAAAAAGTGCAAACGAAATGTTGTCCGGGCTGGGAACGATTCCGTCGGTAGGCAGTTCAGATATCCTCTTTGCAGGCAATGCAGCCAAATGGAGAAAATTTGCCAATGCACTCCGGGTCCGGTATTACCTGAGGCTGGGCGCAAAAAAAGAGGAATTGAAGCCGGCCGGGCTGGACATTGCAGCGGATCTGAATGCCATGCTTTCCAATCCGACGCAGTATCCGCTGCCTGAAAGCAATGCTGACAATGCAGCGATTGCCTTCCCGGGTACTGATGCCTTTACTTCCTGGATCGGCGGTCCGCTTGCAAACAGCAACCGTTCACAATTCTACCGTAGAAAACCCTGCTCGACTATCATCGACCACCTGAAGCAGTCCGGTGATCCGCGACTCACTACCTGGTTCCGGCCGGTGGATGTGCAGCTGAAAGTAGGTTCCGGAAGCGCAGAATATGTGAAAGGACCGGCGGGCCAGCTTATCAGGTATGTGGCACAGTACAATCCCGGCCTGGATACCTCCCTTTATGTCGGTCTTAAGCCCGCGTTGGGCGATCCTAATCTTTATAACCTGGGATCTACGGCCAACCTGAGCCAGATCAAAGCACTCAATTCATCCCTTTACCTCGACCAGGGCGCGAACCCGCACGTATCGTACCTGGCCGACCGCTACGCTCAGAATACGCATGCACAGGTCAAATCAGTGCTGATGAGCTATTCGGAGCTTAATTTCCTGCTGTCTGAAGCCGCTTTGAACGGGTGGGTTACCGCGGACGCCGCGGGATATTTCAGGCGAGGAATTGAAGCCAGCCTGGATCAATACCAGCTTTCCGACGGCGTAACAAGCGTCTACAATCGCAGCACCCACCAGCTGGGCGCGTTTGACCGCTCAGGGTTCCTGGGTGACCTGGAGAAGCAATTCAGAAACATCCCTGCCGGGCAGCTGGAATTGCTGATGACCCAAAAATGGGTAGCACTCTGGATGACCCCCGAGTTCTGGTTTGACTGGCGGCGTACCGGCTTGCCAAAGCTGGGTAAATTTGTGGTGGAGGGGTCGAACGGCGATAAAATACCGGTCCGGTTGATTTACGGCGCGAAGGAGTACATTGTCAACGAACCGCATGTCCGTGAGGCGGTAAGCAGGCTGCAGCCGCAAACCGATGATCAGTGGTCAAAAATGTGGTTACTGCAAGGCGGTTCACAGCCATGGTAAGCGGTTACTTCCCGGTGGGCCGGACGTTTGGAAAGCTTCTTCTTGCGCTCATTATGTTTCTACCGGCTGCCGGTGCCAGGGGGGAACATTACCGGCAAATTGTTGTAGTCGGTTCCGACAATCCATCTGCTGTAGAGCTAAACATTCTTGATGTTTTGAAACAGCGTATTCTTGAGAAAGCAGAGGTTGGGATCAGTAGCATAACGTCGTCCGGCTACCCGGCGCAGGAGGGGAGCGCACCGGGTACGCTTTTCCTGTTTGCCGGCATCGCAAGCGGGAATACGGCCTTGAATGTGGTGCTCGAAAGCATGTGGCTTACTGCGGTAAGTGCCGGCGATCCTGGTCCGGAAGGCTTTTTGTTCAGAGCAGTGCCGGCAGGACCGGGAAAAAGAAGCGTTGTTATTCTCAATGGCGTCGACCAGCGCGGGCTGCTTTATGCGGTGGGGGCATTCCTGAGAGAATGCGGATATTTGCCCCAAGCCATAGAAATAGGTGCTGTTAACCGGCGGACTGCCCCTGCCTTTGAAATCCGGGGAACGCAATACGGACAGAGTAGTGTTGCCCTGACCAAGGCCAAAGCGCGGCCCTGGAGCCGCGAAGAAAAACACCGGGCGATCCTGGATCTTGCGCTTGCCGGCGCCAATATTTTCCTGACCGAAAGCACTCCGAAGAATGAGCTGGAAGAACTGGCCTTCCTGAAGTCCTTTGATCTGATGGCTTGTTCGGTTTTCCATGTTAACCAGGCGCCTGCCGGTAACTTTCCCGGGGAGTGGCGCGCGTCGGAGTCGATCGGCAGGCCGAATTATCTTTGTCCTTCCGTGCCGGGCGCGCACAGGTTTATTCTTGAAGAATGTGAGAAAAAGGTAAAGAACAGCCCGGCCTACGATTTTATTCAACTGAAAGGCGGGGACGGCGGCGGCTGTGAATGTGACCGATGCAAGCCTTATGGAAATGTATTTATCCATCTGTCCGAAAAAATCGCGGAAATTCTGCATCGTTACCACCCGAAAACCAGGATTTACTTTACCAATCAGAAATTTGATAACGAAAGCGACAGTGCCATTCTGCACTATCTGAACGAAAAACCGAGGGAATGGCTATGGGCCTGGGGATACGGCCCCGGTTCGGATGCCACCACCTGGCAGCCGGGGCACCGGCAAAATCACCGTATGGACCTGTTCAGGTATCCCGGTTTCGGACCATATGGTCTTTACCCGAAAACATTGCTGCATGAGCTTCCGTCCCGGCATAAAATACTATACTTTAATGAACTGACGCATTGGAAGTATGCGCAGCACGGTTACGCTCAGATGTACCCGAGGGCAGATAAGGACGGTAACCTGCCGCCGCGATGGAGTCATGAAATTTACGAGCGCCGCCCGGATCAGACGCTTACTATGGTTTATAACCGGCTTTCCTTTTTTGCCTGGCCGAAGTACTACCACCGGGTATTTAACGACCTGATGCGGTATGGCGCGGGCGATATCACGCATTCGAGCGGTAATCATGATCATTTTAACCAGTGGATGTGGCAGCGCCTGCTTTGGAATCCGCGCCTGGAAACCGGCGAAGTGGTGAATGAATACGCGGTGGCCTGGTTTGGAAGAGAGGCGGCGCCACTGATGTCGGAGGCGCTTCTGCAGCTGGAATCGAACCTGGAAGAACTGCCAGACGAGCCGCTACAGATAAAAAGGGGTATTGAAGTGTATTACAGGAAAGTGGCGGAGGCCGGCAGGAAGATTCCCCCGCATTTGTTGAAGAATAACTGGCTGTGGAGGATGTATATGCAGAAAGGTGCACTGGACCGCTATATCAAGCTGGATTTACAGCAACAGCTGGCAGTACGGCAACAAGTTGAGCAACTGGCGGGAGCTTACCCCAAAAATGTATCATGGACGCTCCTGGCCGGGAAAATAGACAAGGTACTGGCGCAGGAAACGCCCGAAATGACCCGGTTGCGCGGAGAGGCGGAAAAATTGGGCGAAGAAAGCAACACACTTTTCGGAACGCGCAGCGAGGCGCTCTTTGACCTTCGCCATGACTATATCGGCCTGGGATGGCTTAAAAGACAGATCGGAAGGATACAAGAGGCGGAGAACGAGATCAGCCGGAAGCAGCTGGTTTCCATGATTACCGACTATGAAGGCAGGAAAATCAATGCTATTTATGACAATCTCGGAACCGGGAACCATGCACAGCATGTAACGACGGGCTACCCCTACGATCATGGGCAGCCTTATGTTCCGACCATGCTCTCCGAAGCAAACAGGCCAAGTCAGCGGTCCATGCACTTTACACAGGATGAAGAACAGGGCGTGACGCTTTCGTACCGCGACCTTCCGGAGGGAAAACGCTATCAATTGCGCCTGACGCTTGTCCGGCCTGTTTTCCAGGAACGCTATCTCGAACGGATGAAGCAAAGGTCCCAGTCCGTATACGCTAACGGGATCCTGCTGGCGCAGAACCTGGAACTTCCCGAGGGTATGAGCGACTTTTTTACATTCGACCTGCCGGAAAACTGCATTCGTGACGGAAAGCTGGAGATAAAGCTTATGCCTGATCCTGCGTTGCGTGACAGGGACCGGGTTTCCACGGAGCAGTGGCGCAACACCGGCGGCTGGGGGACGTTGCTTTCCGAAGCCTGGCTTATCCCGGAACAGGAGTAACCGTTGCTTCCCCGGAAACCGGCCGGAGTCCGTCTGTGAGCGGAGTCCGGCCGGTTTTAAGCCGCCAGACAGGCCCTGTGCTTGGAATTCACCCTTCAAGCCCTTATCATTGGCCTTCAATCATTCATGCACCGCATTTGCTACGCGTCCCGTCCGACATAAGCGCCTCAGAATTTGAATCCCTCAAGATTCAGGACATGACGTTTGTGGCCTACCGCAACGAAGTGTATCCTTCTAAATATGACGTCTTTTTTGAGGAACACGCTGTAATCGTCGTGCTGGAGGGAGAGAAAAAATTCACCAGCCCGACCCAGGAGGCCCATGTAACAAAAGGGGACATCCTTTTCGTGCAGCGGGGTTTTTACCTCATGTCCGAATCCATTAACGAAGCCTACAAAAGCCTCGTATTTTTTTTCGACGAAAAGCTGCTGAAAGAATTTGTCGGACTGCACCCCGAGCTTTTCAACCGGCAGGAATCAACCACCGTTCTTGAGACGCCCATACTTCTGCTCCGGTCAGACGACAACTTTGAAAAGTTTATTCAGTCGGTTTTCCCGTATTTCAGGTCCCGGACCAATCTCAAAAATCATTTTCTGAGGCTCAAATTCCAGGAGCTGCTGCTGCACCTGCTGGAGCTTGACAGTTCCGGTCAGCTCGCAACGATACTTTACAGCCTTTACAAAGGAGAAAAAGTGGATCTGACCTTCCTCATGAACAGCTACTATCTCAAGCCTCTGACAATGACCGAACTGGCGCGGCTTTCAGGCCGGAGCCTTTCGGCTTTCAAGCGCGATTTCCAGGAGGAATTTAAAACCTCGCCCGCACTCTGGTTAAAAAAAAAGCGGCTTGACTACGCCGATTTCCTGCTGCGGAACAGCACGAAAAATGTTTCGGAAATCAGTGCCGAAATCGGATATGAAAGCGTTTCTCACTTCATCAAGTCATACAAGGAGCGCTACGGCATGACCCCAAAAAAACAGGGTTAGCGCTTGCTGCCCGGGATTTTGAAAATGCCTATTCTCGCCCATAGCATGCGATTAAACCAAAAACATTATTTTTTGGGCGTTTAGCGTTATGCCCGGTTCCGTTTTAATGCGGTAATTTGTACCCATCAAAGCGATACGGTAGCTTATTGTACTTTGCCCACTGCCGCGCGATATAGTTAACTGATACCGAATTGAATTTATCTAACCAGTATATGAGTAATCAACCAAGTACGCTGTTCGACAAGGTGTGGGATGCGCACGTTGTCCGCAAAATCCAGGACGGGCCGGATGTGTTTTTCATTGACCGGCATTTCATTCATGAAGTAACCAGCCCGGTGGCCTTCCTCGGTCTCGAAACCCGTAACATCGGGGTGATGTACCCGGAGCGTACCTTCGCTACGGCTGATCACAACACGCCGACCATTAACCAGCACCTGCCCGTTCAGGACCCGCTTTCAGCGAATCAATTGAAAGCGCTGGAGGAGAACTCCGCAAAATACGGTATTTCGCACTGGGGCCTCGGAAATGCACGTAACGGTATCGTACACGTGGTTGGGCCTGAAAACGGGATTACGCTTCCCGGGATGACCATCGTTTGTGGCGACTCCCATACTTCCACCCACGGCGCATTCGGTGCGATTGCGTTCGGAATCGGAACCTCGGAGGTAGAAATGGTGCTCTCTTCGCAGTGTATCATGCAGCCCAAACCCAAAAAGATGCGGGTGAACGTGAACGGTGTGCTCGGCAAAGGGGTGACACCCAAAGATGTAACCCTGTACATTATCTCGCAATTGACTACAGCAGGCGCCACCGGCTATTTCGTGGAGTATGCCGGCGATGTTTTCCGCAACATGAGCATGGAAGGCAGGATGACGGTCTGTAACATGAGTATTGAAATGGGGGCACGCGGCGGGATGATCGCTCCTGATGAAACCACTTTCAACTATATCAACGGCCGAGATCAGGCGCCGAAGGGCGAGAAGTGGGACGAAGCGCTGGCTTATTGGAAAACCCTGAAAACGGATGACGGAGCCGTATTTGACAAAGAATACACATTTGACGCCGCTGATATAGAGCCGATGATCACCTACGGGACCAACCCGGGAATGGGTCAGGGCATTTCAAAAGCGATTCCTACTTCCGACCAGGTGGAAGGCGGCAAAGCTACTTTCGAAAAGTCGCTTCAATACATGGGGTTCCATGAAAACGAACAGATGATCGGTAAAAAGGTTGACTACGTATTTATCGGAAGCTGTACGAATGGCCGTATTGAGGATTTCAGAGCATTTGCTTCTATCGTAAAGGGACGTAAAAAGGCGGATAATGTGACGGCATGGATCGTTCCGGGCTCCCACATTGTCGAAGCCCAGATCAGGGAGGAAGGTATTTACGATATTCTTACCGAAGCCGGTTTCGAGCTTCGTCAGCCGGGATGCTCTGCCTGCCTCGCGATGAATGACGATAAAATTCCTGCCGGGAAATACGCTGTAAGTACTTCAAACCGGAACTTTGAAGGAAGGCAGGGGCCTGGTGCCAGAACCCTGCTTGCGAGTCCGCTGGTGGCCGCCGCCGCCGCCGTGACCGGTTTGGTGACCGACCCGCGGGATTTGATGTAAAGAAGAAGTGGTATTCTGCCTGGCACAATTAAAAAAGACTAACAATGGCTTACGATAAATTCACAGTATTAAAGAGTACGGCTGTACCATTGCCGATCGAAAATGTCGATACAGACCAGATCATCCCGGCGCGTTTCCTGAAAGCGACCAAACGGGAAGGGTTTGGCGACAACCTTTTCCGGGACTGGCGTTTCAATGGAGACGATAGTCCTAAGCAGGATTTCGTGCTCAATAACCCCATCTATTCCGGGAAAATCCTGGTAGGAGGGCATAATTTCGGCAGCGGCTCAAGCCGTGAACATGCCGCCTGGGCCATTTACGATTATGGTTTCCGCTGCGTGGTTTCAAGTTTCTTTGCCGATATCTTCAAAGGTAATTCGCTTAACATCGGCATTCTGCCGGTGCAGATCAGTCCTGAATTCCTGGATAAGATTTTCCTGGCCATCGAGGCTAATCCGGATACAGAACTGGAAGTTAACCTCCCGGAACAGAAAATCACCATCCTGGCGACGGGAGAAAGCGAGTCGTTCGATATCAACGGCTATAAAAAACACAACCTCATGAACGGCTTCGATGATATCGATTATCTCCAATCGATGAAGGAGGACATCAGGAAATTTGAAACCGAGCGAATGTATTAATGGGAGGCGCCCCGGTCGATCCGCGTAATCTGCGCGGCCGCCGGGCGCTAGCCGAAAAAAGAATGAATAACCGGTACATCGAAATAATGGACACGACACTTCGTGATGGTGAGCAAACCAGCGGGGTGTCGTTTTCCGCATCTGAGAAACTGACGATTGCCCAGCTTTTGCTTCAGGAGGTGAAGGTAGATCGGATCGAGGTGGCTTCTGCCAGGGTTTCCGAAGGAGAGTTCCAGGCCGTAAAAAAGATCACGGAATGGGCAGATGCCAATGGCTTCCTGGATAAAATAGAGGTGCTCACCTTTGTGGACGGCCTGGCATCGATCAATTGGATGAAAGAGGCGGGCGCCCGGGTGATGAATCTGCTTACCAAGGGTTCGCTGAATCACCTGACCCATCAACTGCGCAAAACGCCGGAAGCACATTTTGAAGATATCAGGCAGGTTGTGGAAGCAGCCGAGTCAGCCGGAATTACCTGCAATGTGTACCTGGAGGACTGGAGCAACGGCATGCGCAATTCTCCCGAATATGTTTTCCAGGCCATCGACTTCCTTGTGAAGCTTCCGGTCCGGCGCATCATGCTTCCCGATACACTGGGCGTTCTCACACCGTCGGAATCCTATGATTTCGTAAAGTCGATTACAGACCGCTACCCGGGACATCGATTCGACTTTCATGCGCACAATGATTACGACCTCAGCGTAGCCAACGTAATGGAGGCGCTGAAAGCGGGGGTTCAGGGTTTGCACCTTACCGTCAACGGGATGGGCGAGCGGACCGGGAATGCGCCGCTGGCCAGTACTATTGCGGCCATTCGCGACTTTATGCCGCAATATGAAACGGCAGTGAATGAGAAGTCGCTGTATGGGGTCAGTAAATTGGTGGAGACCTTTTCCGGGGTCAGGATCCCGTCGAACAAGCCCATTGTCGGGGAAAACGTATTCACGCAAACAGCGGGTATCCACGCCGACGGCGACAAAAAGAATAACCTGTATTTCAGTAAGCTCATGCCGGAGCGGTTTGGAAGACAGCGGCTGTATGCCCTCGGGAAAACGTCGGGCAAAGCCAATATCGAGAACAATCTCCGGGATCTGGGCATCACGCTTTCCGAAGCCGATCTGAAAAAGGTCACGCAGCGCATTATCGAGCTCGGCGATAGAAAAGAAGTGGTGACGCAGGAGGACCTGCCTTATATCATTTCGGATATCCTGGATAGCAATGCTATTGAAGAGAAGGTCTCTATCGTGAATTATGTGCTGACGCGTTCCAAAAGCCTGAAGCCTTCCGCTACTCTACAGATACGCTTCGGGGAGGAAGTTTTCGAGGAAAATGCCCAGGGCGATGGCCAGTACGATGCATTTATGAATGCGTTGAAGAAAATCTACTCGAAAAGAGGATTGTCTGTGCCGATGCTCACCGACTATACCGTTAGAATCCCCCCCGGCGGGAAAACGGACGCGCTTTGCGAAACCGTGATTACCTGGGATATTAACGGCCGCGATGTGAAAACCAGGGGGCTGGACTCTGATCAGACCGTATCGGCCATAATGGCTACCCAAAAAATGCTCAACCTCATTCACGTTCATGACGAAGTGGGACAGTAGCAATAGTAGAAAAGTCTAAAACTATTGATTATCAATAAAATAACTTAATGAAAAAGCATATTCTCGTTGTGCCCGGTGATGGAATCGGGCAGGAAGTTACCGCAGTTGGAAAGAAAGTACTGGAACGGATCGCTTCTAAATTCGGGCACGAATTTACTTATGACGAAGCGCTGATCGGCCATGCGGCCATCGAGGCCACCGGTAACCCGTTGCCGGAAGAAACCCTTGCCAAGATGAAGGCGTCCGATGCGGTTTTGTTCGGCGCCGTGGGGCACCCCAAATACGATAATGACCCGAGCGCGAAAGTAAGACCGGAACAGGGGTTGCTTAAAATGAGAAAGGAGCTAGGACTGTATGCCAACCTGCGACCGATTAAATTGTTTGATGAATTGCTCGGCGCCTCTTCTATCAAGCCTGAAATATTGAAAGGTTCCGACATCCTCTTCTTCCGCGAGCTTACTGGAGATATCTATTTTGGAGAAAAAGGCCGGAAAAACGACGGCGACACTGCCTACGACCTGGCAGAATACAGCCGGTTCGAAGTGGAGCGGATCGCGCGAAAAGCGTTTGAGGCGGCCCGTACCCGGAGAAAAAAACTTTGCTCGGTTGACAAGGCCAATGTTTTGGAAACCAGTAGATTGTGGCGTGAGGTGGTGCAGAAAATAGCGCCTGAGTATCCTGATGTAGAGGTGGAGCACCAGTTTGTAGATGCTGCTGCGATGATGCTGATCAAAGATCCGCGCCGGTTTGATGTGGTAGTAACCGCCAATCTTTTCGGGGATATCCTGACAGACGAAGCCAGTCAGATAGCCGGCTCAATGGGAATGCTGGCCTCGGCTTCCGTAGGCGACAGCACGGGCGTATACGAGCCAATTCATGGTTCTGCGCACGACATTACCGGGAAGGGGGTAGCCAACCCGCTCGCGTCCGTACTCTCGGCCGCCTTGCTGCTTGATATTTCTTTCGGACTGAAGGAGGAAGCAGACACGATAATTGCGGCCGTAGATCAGCTTCTGAAAGACGGCTTCCGCACACGTGATATCGCGGATGCTACGACTCCGGCCGACAAAATTCTGAATACCGAAACTGCCGGCCAGGAGCTTTTGAAGCGCCTCGGCTAATTTTTTGCAGCGTTTGAAAAAAGGCCGGGCTGGTCGAGGTTACCTCAACCAGCCCGGCCTTTTTTCAGGCCTGCGCCCGCTTATAGTGTGTGCCGGGAGCAATAACGGTCCCCCGTTGTTTTGGTCAGAAGTAACGGATCAGACGCTTGCAGCCCGGTGGACCAGTTGGATCAGGTTCGTGACTTCCATTTTCTTGAATAATTTTCTTTTGATGGTGCTGACTGTACTCGGCTTCAGCTGGAGGGCATCGGCGATGTCCGTAATTCTTTTTCCTTTTACCAGCAAATCTTTGATCTCGGTTTCGCGCCTGGTCAGGCGAAAAGAGAAGGGACTGACCGTCGGTTTAACGCCCTCCGCTTCCCGGATCGACTCCGGTTTGGAGAATTTTTGAAGCAGGTGGTTCACTGTAACCGCGCAATAACCCTTCCCTTCGAGGAGAAAGGCGTCGAAACATTTCAGGAGTTCTTCAGTGCCGGTCTTGCGCTCAATCAATCCGCCGATTGTGCCAATCGTAGCTTTCAACTTGATGACGTCCGTGAAGTTGTCGTAGATCACCTGGACGACCATCTTTTTCGGTATCTCCCGGAATACTTCTATCCCCTCGGCGTAAGACCGAATACCCACTACCGCAGTGGTGGCCACATCGCGCGCCAGCAGATGGTTCAGGTCACTCATCGAGCCGGCTTCATATATCTTAACTTCAGGATGAGACTTTCGGATCAGGTAAGACAGGCCGGCAACGAATACCGGTTGACTGTCATAAAGCAATATAGTTTTCATAGTAGTAATTTTTTCCGTTTCACAGCGTCATTTCAATTTGGTCGGGTGTGCGAGACCCGGTTAAACCCACAGTTTAGTTTGTCCGTCACCTGAGCGGATCGGCGAGAATGGAATATTGACGTGCCGCGACCAGGTCTGCGGACATGCATGCTGCGAACCTTTCGGGACTGAATTTTCTGCGACACGCTTCAAGCTCCACCGATGTGCGTCCGGTAGGTAGCAAAGGTGTCGAGGTTTTTCAATTGTCGGGTATGAAAAATGTTTCTAAAGAGTGGGACAAATTTTACGGTCTGTTTTTTTTATACGAAGTTTTTCTATATAACTAGTTGATATTGAGCAAATAATAGGTGGTTTGAGTAAATGGCTTAAAGAATTTCAAGGTATCCGGCATTTTATCCTGCGCTTCCGGTTCTTTTAGCGGCAGGCGCCGGACCACCCGAAGCGTCTTTTTTTACACACCCCGGAGAGCGGATATCCTATCTCAGGTAGGTTTATTCATAGCAATAAATATTCGAAGCGTATTACGTGCAAAAGCAAACGTAGATCTTTTTGACATAAATATAGAATTATATCTAGTGTTTTCAGAAAAAAAAGTGGTAAATCTTTCTGAACTTATAATTATTTCATGAGAAGCCCGGTGTTTGCTGTCCCGGGATCTACAAGCTTTCCCTTGGCCGTAGTTTTATTGTGTAAATTAGTTTGCACTTTCTGACGATACATGAAAGCGGATTTGTGTATTCACGTATGGAGCGAATACGACAAATTGTTTTGTTCATTCTATAGATTACTTCTATGGTTGGGGCTGAGCAGCGGTTTTTCCGGAGCGAGACACTCTTCCACCCAAAACTTTTAGCCATTCTTTTGTAATCACTCGTTTTTATGGTGACTTTTATTTGAAGTATACGTCTTCAATAAAAAATCTTTAACATCAAAAAAATGAATATCTCAGACCTTATATCCGGCGGAATCGGCTCTTCCATCACCTCATCTGTGGCCAGAATGCTTAATATAGATGAAAGCAAGGCAAAATGGGTAGTCTCGGCGGCTGTTCCCCTTATGATTGCGGCTCTTAACTACAACGCCAGGAATAAAAATCAGGGCGAAAGTATAGACCGGGCGTTGGACCAGCACTCCGGTGGAATTTTTGACAACCTTGCAGGGCTTCTGGGCGGAGGCGCAACGGACGACGGCAACAAAATTGTAGGGCATATCTTCGGTAACAACACCGGCTATGTCACCCAAAATCTTTCTGAGCAGTCAGGACTGTCCGCCGGCCAGATCGGTAGCGTGCTTTCCGTATTGGCCCCGGTAGTAATGGGTTACCTGGGACAGCAGAAACAGAGCCAGTCGCAGGGCGGTGGTGTTGCCGACCTGATTGGCGGTTTGCTCGGAGGCGGTGGTCAGCAGGCCGGCGCAGGCGGCCTTATCGGCGGGCTGTTAAGCAGTGTGCTAGGTGGTGGACAACAGGCTGAGCCGGCTGGTAACGACGGAATGGGCGCTTTGGCAGACCTGGCAGGAGAGTTTTTTAATCAGCAAAACAGCCAGGGACAGCGTGGAAACGTGCTGGACTCCCTCGCAGGATTATTTGGCAGGTAATAGCACATGACCCGGAATTAAAGAAAAGGCGGCCGGTAACGGCCCCCCCTCGGCGCCTTTTCTCTCTGGGTTAACTTATTACTGCCACAATTCAACCACCCCGGCACCTGCCGGGGTGGTTGATATTAAATAATTTCTGCCGATTCTTTCCAGATATTCAACCCGCCATCCAAGGCGTGTTCGTCAATGCGGCGCAGCTCATCTTCCGAAAACTCCAGGTTTTCAATCGCGCCCACACTGTCTCTCACCTGTTGAGCGGAGCTGGCCCCGATCAGAGCGGACGTAACCCGCCGGTCGCGCAGCGCCCAGGAAATTGCCATTTGTGCCAGGGTTTGGCCCCGTTTGCCGGCAATTACATTCAACGCCGCAATTCGCTGCAGGTTTTCAGGGGTTAAGAAAGCGGGGTTCAAGGATTTTGATTGAGCGGCCCGGCTTCCCTGCGGTATCTCCTTCAGGTACTTGTCGGTCAGCATTCCCTGGGCGAGCGGCGAAAAAATGATCGTTCCCACACCTGAGTCCTCCAGCACGTCCAGGAGGCCGTCATCTTCAATCCATCGGTTCAGCATGGAATAGGAGGGCTGGTGGATCAGGCAGGGCGTCCCAAGATTTTTGAGAATAGCGAGCGCTTCCGACGTTCGTTTGGCATTGTAAGACGAGATACCCGCATACAGCGCCCTTCCCGAACGGACAATATAGTCGAGCGCGCCCATCGTTTCCTCCAACGGTGTATCCGGGTCAAAACGGTGTGAATAGAAAATATCGACGTAGTCAACTTTTAGCCGCTTCAGCGACTGGTCGCAGCTCGAGACCAGGTATTTACGGCTGCCCCATTCTCCATAGGGGCCGGGCCACATGTTGTAACCTGCCTTGGTAGAGATAACCAGCTCGTCGCGGTGCGCTTTAAAATCTTCCGACAAGATTCTGCCGAAGGCCTTTTCTGCGCTTCCGGGAGGCGGCCCGTAATTATTGGCCAGGTCAAAGTGCGTCACACCCAGGTCAAAAGCAGTCCGGCAAATGGCCTGCTTGGTTTGGTGCGCCACGTCGTCGCCAAAGTTGTGCCACAAGCCAAGCGAAACCGCCGGCAGCTGCAGGCCGCTCTGTCCGCAGCGCCGGTAGGGCATCCGGCTATATCTTTCGGGGTTTGAAGTCCAGTTCATTTTGTTGGGGTTGAGTGGAAGGGGGAAGTCGGAAGTCGGAAGTCGGACATCGGAAATCAGAAATCGGACATCGGAAAACGGGGTCGGACGGGCAGCGCTCGGAATAAACAGGGCTGATTTCCGACCTCCAACCTCCCCCCCAACAGCAAAGTAAGTTTTTTTGCCCGGTTTTTTCTTTTTCTGCAACGCTGTTGCAACTGTTGAGAAAAGCTGTTACTTTTGCTGCATGATAAAAGCGCAGCACTCGGAAAATCATAGTAATGCCGATTATGTGGGTATAACCGGTTCGGTACTTTGCATCATACATTGTATTGCGACACCGCTTCTGGCATTAAGTTCATCGGTATTTTTTAAAGATACGCTGTCGGAAGGAATGCACCTGCTCGGTTTTGTTTTTATCCTGATCAATGGTGTGGCGGTTTATTATGCCACACGTAACGGCCATTCTACGTGGCTTAACCGTTTTCTTTGGGGGGCATTTGCCGTTTTTGCAGCTTCACTTCTGCTGGAGGAAAGCAACGAAGTGTTTCATTACCTCGGCTATTTCGGTTCTTTTCTCCTGATTGTAGGGCATTCCCTGAATCTTTATCTCTGCAGGCGCGTTCACAAGCACTGATCGTACAAAGGCGTAACGCCTATTTGTCATACTCGACCTCAAATCTTTCGAGGTCAGGCCGTTCCCGCCGTTTCCTGGCCAATTCATATTCGAGGATGGTTTTACCCAGATCAGCCATGAATTGGTAGCCGACCGGGTCATATTCATACCGGTCGTCGTTCAGAACTCCGTCTTCGTTGCAGTAAATCACGGCGCTCAGGAGAAATTCTACTCCTTTTTCAAAATCAGCAATAAAGGCATTGTCAACCAGGTAGCCGTAAGCTTCGCCAATCTTGTTAAAACTCCTGATCTGGCGCGGAATCCGTTTGGTGGTTTTTCCAAAAAGAAGAAATTTTACCGCAGCGTCGTCCATGGTTTCGTGATAGGCTTCAGGGAAAGTCGTTTCAATCGGAAGCTGCGACATATATTGGTAAAGGAATCGATAGTCGTCTTCAGCCAGGTTGAATTTCTGATGGGGCGGAGCCTCACCCGGGAACATCAGGTTCCGGAGAAAGATTTGCTGGTCCATCAGGGGGAATGCATTCTTTTTTGCAAAATCCATGGGTGAATTAACCACGCGTCCGCCTTCAACATAACCCTTTCCTATATAAACCGGCGTGCCGGCGGCATAGTCTTTGTCGCTGTACGCTCCTTTCTGTTCATACACTACTTTGTTATCTCTTACAAACCTGACCGGGTTGGTATACCGGTTTTCCTCGTAGTTCATCCCCGCTTCCAACCGGTGGGTAGCCCGAAAGCCTTTATAGCCTTTCGCAAGCATTGTTTCATTAAAATAGGATTGACCCAGGAACTCATACAAGCGGTTGTAGGCATCATTGTCGCTGGCGAGTAGCAGCTTCCTGATATAATGCCCGACAGAAGGCAGCCCGTTTCCGGAGGTGCTGTCGAGGAGTGCTTCGGTTTGAGCCGGCCGGTCGGAAAGCACCAGCATGGTAGTGTTTCGGTCGAGCCCCGGAATGGCGAGCTGGTTCAGTTTTTCCAGTGCAAGTACTGCTGCGGCCAGCTTGATGGAGCTTGCCGGGTAAAAATACCGGTTCTGGGTGTCCCCGTAATGATAGTCCGAAAAGTTTCGCCTGCCGTTGTTACCGTAGTCAATTTTCGTATAGATGATCTGAATCCCGTAGGCTTCCGGTCGGCTGAGAAACTTTCCGAACCGGTCGGGGTGCTTTTTCAGCAGTTTTTGGATAAAATGATCATTGGAAGGTTGGGAGCTGCCGTCATGCGTATGCATCAGGAGTCCGGCAAACAGGCAAAGAAAGCTACGGGCACATGATTTAGGAATCAGCATAATTGATACGAACAGCGTATTGCATTTCAGACATCTGAGGTAATTTACTATTCTGCGATAAAAAAAAACAGAACAGATGCTTAAAATAGCATTAAAATCTACTTTCGTCTGTATTAAAGCTGCGAGCGGTGAGCAAAGAGGTGCGGGCGGGGCCATTTTTTATTGGCCGGTTTGAGTACCTTTCAAACATATTGCAGCATGTTAATCAGTATCTCCCTTTTATACAGCATCACATTGTCATTTAGTTAAATATTATGTCTGAAAAAAAACTTAGAAGCAGAGGTTGGTTTGGGAAGGAGGGGAAAGACGGGTTCATTTACCGGTCCTGGATGAAGAACCAGGGGTATCCGGCCGATGAATTCGACGGGCGGCCTGTAATCGGGATTTGTAATACTTATTCCGGTTTTACGCCTTGTAACGGGCACTTCAGGGAATTGGCGGAGGTGGTCAAAAGAGGGGTTTGGGAGGCAGGTGGATTCCCGCTTGATTTCCCGGTGATGTCGCTCGGCGAAACCCTGATCAAACCGACTGCGATGCTGTACCGCAACCTGGCGAGTATGGATGTGGAAGAATCGATCCGCGCGAACCCGATGGATGGCGTGGTGCTGCTTTGCGGCTGCGATAAAACCACTCCTTCCCTGGTAATGGGCGCGGCCAGCGTTAATATTCCTACTATCGCCGTTTCCGGCGGACCGATGTTGACCGGCAGGTTCCAGGGGCGCAGTATTGCTACCAGCGATATCTGGCGATTCAGCGAGGCTTTCAGAAAAGGGGAAATGACACAGGCAGAGCTGACGGAGGCAGAAGCCTGCATGAGCCGGAGCAACGGTCACTGCGCGGTAATGGGCACAGCCTCTACCATGGCAACGATGGTAGAATCGCTGGGACTTACCCTGCCGGAAAATGCCGCCATACCGGCGGCCGATTCGAGGCGGAAAGTATTGGCCCATTTATCCGGACGGCGTATTGTGGAAATGGTAAAGGAGGACCTCCGGATGTCGAAAGTGCTGGTGCGCGAGGCTTTTGAAAATGCCATCAAGGTAAATGCGGCTATCGGCGGATCCACCAACCTGGTGATCCACTTGTTGGCCATAGCAGGCCGGATGGGCGTGAAGCTGGACATCGAAGACTTTGACCGTCTTTCTGCCGACATACCGCTCCTGGCAAACCTGCAGCCCTCCGGTAAGTATTTTATGGAAGATTTCTTTTATGCAGGCGGTGTACCCGTTATCCAAAAAGAGCTCATCGGCAAGCTGAACAGTGAAGCCATTACCGTAAATGGCAAGACGGTAGGCGAGAACTGCAAAAATGCCGTTTGTTATGATGCGGACGTAATCGGAACACTTGAGAAACCGGTGAAAAACCTTACCGGTCTCGCGGTATTGAAAGGCAACCTCTGCCAGAACGGCGCAGTTATCAAGCCTTCGGCGTCACTCAAGCCGGAACTGATGAAGCACAGGGGGCGTGCCGTTGTATTCGAGGACATTGATCATTATAAGAAGAAAATTGAAGATCCGGACCTGGAAGTAGACGAAAACAGCATTCTCGTATTAAAAATGGTAGGGCCGAAAGGGTACCCGGGCATGCCGGAGGTTGGAAACATGGGGCTTCCGAAAAAGGTCCTCGACAAAGGAATCAATGATATGATCAGGATTTCGGACGGGCGAATGAGCGGTACTGGATTCGGTACTGTTGTTTTGCACGTTTCTCCGGAAGCAGCCGAGGGCGGCGTCCTGGCGCTGGTGAAAGACGGAGATTATATTGAATTGGATGTAGCGGCGCGCAGACTGCACCTGGAAGTTTCGGACGAAGAGCTGGCCGCGCGGAGGGCCGAATGGAAAGCGCCCGATCTCGGCTATGACCGCGGTTACGTGAACCTCTATATAAAAGAAGTAAACCAGGCGCACCTCGGCGCAGACCTTAATTTCCTCAGAGGCGGTTCCGGTGATGTAGTTACCAGGGATTCACATTGAAATAGGTGTGAGGTTTGAGGGGTGAGGAATGAGCCGGTTGCTATTGCCGCACCCCTCACGTTTCACAACTTACACCTCAAACCTCACACCTCAAACCTCATTTTACAACCATGAGAAACAACAACAATACACCGGTGGCGATCGTCACCGGTGCGGGCCAGGGTATTGGTTTTGAAATTGCAAGAAGACTGGGTGAGGCGGGTACGCGGGTAGTGCTGAATGACCTGGATGAGCGGCTTGCTGCTGATGCCGCCAAAGCGATCAATGTGTCTGGTGGAACCTGTATGGCGGTACCCGGGGATGTCTCGGATCTGGTTTTTATAGAAGAGCTGGTGGCCGCGGCGGTGAGCGCCTACGGTCGGGTTGATTCCCTTGTGGCAAATGCCGGCATTACCCTTTTCGGGAGTTTCCTTGACTATAAGGCGGATGATCTCCGGAAAGTTCTCCAGCTAAATCTATTCGGGAGCTTCATGCTGGCCCAGCAGGCGGCCCGCCAGATGGTAAAGCAGGGCGGGGGCGGGCGCATCCTTTTTATGTCTTCGGTAACGGGCCACCAGGCCCACCGGGGGCTCGCAGCCTATGGAATGACCAAAGCCGCCCTGGAGATGCTCGCCAAAAGCCTGGTGATAGAGCTGTCCCCTCACCAGATAACGGTAAATACCGTTGCGCCCGGAGCTACCCTGACCGAAAGAACGCTCGAAGATCCGGCCTATGTGTCGGTCTGGTCGGAGATTACTCCCTTGGGAAGGCCTGCTACCTGTGCCGATATCGCCGAAGCGGTGCTGTATTTTCTGTCGCCGGGAGCCAAACATGTTACGGGGCAGTTCCTGGTGGTAGACGGAGGGTGGACATCGGTTAGTCCCAATCCGCCAGAAAATTGAATTTTTCTAATATTTTGAAATTTACCCTTCTCAAGTGGAATATTCGGTCAAAACTTTTTCAGCGGTGTTTTTGGGTGTTTTGACAGTCGGAGAAAAATAGGACGAAAATATTTTCAATTTTTTTTCAAACCTAAGCGCACCCATAAATCGCTAGGAATCAGCGGGACGTGGGTGCGATACGTTTTTTTTGCATGATAAATCAAAAATATTTCTGTGTTGACATTTGGATAATACGAACTGATCTGCCACCTTTGCATCCCGGTTGAACGAATCGGGTTTAGAAAAAAGGAAGCGAGGTGGTAGAGGGGGATAAAATTTTAAGAACAAACGAGTTCTTAAGCACTTGCCGAAAGGTTTTGGGGTCGTGGGTTTTGAAGGGGTTTTGATTGAGAGATCAGGCTTTAAATTAGAAACCGGAAGCGATAGTAAAGACAAAAAGGCAAAAAGTTCTTTGACGTGTTGGGAAAGACAGAAATAAGAGTCATACAAGTACAAAAGCTCATATAACAGATCTGTTTGCCTGGTTGATTTGAGAGGCTTCGGTTTTTCAGGTCGTGAAGATCAGGGTTTACAAACGGA